>NZ_CP136241.1:2169188-2479072 GCF_046529725.1 Methanosarcina hadiensis | reverse complement strand
GTTGCTATTTATACTCAAAGGATAGGATATGGAAAGTTGACTGAGAATACGTAAAAGCAATCTTACTAAGTTTTTTCAAAATTAATTGAGAAAAGTATATTTTACTAAGAGCTTAAATTTTTCAATATCTTTATATTGAATAATATCTGTATGTTCACTTATATGGTGAAAAATTTATATAGTTCACATATAAAAAAATGTAGGCTGACTCCTTACATACTTACTTTTATATTAATATTCATATTTATATATTTTATTTCAGGATCTTTTTTTGGAGTTCACATTGGTTTCAATACTACTTCCCCTGATAGCGCCAGATCTTTACTTAGCACTCTCATACAGAGTGAAGCCGCAATTCTTGCAATTGTTATAACACTAAGCTTAGTGGCAGTACAGCAGACGGCAACTTCCTACTCTCCAAGAGTAATTCAAGTATTTATGAATTGGATGATTAATCCTGACTTTTACTTATTAACATTAATTTATTTGGTATCTATGGTATATGGGATGTGGGTATTGAAGCAAATATGGGGTGATTCTGGGAATATAGTAGATTTTGACCATAGCTTCTTTAATTCATTTGAAACGCATATTTGGTTTTCGTATGTGCTTGGTACTTTCTCGTTTTTTTCATTAGCCATATATATTAGGAATACTCTAGATTTACTTAAACCATCAAATATAATTGAAAAGATATCGGAAAAAATAACCGATAAAACAATTTTATCATTTCATTATATCCAAAATGATGAAATTGGAAATCAATTGCCTGAACAAACTCCAGAAGATGAAAATAACATTGAAGAGAGAGAAATTAAATTTTTTCAAAATCAACTTAACAAAAAGAGTTTTTTAATTAAATCTGACTCAATCTTATCTAAAAAAATTTTTGATGATAATCCTATACAACAAATTCTTGATATTATAGTCAGTTCTGAGATAAAACATGATTTTGCAACAGCAAAGTATGGATACAAAAGAATTATTGACTGTACAAACAGTTTTGCTATAAGCCAAATTGATAATAATCTCCATTTACCCATCGTAAAAGCCTTTAAGACTTTTGGATCTTTTTCTGTGACTCAAAACGATCGTGAATCAGCTCTGATTTTAATCGATTATTTACATGGCATTGGAATTAAAGCAGTTGATAATAAAGAAACTACTCTAATTAATTTGACAATAAATTCTCTATGCGAAATCGCGAAAGTAGCAACAGGACAGAAATTAGAGGATATAACAATTTGGGCGTTGTTATCTATTAAAGATATTGGCATAGAGATTATTAAAAAAGATCTTAGCACTGTTGATATTTCTGTAATCGAAATTAATCTTAGATCGATTGGTAAAAGAGCAGTTGAACAAAGATTAGAATCAGAGGCAATTTTCGTTGCGAGAATAATTAACGAAATCTGTAAAGAACTAATAAACAAGAATTTAAAAGTTGATATCCGGCAGTCCATAAAATACCTTGAAGAAATTGGTAAATTCTCAATTAAACAAGAACTTGAAATGTCAATAAGTATGGTTGGAATAATTTTAAACGAAATTGAAACAGAAGTTCTGAAATTAGATCCTGGAGATAAAGCATCTAAAGAAAAACTGAGTGAATTTGATACTCTAATAACATCTACATTATACTCTATAGGCATGTTTGGCATAAGTGCAGCTGAACATAAATTTGAACTTCCAGCAAAAAATACATTGATTACGCTAAAAGATATTGGGATTTACGCAGCAGAAAGAAAATTTGAAATTGCAACTAAGGGTTCCTTGTCACTCATAAAAGATATTGGAATCCAATTGATCAATCAAGAGATAAATAATGATAGTGTTGTAAAGGATGTAGTGTCATATCTTCGAGAGATTGGGGAAATTTCAGTAAAAAATGACATGTACGAGCAAACAATTGATGCTGTGTCTTTCATTGACCATATTGGAGATCTTGTTGTCAGGAAAAACACCGCAAATTCAATTCGTATACTATCATCTTTTCAAAACATTGCAGTGCTTGCAATTCAAAAAAGTCCAACTTGTGGAATAGATCAAAATCTAATGTATATAATTAATAAGATAACAATAGCCATTGAAAAGTTTGGAGTCAAAGCCGTAGAACAAAAAATGAATAATGACGCAAATAATAGTATTAGAGTATTAAAGGATATAGCAGACTTTTCTATAGATTTGAGAAATGAGTATTACCTTATAGATACCGTTCAATCAATTGAAGAGATTGGAAAGTTGTCGGTTATTAAAAAACTTAGACACTCCACCGAAAACGCTGTGATTTCGATAAGAGAAATTGGATCTAAAGCAATACAAAGAAAATTAAATCAGATTGCCTATCAATCGCAAATATCGTTGGAGAATATTGCATCGCTTGCGACTGACACTAAATTATTCAATGACTCCATAATATTGGAAAGTTTAGAGGAACTTAACGATAATATCATTGCATATGATATCACGAATATGTAAAATAACCTCGGTTGATATTATTACTCACATTTCCTTATTTGCGGACTACATTTCCTTTTCAATATATAAACAACGGGTAATATAGTGTTTACTTATTATAGTTTTACATATGCCGTCCAAGTTGTCCAACCTTTTTACATTTATGCTACAAATAATTACAGTGAAAGGGTGATTTACCATAAGTTCAGATTAACTTGGTCAATCTAAACAGCCAACCCCCACATATGGTATGCAATATCGGTTTAAGCTATCCAAGATAATTCTAATATCTAGGCGAAATCTAGACATGCGAGACAGACTATAACTCTGGAATCTCTAGTGAAATACCTTTTCAGTAACTTTTTCTCTCGCCTGTAATCTTTTTTTCATTCGTATTCCAAAATCTTGAGTTTTTCCAAATGTAGCATTTACTTTTGTTTTTTCCCCATTATTCTTACAACACTTACATAAGCCCGATATGCTACATTTATCAGCACACTCAATATACTCGAACAAAGCAGAAATATCTGTTCCCAGATAAAAATAAATAACTTGCAGCCGTTATTTTAGTGATAACCATGGTGATAGGAGTTATTATTGTATAAAACCCATCTTCTTTAAATATCAAGGATTACAAAAATAGGGTTTTCAAAATGTTAAGCATCAAACAAATTTCAGAAGATGAAATGGTGAAAGAATGGCTTTCATCGTATACTTCACAAAATACTTTACATGGCTATTTGACTGCCATGAAAAAATACATTACGATGACTAAAAAAACTCCCTCAGAACTCATAAATGAAGCCATAAACGAATCTGGTGAAGTCATCCTGAAGAGAAAGTATCTGAAATATCTCGATAACTTTTATTTATATCTGAAAAATGATGAAAAATTGGCTGAAAAAAGCGTGAATGTGAATGTGAAGTCTGTAATTTCATTTTATAAATTTCACCGAATAGAAATTATAAATCCAAAGATGGTTAAGGCTGCAAAAACTGTAAATAATGATGTCCCAACAATAGATGAAATTCGAGATGCACTTAAAGTCGCAAATCCTATGATCAGGGCATATATCCTTATTGCCACAAGTTCAGGTCTGTCAGTTTCAGATATTATCCAGCTTAAGGTGAAGGACGTAAAGAACGTTGATGAGAACGAGATTACTACACTAAAGCTGACACGTAAGAAAACGGGAGTTCCATTCTACACTTTCTTTTCTCCTGAAGCTACACGGGCAATACAGCAGTATATTTCAATCCGAAATGGTCAGGGCACATTGAAAGGAAAAGCAGGTGAAAGATGGAGAACCAAGCACAGGATCAACTCTGAGGATGATTACCTTTTCATTAAGGAAAACATAAATGATGACTATCTAGAGCTCATTAAAAAGGACTACCAAGCAGCAGAAGAATTCAGAAGGATGACAGAATATACATTTCAGGATAATTTCAGGCTAATCTCAAAAAAGATCAATATGGAAGCTGAAAGCAAGGGAGAATATAATAGGATCAGGACTCATAATTTCAGGAAATTCTTTATCACCACTTTGACTGATCTTGGTTTTGGTATTGGAGATGTGCATTTTCTTGCCGGAAAGGAACTTCCAGCCGGTTTTGCTCCCTATCATAAGCCGGATGGTTTCCGAGATAATGCAATAAATCAATGGAAGGATAGATATATTGACTGCCTCAACAATCTAATGTTTGAAGAGAAGATCAACGATATTACAAAAGACAAATACAAGAAACTTGAAGACGAATTCAAAAATTATAAACGTAAATCTGAAATAAAAATGATAGAAATAGAGATGAATACAATAATTCAACCTGACCAAATGGAAATTAAAGATCTGCAGTATAGAATACAAGAAATAGAAGAAATAATAAAACTTGGTGAACCTGATAAAAGAATTGGACATCAAGGTGAACGGATCCCACTTCGAAAATTTGAAATACAAAATTATAGAGAAAGAATTCAGCAATTAGAAGGAGAAATTAGAAGAATTGAGTTTGAGATTGATCAAACAAAAGAATATTATTTAAATCAGATTGATGAATTGAAAAATAGTTAATTTCTTCATTGAATTTTTGAATGTAATTATTTAAAATTCTTTTTCGAAAATTAAAAATATTAATTCCTTTTTTTTCATTTCTCTAATTCCCTTTAAGCAAGATTTCCCTTTCCTCAGCCCTGTCATCCTTCGCATTATAACAATGCTCGTGATCAATCGGAGTCTATAACTCCGACCTCTCTGTTCGTTACAACAAGCATATCAAAAAATATCGGGCGACACTTTGGTTTTATTTATGTGAATTTAGTAGATAATCTTGAAACTGGCTTAAACAGGGATATTTTAGCAAAATGGTTCGAATAATGTCTCTCTCGCTTTTATGAAGAGATATATAACTAAAAAGTGCATGCTGTTTTCTGAGAATAATGAATAACCATTTATTTGAAATAGATATCTTCAAGCGGATAAAATAGTAGAATTCGGTTTCACGCTTAATTTCGATTTGTTGGTCCATCCAGTCTAACCTCTCGACTCTAAATAAGATTCAGTTTCCAGTTAAATATCAAAGTTGTTTCTGCCGGATGTTATAAAAAATTTTTTGTTTTAACTTGAGAAGGATTTTTTAAACAAGTTTAATAATTAAAGAAAAGAATCTGAGAGTATGAAATCTTCAAAATCAATCACAATAAAAGATTCGATAATTATAGGCGGTAGAAATCCTCAAAGCCTGGAAGCTGAAGATGCCGCCGAACTTAAATCCGACATGAAAGAAGCACAACAAGGTCTCGAACTCCTCCGCCAGTTAAAATCTATCAAAAGAGAAGACAAAGCCGGATACCAGCAGATCGAAAACGAAGCTAAAATGGCTGAGGCAAAAATCGAATTGATGAAAATAGAAGCTCAGAAAGTAGGAGAAAGAAGGGAAGGAGAACTTGCTGCCCTTGACCTTGCAAGGACCCTTAACGAACTCAGGGATCAGTGTGTAAATGATGAGGCTTTTGCTGTTAAGGTGACAGTGGAAGTCCTGAAGAACAAAGTAAAGGATGAAAAATCCCTTGGGTATCTGGAAACAATTGACAAAATGCTGAATGCACTGTATGTTGACCCGTTCCACAAACTTGAGGAGACGCATCAGACAAGAGTTCTTGAATTATGCAATTACATTGAAGAAGCTTATTTTGCATCTTTAGTGCACGGGAACAGAGAGAAGTGAATTTTAGGGGACCTAAAAGCAGCAAGTTAATTTATGCACGTAAAGGGGAAAGTTGACGTCGAAGAAAAACAGTTTTTCTTTTGCCTCCTGCCTTTACTTCCTAAATCCAAGTCCCACTTTATGAGCTATAATCTCAGCTTTTTTCATCAACTCTTCCGGAACATCATATATTCCATTGTCAATCCTTACTTCAAGCTGTGTACAAAGTTCATTTGTGATGTTTCTAACATCACCCTGAGCATAATGTAGTAAGTCACTCGCATATTTATATGCAGTTTCCAGTTCTCCAAGCTTCAAATGAACTATAAAGAGCTCACCACAATAGAATGCTGACCTTCTTAGATCATTTCGGGATAAACTCAAAATCTAAACAACTGCACTTTGAAGCTTCGGTACAGCTAAATACGCGTGAAGAAGCGATAAGAAAGTTGATGTAATCAAGATCAGTGCATTTAGGAGGATTTATTTCACTCAACCCAGAGATTTTTTTTGATTCTATTTATGTTAATATATTAAAAAAAAGTATTTTAATGTAACTTATGAAAAAGTGCTTCAACCGCGTAAGTCCTATATACGCCAGATTTCTCAACATTCTTGTAAGACATCAAATTAATGCCATCGACTTGTACACTGCATCAATAGGATCTTCATAAAAAGAAATCTGGAATTTACTGAAAAGATCAGGCGGCACTGTAGCAATCTTTCCTGCAGAAGAAATTGGGATCATTACTCTTTTTGCCCCTGCATCAAGGCAGACCTGCAAAAGACCAGCAAGATTTTCAAGTACACCTACAGATCCTCCGATTGTCATACTTCCTAGAATTGCAGTCTGTTCTTGAAGCGACCTTTCCAATGCTCCGGAGCAGAGGCTGATGAAGGCTGGAAGGACAAGTTCTTCTGACATGCCAACTCCGTAAAGGTCCTGGACGTGCAAAAAGTAATCCTTTTCTTTTACAGATATGCTCTGACTTATGGATTTTGCATTAGCTTTGAAGTAATTGAATGCCGTTTTTATGGATTCCTTGGTCTGAGTATTTGAGCCTGTACCTGATTTTTCATATTTTCCCGAACCTGCAACTACCTGAACTTCAAACTTATAAATCCCAATTTTGCCAGATTCGGTAGCTGCAACAGCATAGGCTTCACCAGGTTTTGTGATGCCTGCAGGGATTATTTTGTTTCCACCGCTTTCTGGTACGGACACGAAAGATTCTTTCAGGTTTTCATTGTCAATGTAGGAGAAGTTGACATCGAAGAACTCGATCCCTCCTATTTTTTTAAGCTGCTCTTTCACGCGCCTTCTTCCAATAAGAGCATACTCAAGAATCTCCTGCGCCTGTTCTCTGGTGATATTCTCATCCGGGTAAATGAGTTTCATAAGGCCTGAGAAGGTCTTTTTAACAGCAATAACATCACGCTGGTTCAGGTTGTTCCCCAGCTTAAAGAATCTGTTTATATTGTCGGCGTAGGACCTCTTCCTCATTTCCCTGAAGAATTCTGCAATATAATCAACTATGAACCCGTACCTGTCTGTAAAGTGTTCAGGCCTGAACTTCGGGATTTCCCAGCCAGGAATGTAATAATGCATCCTGTCGAAAAAGGCGGTATCACTGTTCATGGCTTCCGGGAAAGGGGAGAATAGGTGAGATGTCTTTAATAAGGACTCAATACTTTGGTTGACGTTTCCAACAAAAACAATGGAAGCATTTGCATTCTTTTGCTCTTTTCCTCTCGCAAAAGAGCCTGAGGCCATATAGTCTTTAAGGATCTGTATTCCGTCCTTGTCTTTGAAACGGATTCCTGCAACCTCGTCAAACGCCACAACGTCCCAGAACCCAACAAGCCCTATCTGTCGGGTGCCCATGTTGTAGAAAAGGTTTGCAACTGTAGTCTGCCCTCCGGACATAAGAATGGTGTTTGGGGAAATTTCCTTGTAAACGTGAGATTTTCCTGTGCTTTTCGGGCCAAGCTCACATAGGTTATAGTTATTTTCGACAAGAGGAACAAGCCTTTCGAGCATATGCCATTTGATGGGAGTTTCAAGCTGAGTAGGTTCCATCCCAATGCTTCTTATCAGGACATCGATCCACTCATCTTTGGTGAAGTTCTTCCTTTCAACCAAGATCTCCTGGATGTTCACATTCGGGATCTGGATAGGTTTCAAACTGGAGATAATGAATGGCGAAGAAGCTGATTCTGTTGAGTATTCCATCTTGATCATGCACCAGATCCCGCCACCGAGAAGCTTGTCGTATTTTATGACATAATCAGAGTCAATCTCAATGCTTTTGAGCCCGAGATTGGAGAAAGTAGCTTCATATATATCTCTCCTTTCATTGAGCATGACCGTGATTTTGTCAATAACCGTATAGTAGCCCGTCTCACGGATCCTTGACTTGATCTTTTCGGCTTCATCTGGTCGGACATAGTTCTGGGACAGGATACTTTTTACTATCTGGATGCCTTCCTGAATCACTTCTTCATCATCGTCAGCACAGTAAGAGCCGAGAAGGTATTCCAGCACATAGACAGGGACATTATGCCCGACCTTTAATAACTTTGTAAGGTCTTTTCGTACAACTCTGCCAGGGAAATACTGGATTAGTTTTCTATCTGTTTCGAGGCTTGCTGTCTCAAGAGATTCTTCGGTCATTTTTATCCTGTCCCTATTACAATATCCCTACACTCTTTTTTATCCCTAATTTTTGTGCATAATTTACTTTTCAACTTAGAAGTCATCAAAGTCGCCAATCAGAAGGTCAAGTTCGAATGGAATCCGTACAATATCTTTTATTTCAGCTGGGTCTTCGTCAATCAGCCTGAGGTAATATGTTTTGTTTTCAAGATTGTTTCCGAGGGTGAGTATGATATTATACTGTCTTTCTTCGGGCTCATCGGATTCGTTATTGGCAATAATGATTTTTTCATCGCTGACCATTTTTTCCTGCCCACCATCAATATCCCATAGAGAAACCTTGATAGTGCGGGGTTTCATTTTATCAGTCACTTTTTCGGTCTGGAAAATCTTTACTTTAAATTTGCTGCTTGTAATCTTTTTCCGGTCATTTATCACCGAGACACTGACTTTACCGTGCTTAATGCCCTTTCTTTCAAGGGTTTTATCGTTTTCTTTGTGACTATACATTAAAACAGGCACAACTATTTCTTGGGGTGATACTCCACCGTGAGCAAAATTAAGTCCTCCACCTGGCAGCTTAAACCTAAGGTCAGCTTTTGGTACATATGCAAAAAGAGATTTTTGTGCTTCTCCAAGGAGAGAATTCATGTTAAATTTATGGATGTTTTCTTGTGAGATGTCTTGCTCACTCAGGATAACTCTCCTTGTAGAATCCAGAATTAACTGCTTATCAAAGGAAGAAATGTCTAATTTGTCAACATTTTCCATATCATCTCTTCGATAAATAAAACCATGATCAGCTGTAACAATTACATTTGTTGCATTTAAAGAAATAGTTAGTCTTCTGACAAGTTCTTCAAGTTCTTCAATTGTCTCCTGTGCAGCCTTAAAAACATCATCTTCTAGTGTTCTTTTGTCTCCTATAGAGTCTATCTTGTCATGGTAAACATACACTACCTTTTTTCCTTTTATTAGTTCTCTAGCTTCTTCTCGATGGCTTTTAATTATTTCTTCGGAACTAACTGCAATGGAATCAAGGCATTCTCTTTGTAGAATCTTGCCTCTATTTTCAATTCCCTCCGAACCCATTTCATCAATAAGCACATCTTTTCCTCTATATTGCAAGGTTTTGTGTGGGAGCAAAGCTGCCATCCCCAATTTAGTATAAGAAGGAACCACACCTGCCATATATCCGAGATCAACAAGTCCCCATGTATTCTTGTTTAATCTATCTTTTAATTCTGCGGCTATCTCATAACGCATGGCGTCTGAGATGATTACAACTACACGGACCTTTTCATTTCTATTTATGATTTTCTGGACATATTGCTTATAGAAATCGTTCTGACTATCCGCAAGTTCAATCTTCCATTGCACCTCAAGCTTTGAATCAATTAAGCTGCTCCATTTCAATAACAATTTTCCTAGCAGCTTATTAGTATAAAGGTATTCAACCTGGGGTCTAAGGCTTTTCTTAAGAATGTCTTTTTCCTGCTCTTTATCATAGTAATAATAGAACTTCCTGTAGAGATAATCAATCTGGTAGTAAGTCTCAGCATACGCTTTGAATAACTCGTACAAACTGCGTGTATTTTCTAGTGAATCAGCTGCTTTTGGATTATCGTAATATTCCAGGGAAAACTGGAAGAGTTTAACCGCATACTCAAGTGCGTTGTAGATATTCTCATACTCTGAAAACCAGTGCTTTGTCCGGCGGGTATCGATCCAGGATAGATAGCTTTTGAAGTCCTCTTCTGTTGAATTTACAGGACTGTTCAGGGACTTGAGTATATGAATAATTAAAGCTTTATCAAACGTCTCAACGGCTTCAGCTTCAAGATATCTCTGTACATCTCGTTTATCAAGCGCTGCCTGCAAGTTCTTTTCCAGGTCTTGGCCGTTTTCTTCAAGTATATCTCTTGTATATTTCTCAAATGTTTTGGAATCCTGTGAGCTGTCCATCCAGTGCTTGAGGAAGATCTGACACTCATTTTCTTTTCGGTTCACATACTGATCGTAACCTGAAAGGGAAATTCCAGAATATCTCTTCATGTGTGTAATCAGGAAGCTAAGGAAAAGTTTTTTCAAGGTAGGATTCTTTGCCGAAAACCCAAAGTCCTCTTCTGCAAGTTCCCAGAAGTTTTCCTCCAACCCGAACTTTGAGATATTCTCCCAGATAGAGTTTTCAGCTTCATCCAGGGATTTGAGCATGATGTCCCTTACAATCTGTTTGAATTCAGGAGCCTGCGTTTTTGAAAAAACAGCCAGCATCCCCAGAATGAACTCTTTTTCACGCCAGTCTTTCTGGTGGAGCTTCTTTAAAGGCTGCACTCTTTCTTTCTGGTTGCCAAAGAATTTCTCGTATTTAGTGAAGAAGTCGTCAAGTTCATGCCCATCAATCTCAAATTCACTCTTGATGTCTGAAATTCGGCTATTTTCGAATCTGGAAGAATAGAGTTGGATATCAAAAAGCCAGTTAGATTCGTGTGATCTTTCTTTATCCGGGCAGTAAATCAGGTAGTTTGACTCCGGGTCTTTGATTTCAAGAAGTTTTTTGGTCTCAAAATAGTTATTGTCAAGGATATGGAATTTGATGTTGTTTTCTTTAAGGATCGGTATTATTTCTTCAAGCTCTTCTCCGGGAGCATTCTTCTCATGATCCCAGGCAGTTTTATCCCTGTCGTACCAGAAAACTATTTTTCTTTTCTCATAGTCTTTCAGTTCTGAAGGAGAAAATTTTTTGAGTATACTACTACTGGTTTTTTCTACATTGACCATGAAAATCAAGATCCTGCTGTTATTCTGGAAAGGTTAATTGAGAGCTAGAGATTTAGATACTTTATCCCTGAAATACTCTTTGATTTTTAAAAGATTTTACTAACTTTGTGGGTTGGTCGTTCATACCGCATGTAAAAATTATCCGCCTTGTCATTTCCTATACACCACTCGATTTGAATCCGGGACTTGATAAAAAGGACAATTGTCTTTTTTGACATCAGGGAATAAGCTCTTTCAGTTCCCATACAAGGAATCCATCACCTTCCAGTTCTTCTCTACCTTTGACCTTTCTGGCTACTATCCCTACTTTCAATTCTTGGCCAGATATTCCTCTTACTAATTTTGTTTTATCGAGTGTTAACTCCAGGATCTCTCTGGCTTCGTTTTCATCCAGTTCTTTATTCTTGACCTCAATTGCCAGGGCTTTTCTCCCCTGGTGATCTATTCCAAGAATATCAATTTCATCCCCCTTTCGGTTCCACCAGCTCCCAAGCTCTGGATAATCGCTGATCATCTTTTCAACCAGCAGTTCACGAACAATATCTTCGAATATCTTGCCTGTGTAACTCTTCCATTCCTTCATGACATTTTCTAACATGGGAGTATAATTGCCTGCCATATACTGGCTGTACACAGGATATACGAAGCGGCCATAGAACCTGAAAAAATTATCCTTTAAGAAATACCGCCCTCTCTTGCTTTTTTCAGGACTGTCCGTGACAGGTATCCGGTGTTCCACTACTCCCAGCAACTCTGTGAGGTCGTAAAAATAAGGTGACAATGAGCTAGAAGAGACATGTGTCAGATCCGAGATCTCGCTCATTGAGCATCTGCCCTGAGATATAGCTGAGATTATCTCATAATATGTGGAGTGCTCCTTCCCAAACTCTTCAATCAGAACGTCTCTCACTTCATTTTTAAGCGGTGCAAACTCGCTGAATATCAGCTTTTCAAGGGCATCATCAAATCCTGTACACTGATACTTTTCAAATAGACGATAATAATAAACTGTTCCTCCGAAAAGGAAGTACAGATTCAGTTTTTCTTCCGGATCTTTTATACCCATGCCATCGAGCATCTCAAATGTCTCAAGGACTGTAAAGGGCTTTATAGTCAGAATATTGTCGGCACGTTTGAAGAGAGGAGCCTGTTCCTCAATGAAGATTTTTCTTATCATGCCAATAGAAGATCCGGACACGATAAGAAAGA
Source organism: Methanosarcina hadiensis (assembly GCF_046529725.1). Lineage (GTDB taxonomy): Archaea > Halobacteriota > Methanosarcinia > Methanosarcinales > Methanosarcinaceae > Methanosarcina > Methanosarcina hadiensis. The sequence continues at coordinate 2,466,765 of NZ_CP136241.1, read as the reverse complement.
TTCTACAATTGTCCGGCTTCATGTCCCAGTACCGCTGCAACTGAGTAATGAAAGATGGATAGACTTTCTGGAACCTCTGGAATTCATCAATTGCTATTACCATGTCCCTGTCATAAGAGGTGATGAATTTGAGAAAATTTTCAGGCTCATCGACTTTTATGTAATCCGGCAGGTCCAGTTTCTCCTTTAAAAGCTGGTCGAACTCGTCCATCAGAATGTCGATGCTCTTGTTGCTGTCAACGAAAAGATACAGCGCTTTCCTGTTCCGTGTGAACTGCTTGATCAGCTCGGTTTTTCCTACCCTTCTTTTGCCGGTTATGACAAGAAAAGATGGTTTCCCCTGATCGAGCAGTTCCATAAGTTCAAGCTCTTTCTGCCGGTTGTAAAATTGCATAATGATTATTTTTGTAATCATTATATTTATAATCATTCCCTTGGGAATACTCGGTTCATTTAAAGCATGGAGAAATTTATGCAGACGCGTACAATCTGACTGTATTTGCAAATTCCTTATTTTTCTGTTATTTGGTGCGGCTTATGCGGCTTTAATACAGAATTATTGCGGTTTCTGTAGTATTGGCGTGTTTGTGGCATGTATGGGGAATTTTGATGGCTTCTTTGTTTATGGTGCAGTTGGCTTGATTATGGCTGTTTGAAGTCTTTGATTGTAAAGTTTTTGGCGTGATTATGGCGTGTTTGTCCCCTTTATGTCTCCTTTGTGACCCCATTGTCCCGTTTGAATTGTTTTCTCTTTTTCACAAACTTATCAATCTTCTAATTTTGCGGCTTTGGTGCGGCTTTAGTGCGGTTTATGCGGTATTAATGCGGAATTAGGCGGTCTTTGTGGTGTTTAAGCACCATATTTGAAAATGCCTGTAAATTCATCACACGGCATGTGGTGAATCTGCAGATTTCCATCGAAAATAGGCATGGGCAAGACTGACAGGATTCTCTTATTCTATGCCTTCATGTGCCTCTGCCTCTTTATCTAAAAAATGACTTCCCTTTAGCCGTCAGGCGGTATTTATGGGTAGGGCTATTTGGTGAATCAGGAAGGGTCATTTATAATGAATCCTGCCTAAATGGCAGGTCGGAGATCATAATTGCATATACCGAATAATTTTTTCCGATGCCGTTATTCGCCTGATTTAAGGAATTAAATCCAATATCTGTAGATTCCATACATATGTTCTCTTATCCAAGTATATGAAATCGTTATCAAACAACTTCAGTTAGAGACTGTTAATTCAAAACTGCATCAGAAAAAATGTTTAACTTTTTTGTCGACCTGCTGAATAAAAGATGATAGCGTCTGTTAGATAAATGTAAGGCATATCGCATAAAGCAACAACAAGACATAGGGCACTGCTAATACGATTGGTATAAACTTCTCTATTTTTGTATAAGGAATATAGTTCCTGTGATTCTTCCCTGATTCTAAGATTTCCCACTCTCTACCATAACAGGGAAACGGCAATTGCTTTTCCATTTCAAGTATTACATCAAACTTTCCACGGTTCATTTGTCTATATGAATTAATATTCAGATACCATATTCCACAGAGAACAAAGCTCAGTATCGATATGAAGAGTAATACTATATTGAAAACTTCACATAGATGCGTATTTGTTGCTGCCCATGAAGTCAGAGCGAGTAATCCTGTTAAGATGGTAATATAAAATTTATTTGTCTCTCCTCTACGTTCGCTGTTTCTATCAGCCATTTCTACAAAGAGTTTATACTGCTCGAGGAGGAGCGTTTGGGACGGTTCGTATTCCGAGCTTGAATTCATTGTCATCTCACTTCAAGTACTTTGAGTCCTCTCCAGTTCTGCCTGTAACGCATCGAGTTTCCATGGTAACACTTTGTCACCGTGGTCGAGCATGAGCTGTGGGATCTTGTGGTTTTTGTCGCTACGGATTCTCATTCCAATTACAGGTTTACCCAGTTCGTGCGCCTTCCGAATTTCCCATAATACTGCTTCACGTTTGTGAGTTTCTTCACCGATTGCAACGACAACTACAGAAGATTGTTTAATCCTCTCTATACATCGGGTCTTCCACTTCTCATCAAACGGCTCTTTGACCGAGTAGTCCGTGAATTCCATTTTGTCAGAATTTTTTGATTGATATCGAAGCAGGTTTACTTGTGCCTCATCCTCAATATGGAAACTAATGAATACTCTTGGCTTTCTTTGCTTATCGTGATATTGCGACAGTTCTTTCTGTCTCAGATTTTTCCTGGCATTATATCGCGATGACCAAGCTGATCCCCTTTTTCCACGTATTCCACCACCCATTGACACACCTCATGTATAAGTACAGTAATTCATCCCAATTTGTTCTGCGGTGCTGTTCCGGAGAGGGCCATCAACCTCTTCTTCTAAAAACGGAGTTAATTCTTGCTGATTCCTCAAGTCTTCTACGAAGCTACTAATTGCATGAAGGTTATGCATCACCAGTTCTCTGTCAACCTTTCGTCCTGGAGACCTGATCCACCTCCCGTATTCGTACCTATAACCATAGTATGCTTTCACGTAATGCGATTGTGTAGCAAATCCATCTACAAACCTAAATGAGTTGATATGTTTCTTCGATCCGATCCCGTAAATGATAAGTTCGTCTGTTCTTTCCCGGATGAGATACGCGAACCTTTTGGCGATCTGGAGTACATAGTCTGGGCCACGAAAGAAATCTGCCAAATGGAAACAGAATCTTTGTATGCCCATATTTTGCATCATTTCAAGATGGTATAATATCTGGTTATCTGTACACCCTTTCACCAAACCAATTGGAACGCATAACGGGCAACAGTCGCGCAATGCTTGGGTCTGGTTTAACATGCGATTTATCTCGACAGCCGAAACTTCGGGTTCTCTAAGATACGTTTCGCCGTCGGGAGTTAGATAATACTTTATTCCCAGTGTATCAATGATCTCAGCATAGGTCTCACTGGTCAGTCCTTCGATAGCTCGATCCGGCATTATAGAGGATAAAATCACATCGCCGCCAAAATCCAAGTGGTTCTGGATGCCCCCGTTATTTCGAATTTGATTAAATAGCGAGTTGGTCGATTTTCCATCCCTTGAGATGAGTTGCTGGGCCTTTATTATCACCTCTGGAGAATCAACATGTCTTTCTGGACTGTATGTAGTCTTTTCACCAAGTTTGACAATTGGATATATTTGTTTTTTAGCAGTCTTGGCATTATGGCGTGGGTTCCCTAAAAAAAGTGAATATGGTGATATCTCTTTGTTTTGATTGATGTAGTCGAACTTATCGGTCAAATAGTCCCTCTGGAGCTTCTGTTTATTAATTGTAATACAGTAAAATATACTTTATTATCGTCAATAAAGTTAATATCGTTTGTTAAGATAATATATTACGGATTACGATGATGGACTATCCTCTTAGAGTACATATCGCGCCAGTCGGCTATGATATCGATAGAGTGATTTTGCCGCTGAAAACGATGGCAGCAGATAGAGTCTGGTTGGTCAAGGAAAGAAATGAGAGGGAGGATAAAGGCATCGTATACTTCCAAAAAGTAACTGATTGGTTAGGTACAAATCTTCCACAGTGTGATGTTAAAATAGAAACATGTGCTCTGATTGACCGAGATTTATATGATATTCTTCGGACATACAGAAAAATTATTGAAATCGAATCTGCCAACCATATTTTTATCAATGTTTCAACGGGAACGAAAATACATTCTATTGCAGGGATGCTTGTCTCGATGATCTTTAAGGAAGATAAGATGGATATATCGCCGTATTATGTTGTCCCGCAAAATTATGATGGGAAAACAGAAGATTGAGGAACCTTGGTTACCGGATGTAAAGACATCTTTCCCATACCCAGTTATAAGATCGAAAAACCCCGTGACGATCTGGTCGCTGTACTGAAAATCATTCGTGAATTGACGCAGAAAAATGCGAGACTCACTAAGAATATCTTCATAGAAGAACTTGACAAATTACACTCTTTAGAGATTCACGCAAAGCGAGGTCGCTCAAAACAGGATGAGAAATCTGCTAAATATCGAGCGTTGGATAGGAAATATATTCAGCCCCTCATCAACTGGAACTTTATCGAAGTTGTGAGGGGTGGCAGACGGAAAGAGATCCGAATTACCCCTGAAGGAGAAAACATCCTGGTATTCTTGGGTTAACCTGGAGCCTAAATACGGATGAAAGGTTATATCCAAGTTCATAAAACCGGTGCATAACACTGAACATATGTCGCCGTTGTTCAGGCAGTATAGGAAAGCGAAAGAACTAGGATTTCTGTTATGCATAAGTGAGATGATGTCGAAGGACTGCATCTCTCCGATGGGACACAGAGCTCCGGGGATACGGTGTGCGCTGAAGATGGGGGCGCAGGGATTCCAGATCCTTTTCCACGAGCTTTCGCTCACGTTCAAAACAAACTACTGCGGCTTCAAAATCGAGATTCTCAGCCTTTTTATCAGGAAATACGTGTTTTAGTGCGGCTTTATTGCGGCTTTGGTGCGTCTTATGCGATTTAGTAAGTCTTTATATCTAATTTTCGATTTCCTGATTGCGGCGTTATGTATTTGTGGCGTCTTTGCAGAGTCGTAATCGCATTTTATTTCTGGTGCAGTTGGCTTGATTATGGTTGTTTGAAGTCTTTGATTGTAAAGTTTTTGGCGTGATTATGGCGGGTTTGTCCCCTTTATGTCCCCTTTATGTCCCCTTTGTCCCCTTTAGGAAGTCTCTTCTTTTTCACCTATGGTTCCTGATAGAACATATTCTGTTCCTTTTCCTGTAGTGCCGATTTGTTCAAATATCTTTAAAGAAACTAATTCTGCCAAGTCCCGAGAAGACGTTCTCTTAATTGTGTTGGATATTTCCTGATATTCCTTGTTTGTAATCTTTCCCTTTTCTTTTACGTAGAATACAGCCTTAATCTGCCTTTCATTAAGACCGATATTTCTAAGATATTCTTCGTTTAAAATCCCTTTTTTGAAGATTACACGAAATCCCTGATACTCTTCAAAAACCGGCTCAGGAAGCCCTGCTTCTCTGCAGTAATTCTGCATCTTCTCTATTCCGCTGCCCCATTGCTCGATTATTCTGGTATCAAAGAATACTTCTGCTATACCTTTGTTCCTCAGTTTCGAGGCATGAGGCTTGAAAAGATCTTCCATTGTAAGACCAAGAGGCAGACCTCCTGGGCTCCATACAATCAGTTCATTTTCATAGATCCGGATCTCAGAGCCAGAGCTGTATAGTCCCTGTGGCAAACTGCGTTTACAACAGCTTCTCTGATAGCTTCTAATGGGTAGTCCCAGACCTCTTCTCTTTCTGGCTTTCCAGTCATTACGAATTTAACGCTGGTATTCTTCCTGACAAAACCTATGGCTTCTTCGACCTGTTCAAAGAGCGTACCCTCAATCAGTCGGTCATCAATTACGAGAGTCTGGTCCTTAAAACGTCCACAATGGATTACAGCTTGGGAGAGAAAACGTCTTCCATCCTTGCAGAACAGGAGTCCTGCAGCCCAGGTAGGTTTCCCATCTTTTACAAGCTCCATTTTTTCGAGCACCCGGATAGGATCTTCATCTTCTCCAAATCCTTTTCTTCCGGAAACCCTTGCCTTTCGGATATATCTCCTGACCTTTTCAAGGTCAAGATCTTCAAGAGACTTTCCAGCCGCTGGAAATCTATCCCAGCTCATTCCGGTAGACTGCAGGTGCATCTCTGCAATTTCCTGTGAATTCATACTCCGGTTGCTGTTATTTACCCGTTTGAAACACCTTCCCCGGACAGATACGGGTTTTATAGGATATTCAGGGACATTTACCACTACAACCTTCTTTCCCTCAAATTCAAGCACCTCGATTTCAGGGATAAGCTGTGGCTCGGTTTTGTCTGAGACCTGGTTTGCCCATTTAGCCAGAGTTTCTTTTCCAATATCTACTCCGGAGATGTTTCCTTTATCTGAAACCCCTATAAGGATCATTCCGCCTTTTGCATTAGCAAAAGCTACGGCTGATTCTACGGTTCTGTCATCGAATTTTTCTTTGAATTCGAGGGTTTCGGATTCGCCGTATTTGAGGAGGGATTGAAGGTTCATGTTATCAATTCATAATTTCGTATAATCTATGTCATAACCTGCTGAATCTAATTCTTTTGCAAGAGCAAGTTTCCAACCACTGTTTGAATCATAAGGAATATACAGCTTCCCAAAGATGTCAGATGGAAACTCAAAATTTTCTTTAGCATTAAGTAGAGCACAAACATTTTCTCTACCAAGCTTCCCAAGAAAATAACCTAATTCCAATATCACATTTTGCCGTGCTCTATAATTCGCAGATTCTGGTTGCTGATCTTTTTTGAATCCCATGTCGTCAGGAGAAAGGAGAACTACGGCAAAAGATACATTATCAGAGCATTCTTCAAACTTTTCAATAATTGTTCTCCCCTTATCTACTTGTTCATGTAAGATAATTGGCTCAAGACCTACATTTTTTAATACCCGAGCAACAGTTTCTTTCATCTCATTATCATGCCCATGAACAACAAAAACTTGATTACTTTGAGGTTTAGAAGTCATATCTTCTTTCGACATTTTTTTATTATACCCCGGAGGACCAAAAATAAAATTATAGGTTACGTCTTCACCTTCTTTAGCGACATACCATCCATCTGGAAGAAGAGGTAATCCATAGCTTTTTCCTCTTATCGCTCTAGCATTAGGTATTAACTTTGAAGAATTATCTTCTGTTCTACTAATTTTTATCCTTTCAATGTCATCTGGATGAATTGTTTTTCCATCAATAAATATACTCTCGTTTTTTTCATAAGGAGTTACAAATTGACTGCGAAGTCTTTCTTCATTTAAATCAAGTTCTATCTCATCAAAAATTCTGTTGGACTTTTGCGTAATTCTAACATGATAATACATCTTAACACCTTAAGAGAAGTCTTCATATCTTCCCCACCAACCCTTCAAACTTTTTATAATTCACATTAACCCCATCATCCAGATCAATCTCAATCATCTGATCCGCTTTATTCTTTAGAAGCTCGTCATACTTCACGAGCTCATTGATCTTTTTATTAAGTTTAGCAAGTTCTGACTCGGCTTTTCCACTATTCTTAGAATTTTCAGTAATTTCTTTTTCCAGAAGTGATCTCTGAGCATCCAGCTTCGACTCAAAGTCCAGCAGATAATCGATTCTCATCTTCGCCAGGGTAGTTTTATTATACCTGTGCATGTAAACTAGCGCATTGAATGCTTTTCCTTTTTCTGAAGAAGTAAAAAGCCAGTAAATAGGTCTCTTCTTATACATCTTCACATGATCGCTGTAGAAATCCTTCAGGAAATAATTCCGGATAACCTTTTCAGGAGATTCATTTTTCGTTGAAAGTGCCCCTGCGATAAAGTCCAGATTTTCAGAAAGTGTCTCCGCCCCAAAAGTTAGTTTCAAAAACTCCTTGAACCTGCCTACGATGTCATCCGTGTAATATTCATCATCAAGGATTGGAATGATATTATCTTCATCCGGCAGAAAAGTAGCAACGGGCACTTTTTCTTTAAAATCAGCAAGCTTTTCTCCCTGATTTGCAAGAATTAAACCTTCTTTTTCCGGTGAATATCTTCCGAACATGCAGCCTACAGCGTAAGAAATCAATTCTTTGACTGTATCGGTCAGTAACAGAGCTTCAAGTTCTTCTTCTGTTTTGTTATTGCCATAGCGATAATAAGGGTTGCAGGTCAGCGTGATTTCAGAAAGTGGAACATCTGGAGTTAATTCGCCGTGCAAGCCGTAGGCTTCAATGAAAATGCGGTTATTTTCTTCTTCCAGCCGCTGCATTTCAAGGGTCATTTCTTTCCAGTGGGCGCGGAGTTTTGTGTAAGTTTCTTTGAGAACAGGTTGGAGATAGTCGGGTTGAAGAAGTGGGAGGGTGGTGAAATCCCAAGAGGTTTCGTAAAAGTCCCAGTCGGATTTAGAGATATTCACCAATCGTGAAGAAACACTTTCTATTTTTTTGTTATAAAGAATTGACTGAAGAATTGGTAGAGATCGTATATCTTTTATCTTTGTATTAAAAGTTGGATTCATTATTTGAATAAATTTAGAAACAATTGGTGTATTTAAATATCCCAAGATAACATATTTATTTGCATTTTTAATGAAAATAGTTGGTCCAGCTGTTTCATATGTGCATCCAGATTCTAAAAATCTAAACCCTGTAGATGAGGATGCAATACCCGTCCACGTAATACCCTCAAGGTACCAGAATTTCTTGTCAACTATACGGGCGCTGTGATCTTTCCGATAGAAGGATCTTGCCTCTGGCGACCAATTAATTACATGTTCAATGTTCCCTTCCCATTTGCGAAAAGATCCTCCTTTTGCACAAAAAACCCACTTCTTATCGACTCCTATTGTTTTCGTTCCTAATTCCCAATGATATCTAAGAAACTTGTCGTTATTAGTCGTCTTGTTCTGTCCTTCGGTATCAAAAAAGTTTCCTAAAGTCATGCCTCCAAATAAATTACGAATACTTTCACTCACCCAATATGCAATTGGCGACCCGGGAATTCTTTTGATATCGGCGGTAGAAGCCCAAAATGAGTCAGCTCGTTTTGCTTTTAGTTCGGCTTGCTTGTCTGCCTCGCAGTTACCGTCAATCAGTTGTAGATAAGCTCCTTTATATTCAAGATTCTGAGCCTTTTCGATAATAAACGCCGTTGTTGAAACAACTTCGCCTCCAATGCTATCAAAGGCCCGTGCTCCAAGATGAGCCATAGACAAAATTGTGTTATTATTCAGAATACTTTCTCGAAGTTTTTCATAGGATGAAATAAACATCCAGTTGTGCATAGTAATCATTGCTACCATGCCTTTTTGTACTGCTAGGTTCAGATTGCGCTCAATGAACATTGCAAAGAGATCAAATTTGCTGTCAGGATAGCTGTCTTGGGCAAAAGTCCTTATCTTCGAGTTCATCCCATTATTTCCCATATATGGCGGATTTGCAACTACTACATGATATTTCGGGCTGAGATAATCCGCCTGCTTCAAAGCTTTCAGGACTTCATCATGGGTTGTAGACAATACAATATTTCCGGAAAATCTTTTCGAGTCCAGCAGGCTTAAGAGACCCGACACATCCTCTGCAGTCGGCCGTATAAGAGAACCGAAATTGTCGGCCTCGGCGAACTGGAGCAAAGTGGCTCTATGGGCGTTGGTGAAAAGCTCACTTCCGACTGCATCTATGTAAGCATTAAGTTCTCCCTGCTCAAAAGCGACGTTTTCCAGCACACAGATATTGGGCTGAACTGGGTTTCTGAAAAATCGGCGGTCTTTTCCCCTCGCCTTCATTGTCAGTGCAAAACCTGCAAGTTCCCCTGCACGCTTATCTATCTCGATCCCGAAAAGGTTGTGAGTCAGAATCATTTCCGGGATCTCAGAGGGAGTGTAGCCTTCTTCTTCATAAATGGCATACAAAAGATCAAAAGCATAAACAAGCATGTGCCCTGAACCGCAGGCGGGGTCGCAGATCTTGAGCTCTTCAGGAGAATTGATTTTCAGAAAATCGGTTTCCTGCTGTTCCGGCTTTATGTAATACTCCATCCGGTCAACAAGACTGGATTCCGGGCGGTTGAGCATCCACAGGCGACCCAGGGAGTTTTCAACAAGATAACGGACAATCCAGTGAGGGGTGAAAAGCTGGGTAACAGCAGGGATGTTTTCCTTGCTGATCTTGATATTCTTCTTCAGGTCGGCAAAGACTTTGTCCTTCTTTGGGGCAATATAGTCCTGGTAAATCCAGCCTATGATTTCAACTTCTTTCCAGTCTTCTTCCGGAATAATTGAATTAAGGTCGTGCAGGACTGAACCAGTATGGAGAAGTTTGTCAGGGAAAAGGAGTTCAGTATAGTCTTCGATTTTCTCAAAGAGGAAAGGCATTATTTTGTTCAGGTAATTGCAGAGTTTGAGAATCAGGTATTTGTAGAGTTCTTCATCTTTGTTTTCGGCTTTAAGGTCAAGAACTAAATCTCGGTTAAGGTTCAGGAAGTCAAGTTTCAGAGCGTTTGTGAGAAGGTCGGGCTCGGGTTTGTTCGGGTCGGTTGAAGTGAAGACTTTGATCTGGTCCGGAAGGCAGCCGTTCATTTCCATGAACTTGAGGGCTACAAGGCGGTTGAACCAAGTATATGTTACTTCTTCCATGACCTGTTCGTAGCCTTTCTCTTTGATCTGCTTTACAAGCTGGAAACGCTGGTTTTTGATTTTAGAATTAAAGACTTTGCCGTTGATCACAACTGAATCAGCATGTTCTTGTACGGCGTGGATTTCTTTCGGGGTGATTCCATAATAGGTTGCCTGGCTCCTTACTTCTGCGTTTAACTTGTCCCGAACTTTGTTTGAGAATTCGACTATTGCTGATTTGTCCATTTTTATCCGACCCTTCCTTAGACCCTTATGTTCTTTTCCTTGAGAATATTCAATAATTTCTCTCTGAGGTCTGTAATGTACTCCTCGACATCTGCCTCGTTTTCCAGCATTTTTTTAGGCTTGAAAAATGATATATTGCTGATAATTTCAGTAGTTCTCTGTGGGATTATTGGAGGAACTGGTTTTGTTTCTACTTCCTTGCCACCGTCTGTAGGTTTTATTTCTTGAGTTTCTGGGTTATCTTTATCCTCAGCGCTTTTCTTGTAGGCTTTGTTTTGTTGCTCTTCCCGGATAGTCTGCCTCTCCCGGTCTATTTGTCTGTAAGCTTCTACCCTCTGAGAGTTTATACTCTGAAGTTGACTCTGGACAAGAGCACAGTCTTCAGCGCCTTCTACCGTCCTTTCTATCACATTGAAGAGCCTGAGCACTGTTTCCTTAAAATCATCGGAAAAGATTTCATCTGAAAGTTCTCTCTCAAGCTCCTTTGTAACAGCATCAAGGCTTTCTCTGATCTCTTTTTTCCTGGCAGAAAGGGCCTCCTGAATTGCAGCCTCTATTCTCTTTTCCAGTACTGGGAGCTGACGGATCTGAGAGTAGGGTTCTTCCAGATTCAAAATTCTGTTTACTTCCTCAATATCTGCTCTTGTTTCTTCACTGAGGAACTGGATATTTCTGGAGTAATCCCTGTACTTGTGGGCAAGCCTTCTGAAGATCTCAACCTGGGAACCGTTAAAGAAGTTCTTCACAGGCTCTGCATCAGCGTGCAGTTCTTCAAATTCGATCTTTCGTGAGGCTACAGCCCTAAAAAAAGCTGAAGGATCTGAGTTTTCTGTCAGTTCTTTCAGGAATTTCCTGTAGGCTTCTATCCGGGTTCTGCCTGGGAAGCTTCCTTCTTCTTCATATCTTCCTTCGATTACCTGCAGGGCTGAAAGCTCTTCCCGGAATATTTTCTCTGCAGTCTCGTAGAGTTCTCCTTCTTTTTCTGGCAGGCTCAGTTTTTCAAAAAGACCGTTAAGGATCTTCTTTACGGCTTTGAGGTCCTCTTCTCCAGTCTTCTCCCTGATTTCTATGACCACTTTGTCAGCTTCATCCCTTCTTGTCAGGTGTTTTGCCGTAGCACTTGCATCGTTAAACAGGTACTCGGACTGGTAGCGGAGTTTAATCTCTTCCCTGAGGTAAAGAATTGCCACAAGCCCTGAAATCGTCATATCTTTCCAGCCATAGGGCTTTTTCGTGAAGCGTTCCTTTAAATCGCTTAACAGGACCCTTCCGCTTCTCCCGGACTTCAGCTGGATGTAGTCAAGCATTTCCTTTAAAGCCAGCTTGTTTACGTCACTGCCCTCAACTCCGAACCTCTCAAGGTCGTCCGAGCGCAAGACTCTGAGCACTTCACTATCGCTTTCATAGTCCTTTGTAACATATCCGGCTTTGTTGTAAACATTCTGTATAAGGAGGTCGAGCCCTTCCTTTATGCGCTCTTTCGGGCTGGATTTATCAGGGATTACTTCCTTATTGTCAACGAAAACCCTTGAATCCGAAACTCCTTTCTGGACCAGTTCCAGAGCTTTTACTCTTGCACTGTTAGCATTCTGCTGTTTCGTGGAAAGAATATTCTGGATTTCCACATTGTTCCGGTTTGAGGAGTTTTGCTTGAGGTATTTCTCTATTTTCAGGTAGGACCTGATCTGGTCGAGTAATTCGTCTTCCGGGAGAATGAAAAGCAGAGTGTCCGTCGAATCAATATTGCTTAAATTCTCACCGCTAAGGGATTGCTGATTTCCTTTTTTACTGTTATACTGGTCCGAAAGAGGTGTCAGAAACTTGATTGTAAGGTCTGCGCCTGCGACGGTCTTCACCCTGTCATCAATCGCTTTGTTAAACTTGTAGTCCTTATGGGAAGCCGGGCAGATTCCCTGTTTCTGCTCGTAAAGCATCGTATGGATTTCTTCAAGGATCTGGTGCTCTTCGATTTCCACTCTTTTTATGTCCTTATTGATCTCCTGCTCCTCATTTGTCAGGAAATAGTACTTGTCTTCTGACTTGTTAATCAGGGTCTGGTCTTCGAGTTTCCGCAGGGATTCAACGATTCTCTCTTTCAGTTTGAGCTTATTTTCATCAACCGAAGAAATGGAGAGCACTATCAGGTTGTCGAGGTTCGGTTCAATTTCCGGAATGCTCCTGATCATAAACAGGATTTCTAGAAGTTCACAGTCCTTGTCATTAAGAAAATCGTTTTTACGAGCATGGGAGATTGTTCTTGCGATGATCGGGTCAAGGAAGCCTTCAATAGTCTCATAGAAGGCATGGAAAGGAATCAGCATCCCTACATTATTCTCGCAGTAGTTCTCAGTCGACTCCTTAAAGGCGCTAAGCATCGACCTTTCCCCTTTTGCCAGGTGTTTACCCGTAAACCCTGTTTCTCTAATCCTGTCAAAAACCTTCTGCACAAGGTTGAACTGGTAGGGGACAAAAGGATATACATTTACAAAATCGTCTTCGTTTTTGTAGACCTTTATTTCAGCCCGATTTGAAAAAGCGAGCAGGTTCCTGAGTATTGTCTGTTTTTCAGCATAGTAAGAGGCGAGAACGTCCTTATATTCCTCTTTTTTATGCAGGATCCTTTTCTTAATAACTTCATCCACGTTGGCGCTGGTAAGTGCAAGCCTGGTGTTAAAACGTCCCTGAATTTTGGAAAAGTCGTAACCTTTTACGTGTTCCTTTGTAACAGTATCAATATCAGCCTGTGAAGTGACTGCAACCCAGGCTTTTCCCCGGAGTTTGGTCCCGAGTTCTTCCACAATGGTCTGGAGGTTGAGCATCAGCTCGCTGTTTTCTCCTATATACTGCCCCACCTCATCCACCAGGAAAATAACCTGATGGTTTTTTCCTTTCGATTTGCAGTACTTATCTAGCTTTTTTGCAAATTTCTCAACGCTAAAAGTATAGCTTGCTCCGTCGTTTTCAAACAGCCTGGTAGCAGCTTCCTTACTCATGTGGCCGCAGTTTTCAAGGGCTTCTATGATATCGTCCTGCTCAAAACCGTAGGTAACTCTTCTTTCTTCCCATGGATCTCCGTTTATGAGCTCGAATTCGGTTTTAAATGCTTCATAAAGCCCTTTTTCTTCAAGGTCTTCTTCAAGGTCTGCGATCCAGAAAACATCTCCCAGGTACCCTCTCATATCATTGAAAGCCCTCATGAAGATATTTACAATCTGTTCATCGCCTTTGTTTGCAGTGTTTGCTTTGGAATCAATATTAAAGAGAATAACATCTTTAGTGCCTGTAGTAACGGCCTTTTCGATATTTGCAAAAATAGCAGGATCTGTTATTTTTTCCCTGAAAAACTCGAGTGCTTTCTTTCCCTGGACTTCTCTATTCGCCAGTAAATATGACAAAATTTTGAGAAAATGTGATTTTCCTGAACCGAAGAACCCTGAAATCCAGACTCCTATTCTGTCTGTGGGTTCTTCAAGGGCTGCAGCATAATTCCTGAAAAATGTATCAAAATGCTTTCGGGATTCCCCTGTTACCACATACTCATCAAGTTCGGTATAGACGCTTCTTTCGTCTTCCTGGTCAACCTTTATTACCCCGTTGATATCTCTTCGGATATCTTTTTCGAATAAATCTTCTATTTTTATTTCTGTAGCTGTCATATTTAGCACTCTGAATAAATATTAGTTTGAATTGAGTTTCTATGTGAATCAAATTTAAGATCCTAGAAATTATCTAAAAACCTAAAACTCCCCGTAGAGTAATCCCGAACAAATTTCTAAAATTTACATTGCCTCTGGCATTAAGCGGAAAGCTCTATAGTAGTTCTTGCTTTTGAATTCACCAAATAAGCTCAGGTCAAGCCCGCTGAATTTTCCAGGATAAAACATCACAAGGGGCTTTTTACCTGTAACGGAATGAAGGTTATTAAGGACAGAATGAGCTCTGACCATTGGCCAGGCATTCCCCACTCCTGTCAGAAAAATAATGTCGTAGTCTCCCTGAAGTATTCCAGCAATTTCTTTTTTTGTAGCTTCCTGGTTAAGAATTAGTCTTATCTTCTCAAGTAAGGCATCTGAACCCTTTTTCTTTTCAAACTGGGTTATTTTTTCATCACTAAGCTTCTGACTTAGTATTTTGAGACACAGATCGTACAGGTTAATCTCAATTATTTTAACTCTAAGGCGGGAAGTCCCCTTCCTCGACAGCCATCAGGCTGGCAGGTGGGGGATGAAAGCCGTCAACTTCCCGACAATTTACTTTTTTAAATTCTGATAGCCTATTTATACACAGACCTCTTGTTTATATACTGCTATGCATCTAACGACAAAAGTTAAGATTTATCCAACAGAAGAACAATTGAAAGTCCTTTGGGAACTTTCAGATAAATGTTGTTCATTGTATAATCTAGCTTTAGCCGAAAGAAAAGATGCATGGAAACTTGAAAGAAAGAGCATCAAGTACGTGGATCAACAAAACAAATTGCCGGATCTCAAGAAAAGAAACCCTGAATACAAAGCTGTTTATTCAAAGACTTTGCAGGGCGTTCTAAAAAAACTTGATGCAAATTATAGATCTTTTTTTGCACTCAGAAAAAATGGAGATCTAAAAGCCAGACCTCCAAATTTCAAAAGCAGGAAATATTTTCAGACAATTCCGTATAATCAAAGTGGATTTTATCAGATTGGTTGTGTCATTTCTTTCTCTCATAAAATAAATGACACCAAACTTGTTTTTGATCTCGGAAAGAAATTTGAAAATATAAAACAAATCGAGATCTATAATGATGATCCTTTCCATGCTAAAGGAGATTTCTATATTTCTGTTACTTATGAAGTCTCTGCACATGAGTACATTGATAATGGTTTATATCAGGCTAATGATGCCGGGATCACAAAAATAGTAACAGCAGTAAATACTCAAGGTAAATTCTTTGAAGTTAAAACTCCAAGAATTGATAAGTACTGGCAACCAAAACTGGATGCTCTAAAATCCAGGAGAGATCACTGTAAAAGAAAGAGCAAAAAATGGGTAAGGCTACACAATATTTATCGTAAAATGGAGAAAAAGAAATCTAATCAGCTTAGAGATTTCCAGCATAAACTATCAAAGAAAATGGTCAACAATACTAAGGCCAATACTATTATTGTGGGAGATCTGAAAACAAAAAACATGGCTCAATCCAAGAGACTTAAAGGAAAAAGAAAAAGAGCTATGAATAGATCTACCCAAAATCAAGGATATTTATCTCGCTTCATCGAATTTTTAGCCTATAAAGCTGAACTTATAGGTAAAAAAGTAATAAAAATTGATGAAAGCTATACTTCCAAAACGTGTTATGTTTGTGGAAAAATCCATGACATGCCACTCTGGAAACGAAATATGGAATGCGATTGTGGCAATTTTATTGATAGAGATTGCAATAGTGCAATCAATATCATGGTAAATTTCCTATTGCAGAATGCCTTGTGGACAGGCTATCAGAAATTCTCTGATAATCTTCGACAAACAGGATTACCGATGTCGGAAAGATTCTTAGAATCTTACCATCAAATGACGTAATCACTCGAAGGAAGCTCCGTCCTCGCCATCAGGCAGGGCGGGGTAGTTCACGAGAATATTTGGTCTCAAAGCTTGTGACCATCTTTTCAATTGTGTCCCTGACTAGAAGCTCTTTCTCTGGCTCATAATCAAATATCCAGTATGGGATCTCATTTCCTAGGCCTTTACATTCCAGAAAATCCTTTGTTTTTATCTTTTCTTTAAAGAGTTCCAGACGCTCTTCAAGTTTCATAAATTTAGAATACAGCACTATCTATAAATCGGTTATTATTTTCAGTCAGTACTGTATTATCTTTTTTAAGCTTCTGAGTCAAAAGTTTCAGTAAATTGTCTCAGTAAATCAATGTTCAATGCTGGGGCATATAATGGCACCTGCACCAACCCGCCTTTCCTTCATGCAACTGATGACTGCATGCCTCACAGGGTATGGGCTTTTCTTTCAGAGCTTCATCAATTGTATACACTCTGCCTGAAAGTTTCCGGCACTCTGGGCAGGAGTCTCCACCGGTAAATATAGCCACTTTTTTAATGCCTTCATTTTGATAAGCCATAAGTTCCATTTTTGCTGACGTCTGAAGGAGCTTGAAGAAATCCCCTCCCGTATAATAGAGAAATAGAGACTTTTCGAAGTAAAGGAACTTAAGGAGATTCAGGTCGGCAGTTTGCAAAATAAGTTTATCATAAAGGCTCAGGCAAATATCAATCGAACTAACCTTTGTACCCTTTCCTCTGGATAATCTACTTTTCCTATCCATGAAATCCTGCTTTGTGATGCCATGAGCTTTCAGTTTCTCAAACTCATCTGCAGCCAGAGCATCTTCTTCGATTAGCAGAGTCGACGGAAATAGGTTTTGTTTTGTCCTTACATATATGTAATTTCCACAAGCTGGACATTTTTTCTTTTTTTTAGGCACATCCTTTAGAAGTGTTTCACAATGCGGGCAGGATGCCTGAATCTGATTTTCAGACTCTTCGGCATTGCTTCTGGACTTGGTTGCTGGTTCTGGTTTCATTCCTGCTTTTCTCTGTTCCTCAAGATTCTTCTTCACAGCCTCATGCGCTGAGGACAGCAAATTGTATATCAAAGACTTGAATTCGGCATTCGATATTATCGAGGGTAGAGTCTGGGTTCGGGTTTCTTCTGAAAAAGAGATATTTGCAAAAACTAATTCTTTTCCCAGGCTGAACTCAGTATAAAGGTTATAAAAAGGCAGTGAGCATTTTCCAAACTCGGTTTCCAGCAAGGATGCAACATTTTGCCGGAATAAATCCGGGTATCCGTTTATATATCTCTTATTATTGAATCCTGCCTTGGAACTTAGAGATATTATCTCATCTATAGAAAGATCTTCCTTCAAAAGGTATTTTGCAATAAGCAGTATGCTGTCACATTGTTCTTTTTCAAGGTTTTTCACTACTTTTTCAAACATTTCCTTATCTCTGTGCAGTATTGAAGCCATTATCAGAGCAGAACTTGAATAAGAATAAAATGAATTGTTTTTGTGATATTCCCTTAAGAGCAGGATCATGTCTACAGCTTCTCTATATTTGCCGAAAATTAAGTGCCTCTCAAGTCCATAATAAAAAATGAAAACATACCCTATATCAACAGGCTGAGTTACATCGCGTAGCCACTCTAGATAGGTTCGCCTTTCTTCTGGGCTTAACTTTTCATATGAAGGATAGTAACCGATCTTCTCTTTTGGGTCTTTCTTATCATTTCTACTAATTGGTAAATTGGAATATATCAGGCTCGGTTCGGTTCCAAAAGAATATTCAATCCTGAAAAGTTCGTTTTCTACAACTCGTTTGTCAGCTTCAGCGTTGTAGTTCTGGTATTGCCCATCAGCAAACCACAATAAATCTCTAATGTTTTCAGGTATTGTTAGGTTTCCAAAATAGGGCCTAAGACCTCTTTCAATTAGGTTCTTTTCAAATTGAGGAACAACATCAGATCTTTTTATCAGAGCGTCACTTGAGTCTTTTTTCTTTTTCAGAAAATCAAAAATCCCCATGTCTATCACTTACTGCCAGTACAAGTTTACCCAGAGATAAGAGCTAATCTAATAAAGTATCTTTGGAATCAATTTGTTCACTCACAAGCGGTTAGAACATAAGAAACAATCAAATAAAGTGTTCCAACAGCATTTCTTTTTCTTTATCGTCGATAGGCTCCCATCTAGAGCTTGAAATATATTCTGTTACAATATCAGGATTCAACCATTCCCACATTTCAAGAACCCTCACCTTAAAAGGAAGCTTTTTGCTTGTTGCCAGTCGGCTTATTATCTTTTCAATTTTCCCAAGAGTCCTCTCACTATCTTGAAGCGATAATTTTAGTAAAAATATCCAATTATAAGCGATTTTAAAGACTTTTTTCTTCGTGAAGGTAAATTTACTTCCCTGCCTTTAAAAGATGGCAAAAATCTCTATATTCCCTTTAAGGGGGGATTTTTTTAATCTCTCCTCTGCCTGTCATCCTTCGCAATTATAGCAATGCTCGTGATCAATCGGAATCTATGATTCCGATCTCTCTGTTCGCTAGCATCTAGCATATTGAAAAAGAATAAGGAAAAATGGTAAACTTTTTTGTACTCTGTCTTTAAGAGACTATCTTAAAATTCAAATCACTTCTACATTTGGATAGTAGGTGTTGTTGGTTTCAAATTTAAGTTGTAGAGTTGATCCTAAAACTCAAAATTGCTTATCTAAATCCTATACTCTGAATAATCGATCGAGTTTTAGGCCACAGCAAATAGTGCTGAAAATCACTGATTTTTGAACAAATTTGGTTTTAGAATGAACTCAACAATAATCCTGAAAAATTTAAACAAATTTATGAATCAATTATTCCTTCTGCTAATATTTTTAGTTCAGATTCTTCCATTCGATATAACAATGAAGAATTCAATTTAAAAATTTATAGTAATGACTATTGAAAGAACGCTAATGAAGATGAAATAAATAATTTAATAAATTCTGTAATATCTGGAAAACTGAGTGAAGATAAAACAGAATTACTTTGCGATTCTCTGATGAAAGCTAGAGATGCAAATAAAGGCTCAATGACACTCAAACAATGTAATCCTTCAAAACTTGAAGGATTGAGATATTATACTATATTGGTAGTATAAATAAACCAGTTACAAAAGGTGCTTATGAAAAAATTCACTTTTAATTTTTTTATACTCCTAATAAGAATATAGTAAGCCTTGAATCAATGCCAGTTGCCGGAGTATGCAGTAATAACGAAGATGGGAAAATTTTGGAATTTGGTTATTTAATAGGAAGTACTTTGGTATAACATGACCCTAAAAGTAAGAAATATCGGTAAAGAACTAGGATTCTATTATATTGGTGAATTCAGCAAACAAATAATACAAAAATGAATTTTGTCGATTATAATAAAGCATTAAGGAAATCTGAAAAACAAAGTGTTAAAATCAATATACAAAAGGATTATTATCAATCGGATTTTGACGAGTAATTTGAGTGTAACAATCAACCGAAGACTTTTCAGAATTGTATGAACATATGTTCATAAGATAATTGTAAAAATAAATATGTCTTCTTGTAAATATAAATGACAATAAGCTTTTTATTGTAATAAAAACTATAAAAGGCGGGTTTTACATTTTGGTTATAGGAGTCACAATGATAAATGTGCTGCCCGGATATGAGAAAGCAGCATACAGGGAATTAAGGAATATAGAGGGAATCAAGGACGTCTACCATGTTTTTGGAGAGTATGACTTTGTCGTCATCATAGACGTTAAAGACCTGAGTATTCTCAATGCCGTGGTAGACAGGATAAGGGAAAGCGAGACTGTAACCGCGACCCAAACGATTATAGGTGCGGAACTCTGAATTCTTCAATGCCTGAAAGTACAATAAAGTACAATATTACTCCGGAAAAGATCTGGAAGAATCGATATCTTTTTTAGCAGGCATAAATATTTATTACCTCACACTTTTATTAAGGAAGAATGCCTGCTTCAACTTGCTTCAGGCAGCAAATTTCGCTTTAGCCTGCTGACTTGCTTTATCAGAGTATATTTCGCTTAAACATTGACATAAAATCTCTCAGGATGGGACAGTTCTGGATATTCCAGATATATCCAGATATACCCAGATATAAAAGTCTCCATAAAGTATTATCATCCATTCAGTACCGCATCTGTTTCAAACATTAGATTTATTTTAATATCAAATTCATTCTAAACATCGGATCAATCTTTCAGCCCTGAGGTAAAAGTTCATGGAAACCCCCATTGCAGAAGAACTCGCCAAAAAACAAAAATCGATAAGTGTAGCTGAATTTTTTGAAAAGAACAGGCAGATCCTGGGTTTTGACTCTGCGCCTCGAAGCCTTATAACAACCGTAAAAGAAGCAGTGGACAACGCTCTGGACGCCTGTGAAGAAGCCGGAATCCTTCCTGATATCCTTGTCCAGGTCGAGAGGACAGGACAGGACTATGTAACCGTTATTATCGAAGACAATGGTCCCGGGATCATAAGAGAGCAGATTCCCAAAGTCTTTGCAAAACTGCTTTACGGTTCAAGGTTCCATGCCCTCAAACAGAGCCGGGGGCAGCAGGGAATAGGAATTTCGGCGGCTGTCCTCTATGCCCAGATGACTGCAGGCAGGCACACTAAAATCCTTTCTAAAACCAGCCCGACATCTCCCGCTCATTATTATGAGCTCATGATCAATACCAGCACAAATGAACCTGATATCCTGATAGACGAGGTCAGGGACTGGTTCCGCCCGCATGGGACACAGATCGAGCTTGAAATGAAGGCTGCCTACGTAAAAGGGAGAAGACAGTCCATTTACGAATATCTCAAAGCTACTGCAATTGTAAATCCGCATGCCAGGATAACCCTTATCGACCCAGACGGCAATGAGGAAGTCTTTGAACGGGCTACGGACAAAATGCCTGATCCCGCAGAAGAAATCCTGCCTCACCCTGAAGGTATTGAACTCGGAACGCTCATGAAAATGCTCCACTATACCGAGCGCCAGAAACTTGCTCCATTCCTCCGCTACTCTTTTTGTAAAATAGGGCTGCTGACTGCCGAAGAAATCTGCAAAGCAGCAGGGCTTGACCCGGAGATTGACCCTCATGCACTGGGGCGTCACGAAGCAAGAAAGCTGATCGAGGCTTTTGAAAAAGTAAAGATTATGGCTCCTCCGACTGATTGCCTTTCTCCAATTGGTGAAGATCTTATTTACCGGGGGCTTGAGAAAGAGACGACTGTAGACTTCATTGCCACAAGTACACGGAAACCTGCCGTTTATTCGGGAAATCCATTTGTGGTGGAAGTCGGGATGGCTTACGGGGGCACCCTTCCAAAAGAAGAAAAAATCAGCATCATGCGCTTTGCAAACCGTGTGCCTCTGCTTTACCAGCAGGGCGGCTGTGTAACAACGCATGCTGTGGAAGACATAAAGTGGAAACAGTACGGCTTAAACCAGCCCGGGGGGGGAATTCCTGTTGGTCCCGTTATTCTCCTTATCCATGTCGCTTCCATTAACGTGCCTTTTACTTCCGAATCAAAGGATGCGATTGCAGATATTCCTGTAATTAAAGAGGAAATCGACCTTGCAATCAAAGACGTTGCAAGAAAACTCAAGCACTACCTGAGCAAGCAGAGCAACCTCAAGAAGCGCAGGGAAAAAGAGATTATAATTACAAAGGTTCTTCCAAAGATGGCAGCAAAGGTTGCAAATATTCTGGAAAAAGATGTCCCTGACATAAATCCTGTTGTTGCAAAGATCATGGGAAACCTGCTTGTGCACAGGAAAGTCAGGACTAATGGAGACGGGACTGCAGATGTGGCAATTAAGGTCAAGAATTTCGGGACTTCTGCTTATTCTTTCAGAGTGCACGAAATGCTTCCCTGCAAAATCAGCGGGGCAAAGCCTGAGCCAAAGGTTGTGACCATGGGCAATGATTACGATTATGTCTGGGACATTTCGGCGGCTGCGGGGTCTTCCAAAGTGTTGAGCTACAAAATCGAATCCGCAACCGAAGAGGAACTCCAAAAGCTTCCTCAATTGATTGTAGAAGGGATCGAAGAAGAACTGGTAACCGGGGCAAAAGCTTTCAGGGGTGTTTAAAATGGAAGGAGAAGAAGGAAGCAAAACAAGAAAGGGAGACGCTATTGCTAAGGAAAAACTCCTTGAGATTGCAGATAAGATTTATAACCAGTTTGAAGATGAGGTTGTCCCGAGTGTCAGCCTTCCGAGCCGGACAAAAGCAAATCTGGAATATTCCGACGAGAGCGATGTCTGGGTCTATGGAGATAGGGAAAGCGAAAGAAGTGCAAAAACCGTAAAAGGCGCATTCCAGCTTCTTAAAACAACCTATGCAACGGATTTTCTCATAAATGAGCACCTTGCCCGTAACCGCGGCTCAACACTTCGAGAACTTTATTATATTTCCGAAGGCTGGGACTATGCCAAGTTCAAAGAGCAGAGTGAGAGCGACCGCCTGATCGAGGACCTGGAAATTCTGACCAGCCTCCAGAGAGAGTATTTCCACATGCGTCCCGAAGAAGACGGGGCTACAATGTTCGGGCCGATTGAAATCACGGAAATGACAAAGCGCGGGGAAAGGGATATTCACTGCCAGAAGGATGTAGGGGAAGGCGGGTACCAGATCCCCTTCAATGTAGAAAATATCGAGTTCAGGAAACATGATGCGAGCATGATTATAGCCATAGAAACCGGTGGTATGTATGCTCGTCTTATGGAAAACGGGTTTGATGAAGCTTATAATGCGATTCTTGTTCACCTGAAGGGTCAGCCTGCACGGTCGACCCGAAGGATAATAAAACGCATGAACGAGGAACTTGGGATTCCTGTTGCGGTTTTTACTGACGGTGACCCATGGTCTTACAGGATTTATGCCTCGGTTGCATACGGGGCCATAAAAAGCGCTCACCTCTCTGAATTCATGGCAACACCGGCAGCCAAATTCCTTGGGCTTCAGCCGTCCGATATCGTGGAATATGAACTTTCTACCGACAAGCTCACGGAGCAGGATGTAAGCGCACTCAGGAGTGAACTTTCAGACCCCCGCTTTGAGTCTGATTACTGGAAAGAGCAGATCCAGCTCCAGCTTGATATCGGCAAGAAGGCTGAACAGCAGGCTTTTGCAGGAAAAGGTCTGGACTTCGTAACTGAGGTTTATCTTCCTAACCGGCTGAAAGAAATGGGCATGATTTAAGGGAATTCCTGTATAAAGGGAATTCCTGTAAATTTTGACAAACATGCAAAAAGCTGCTGGTAGTGATTAAAGCAAAGCGGAAATTAAAATAAAGTGAAAATCAAAATAAAGTGAAAATCAAAATAAAGTGAAAATCAAAATAAAGCGAAAATCTTGGCTCTCTGCCAGCAGTTTTTGGCAAGAAGTTAGCTCAGGAGTAGAGGGTGCTTATTATTATTTCAGGTTGATAGATTGATCTTCTCACGCTTGATTTTTACAATATACCATTTCTTTTTCCCGTGCTTTGCGCCAGCTGGGTCTCGCGGGCCAGAGAGTTGCATAAGTTCATCAACAGAGCCCATAAGACAGATCTAAAATCTAAACTTCTTCTGCAGACTGGAACCTGTGTAACCGGACAAATGTTGTATATATTCCTGTGATTGTTTTATGTTCAGTTTCTCGACAATCTGTTCTTCCAGTAGCCAGTATCTTTAGATTAAATGACCGGAATTAAGATCAGACTTGTACCCCTGAGTTATTCCTGAAACTTTTAAGATGCCGCGAGTCATGCCCTGACTGCACTGAGAGATTCAAATTTTTCTCTGTGAAACAGCAAATATTTATTTAAACCAAGAACATATTGAAAGATTAGCCTTAAAAGGGCATTTTCGGGCACAGAATTTTGCGAAAATTTATCACTTTTGGGGCATTAATGACAGAAAATTCTGGCTAAATATATGGCTGATCTAAAGGCTTAAAATGTATGAGCGCATATTGAATCTGTCTCACTGTAGAAACATAACTATTAAATATAAAAATATCCTAATAAAAAGCAAAGGCCCAGAGAATTAACACGACTTTTAAAGTTCGATTTCGAACCGAGTTTTCCTGCGAGTTTTAAAAAATGTGTAATATGTAATGAGATTTAAAATTAATAACTTTACCAGATTTTTATGGAGAATAAACCACGATGAGTGATAAACAGGTTTATGATGCTTCGCATATCCAGGTACTTGAAGGCCTGGAAGCTGTCCGAAAACGTCCGAGCATGTATATAGGGAGCACAGATGGCCGCGGGCTCCACCACCTAGTCTATGAGGTAGTAGACAACAGTATTGATGAAGCCCTTGCAGGCTTCTGTACAATGGTCGATGTCTCGATCAATCCTGATGGGAGCGTAACCGTAATTGACAATGGGAGGGGTATCCCAATAGATCCGCATCCTGTGCACAAGAAGTCAGCCCTTGAGGTCGTAATGACTATTCTGCACGCAGGAGGCAAATTCGACAAAAATACCTACAAGGTTTCCGGAGGCCTTCATGGAGTGGGGGTTTCGGTAGTAAACGCCCTTTCCGAATGGACCGACGTAGAGGTAAGCAGGGACGGAAAGAAGTACTTCCAGCGTTATATCCGGGGAAAGCCTGAATCTGATGTCCAGGAAATAGGAACTTCGGACTCTACAGGCACAAAAACCACCTTCAAACCTGACCCAAAAATCTTTGAGACCACGGACTTCCAGTATGATATCCTGTCAAACAGGTTAAGGGAACTGGCTTTTCTGAACCGTGGCCTTACAATCATCCTGAGGGACTTAAGAAGCCCTGAAGGGCAGGCAGAGACCTTCAATTACAGCGGAGGAATAGTGGAATTCGTGGAATACCTGAATAAGAAGAAGCAGCCTCTTCACGAAAAACCGATCTATTTCGAGCGGCAAAGAGATGATATGGTCGTAGAAATTGCAATGCAGTATACGAACAGCTACACTGAAAACGTTTACTCTTTTGCAAACAATATTAACACCCACGAAGGTGGAACCCATATAATTGGTTTCAAGACCGCCCTTACAAGAGTAGCAAACGATTACATAAAAGCCAACAAGCTCTCCAAAGAAGACGAAAAGCTTACAGGAGACGATGTAAGGGAAGGGCTGACAGCCATAATCAGCGTCAAGCTTATGGAACCCCAGTTTGAGGGGCAGACCAAGACAAAGCTTGGAAACAGCGATGTTAAAGGGATAGTAGACTCCCTTGTAACGGACGGGCTTGCAGAGTACTTTGAGGAAAACCCGAAGGTTGCAAACGTTATCCTTGAAAAAGCTCTCCTCGCACAGAGAGCAAGGGAAGCTGCAAAGAAGGCAAGGGAACTCACCCGTAGAAAAAGTGCACTTGAGGTCAGCACCCTGCCAGGAAAACTTGCTGACTGCTCTGAGAAGAATCCTGCAGCCTGTGAGATTTATATCGTTGAAGGAGATTCTGCAGGCGGTTCGGCAAAGCAGGGCAGAAACCGAAGTTTCCAGGCGATTCTACCTCTCAGGGGAAAGATTCTCAACGTGGAGAAATCCAGGCTTGCAAAGATCCTGAAAAACAACGAGGTTATTTCCCTTTTTACAGCCATAGGGACAGGAGTTAGCGAAGACTTCGATATCGATAATGCACGTTACCATAAGGTCATTATTATGACCGATGCCGATGTGGACGGAGCACATATCAGAACTCTTCTTCTTACTCTGTTCTTCCGCTATATGCGACCTCTAATTGATGCAGGATACGTGTACATTGCCCAGCCCCCTCTTTACAAGGTAAAGAAAGGAAAGAATGATTATTACGTTTATTCCGATAAAGAGCTGGCCGATAAGATAAAAGAAATCGGCGGAGAGAAAGGGGTCGCCATCCAGCGATACAAAGGTCTTGGAGAAATGAACCCCGAGCAGCTCTGGGAAACCACCATGAACCCTGAGAGACGGACCCTTTTGCAGGTTACTCTGGAAGATGCAATCCGGGCTGATGAGATCTTCCGTGTCCTTATGGGAGACGAGGTCGAGCCTCGCAGAAATTTCATTGAAACACACGCAAAAGAGGTTGTGGACCTGGATATCTGAGGTGGCGAAAAATGGTAGAAAATGAAGATAAAAACAAATCCGAAACAGAAATGAAAAAATCATACCAGGCAACCCTTATTCCGGAAAACTCGCAGGAGTCCGAAATAGAAGAAGTACCAGAAGAAGTATCAGAAGAAGTACAGGGCAGTACGTCCGAAGAACATGGTGAAGACCCTGAATTAGAAGAAGGAACCGGCAACGGCACCGACCTGGAATATCCGGACGACGAAGAACCTGTAAGGTCAGGAGTTACTCCTATCCTTATCGATGATGAGATGAAGCGCTCCTACATCAACTATGCAATGAGCGTAATTGTCGGAAGGGCTCTCCCGGATGCCCGTGACGGCTTAAAGCCTGTACACCGCAGGATTCTTTTCTCCATGAATGAGTCCGGAATTACACACGACAAGCCTTACAAAAAGTCCGCCCGTATTGTGGGAGATGTGCTTGGTAAGTACCACCCTCACGGAGATTCTGCAGTTTATGACAGTATCGTGCGTATGGTTCAGGACTTTTCTCTCAGGTATCCCCTTATAGACGGCCAGGGTAACTTCGGGTCCATTGACGGAGACTCGGCTGCAGCCATGCGATATACCGAAGTCCGTATGGACAAAATTGCAAAGGAGATGCTTGTTGACATTGAGAAAGAGACGGTTCCTTTCAGGCCCAACTATGACGGGTCCCTGGAAGAGCCTGAAGTTCTCCCTGCGAAGCTTCCGAACCTCCTTATCAACGGTTCGACCGGTATTGCTGTCGGAATGGCAACCAACATGCCTCCTCACAATATCAGCGAGGTCATTGACGGAATTCTGATGCTTATCGAGAACCCCGAAACCCAGATTTCGGAACTGATGGCAGTCATAAAAGGTCCTGATTTCCCTACAGGTGCACACATTGTTGGTACAGCAGGCATAAGATCCGCATATATGACAGGCAGAGGCCCTGTAAAGATCAGGGCGGTCGCCGAAATTCAGGAGCTTAAAAAAGACAGGCAGCAGATTATCGTAACCGAAATACCTTACCAGGTAAACAAGGCGAGGCTGATTGAAAATATCGCCCAGCTTGCACGGGATAAGGTAATTAGCGGGATCTCGGACCTGCGGGACGAGTCTGACAGGGAAGGGATCAGGGTTGTAATAGAGCTTTCAAAAGGCATAAACCCAAAGGTCATCCTGAACCAGCTCTATAAACACACTCAAATGGCAACCACTTTCGGTGTCATCAACCTTGCCCTTGTGGACGGAAAACCTAAAGAGCTGAACCTGAAACAGCTTCTTCAGATCTACCTTGACTACAGAATGGAGATTGTGCAGAAGAGGACGCTTTATGACCTGAAGAAGAGCGAAGAAAGAGCCCATATTTTAGAAGGGTTAAGGATTGCTCTCGATAACATAGACGCAGTTGTTGCCCTTATCAAAGGCTCTGCAAATGCGGATGAAGCAAAACAGGGCTTGATGGAAAACTTTGCGCTTGACGAGGTTCAGGCAAAAGCTATCCTGGATATGCGCCTGCAGCGCCTGACAGGTCTTGAGACTCAGAAGATTCTTGAGGAACTTGAAGCTCTCATAAGGCTGATCGAAGAGCTCAGGAAGATCCTTGCAAGCGATGAACTGAAGTACGAAATCATCAGGACCGAACTGCTTGAGCTCAAAGAAAAGTACGGGGACGTCCGCAGGACGAAGATCGTTCATAACACTGAAAATGTGAGCGACGAAGACCTCATCCCTGAAGAGGACGTCGTGGTCACAATCACAAATGGCGGCTATATAAAACGCATTCCTCTTGATACCTATACCATGCAGCGCCGCGGAGGCAGAGGGATTATAGGCATGGAAATGAAGGAAGAAGATTTTGTTGAAAACCTTTTCATTTCGTCAACCCATAATTATATTCTCTTCTTTACAAACAGGGGCAGGCTCTACTGGCAGAAGGTCTATGAGATTCCTGAAGGTTCCCGACAGTCAAGAGGCAAAGCAATTGTAAACCTTCTTGAGCTTCAGGAAGGCGAAATGGTCAATGCCATGATTTCCGTGGAAGAGTTTGCTGAAGATAAATACCTCCTTATGGCAACAAGAGCAGGCACGGTCAAGAAGACTCCGCTCTCCGAATTTAAGAACCCGAGAAGAGCCGGCATAATTGCAGTCAGCCTGGACGAGGGTGACGAACTTGTGAGAGTTCTACTTACCGACGGAAAGAAGGAAATTGTGATGGTTTCAAAGAAAGGCAAAGCCATCCGCTTCTCTGAAGAAGATGTCCGCCCAATGGGCAGGACTGCAAGAGGAGTCCGCGGCATGACCCTTGAAGGACCGGATGACGAGGTGGTCAGCCTTGACCTTGTCGACGAAACCACAACTCTCCTTACAGTAACAGACAACGGCTTTGGCAAAAGGACGGAATATTCCCAGTACCCTTCACACCGCCGCGGTGGAAAGGGAGTGATCACGATTGTCACAAACCCCAGGAACGGCTTTGTTTCCAGCGTTAAATCCGTTGCTGAAGACGACGAGCTGATGTTCACGAGCGCAGAAGGCATCATTATCCGCATCCCTGTAAAGGATATTTCGATCCAGGGCAGAAACACCCAGGGAGTGCGGGTTATGAATATCAAGCACGGCGACAAAGTCAGCGGTATGGCAAGGATTAAGAATGGAAAAGAAGACGAGAAGCTGAAACTTACCGCCCTTGCCAAAAAAGCAAAACAAAAAGTACCTGAGATAGAAGCCGAAGAGGAAGAAGTCGAAGATCTCGAGGAATTCGAAGATATTGACGAATCCGAAGAAGATATAGAAGCCGAAGATCAAGAGGTCGAAGGAGCAGAAGAAGACGAAGAAGGCGAAGACGAAGAAGAAAAATACTGAATAGTTGAAAATTTGAGTTACAGAGATTTAAGTAGCAGAAATTCGGACTAGAGAAATGAGTGAAGGAAATAATCCTTCACTCTAACTTTCCCCGCCGGTAACCTATTGGGGTTTGGTTTCCGGCTCTCATCTCAGTCTCGAAGGGAGGTAGGTGGAAGATAGACTGTTTTAATCTTTGAGCAGCACGGAGGTACTCCTCAAATCCAATAAACAACATCCAAGTCGTTTATTATTCTCAACAGACGATCTTCTACCAGGTTTCCTATTTCGCATACTCATTTCA
Source organism: Methanosarcina hadiensis (assembly GCF_046529725.1). Lineage (GTDB taxonomy): Archaea > Halobacteriota > Methanosarcinia > Methanosarcinales > Methanosarcinaceae > Methanosarcina > Methanosarcina hadiensis. Next base: position 2,437,542 of record NZ_CP136241.1, on the reverse strand, counting down.
TCTTGAGATAGGTGTGTCCGAATCTCAGCTTCAATGAATATATTTCCTATATTACTTCTAATTATATATACCATCTAGAATATATTGTCCTTAGTACTAATCATTTGATATGCTTTTTTAACTAAATTCACTGAATACTTCTGCTAATGCCTTTTCAGTAGTAGCTCTCTCGTTGCTAATTTTTTGAATTATATATCTTTGACTTTTATGAAAGATAATCTGGTTTCCTGAGAAATCCAGATGAATGAAATTTTCGGCGGCGGGTTTTCAGTTCGAAAGGGAGCCGGATAGGGAAGTTATTTTTGAGGCGGGATTTTAGTCTTAAAAATTTCTCAATACAAAGAAGGCAATTTTTTTGTATTTGTGAAACCTGTTTTTCAAATTTCTTTCAAACAAATGGCATGAAAATAAGCTGAGGGAATTAAAGAAACAGAACCGCTAAGAATTCAATGATTTTTGGGTTAAATAAATCAAATATAAGTTCAACTGTAAGAATTATAAGCAGAAAGGGAATGACAGTTATTCCCAGCAATACAATCTGGCACGACTTCCAATAGCTTAAATCATAAACGAACTGTCCGCCTCGAATGCATATGTGTACCCAGTAAATACTCATTATTACATCTATAGGGAACACGGGTAAAAACTCTAGAGGCAAAACTGCTGTAGAGTAAGCCAATATTATGAAACTATCTTTATATCTCCCTCTGGCTCCAAACAGTGCGAAAGAGACAATACTGCCTGCCGTAAAAATTAGATGATCAATAAAAAGTGCGAAAGTTTCTTTAATGAAAATTGTTCCTGGAATTGCTAGATATTTGCTTACATAAACTGTTCCGAAAAAATGCCCTATCAATGCTGTAATTATCAAAGACACTATGCTGAAAATCAAAGCATGAAATAAATTATCCTCACGAGGCATCTTTTTGAAGAATTCCGAAGGTCTCAGCAATAAATCCGTAAATACAGTAAAGTAATTCACAGCAACACCTTCCTATTCTTTTAAATGTTGTTGCACATAGATTAATTTTTTCAAAAAAAGAACTATTTTGAAAACATTTTTGATATTACGGTACCTGAGAGTGTAATTCTCAGAATTTTCATTTTTTAGAGCCGATCTGAGTTTCGATATTTCTTAAAAACAGGGCAGCCATAAGATCATGAATAAGGATTTTTTCCAGAAACAAAACTAAAAACTGTAATATATCGGAAGTATAATTAATCTTAAATTTGTTATTTTTAACATAATACTCCGAAATAACCAGTTCAGATCAACATACTCCAAAGCTCCAATATTAGGCAATAAAGTTCATATTTAGAAGGAAATAGTATGAATGATAGATCTAATAACTCTAACTCCAATATAGAGAATATAATATTTCTTGGAGCAGGTGCTTCTAAGGCGGATGGAGCACCTCTTCAAAATGAATTATTTAGAGATTATTTTGAATTGTCATCAAAAAATAGAAATTCTAATAATAAAAAATCACATGAAAGATTGATAGATTTTTTCAATAATTTCTTTGGGATTAATCTAAATGAACTAGAATATACAAATCTAGAAAATACAAGTTTTCCCACATTTGAAGAAGCTTTAGGAGTACTTGAAATAGCGTTAAATAGAGGAGAAAGTTTTAAAGGTTATGATTTATCTGCAGATCACCCTGATATACAAAGAATTAGACAGGATCTAATATTTTTAATGGCAATTACAATAAAAGAAAAATTGAATATCGGGTTAAGTCACCATAGAAATTTAGTAGAAAGATTAGCTGGGGAAGGAACTCTTTCTAAAACTGCATTTATAAGTCTAAATTATGATATATTAATCGATAATGCGCTAACCAATTGCTATCCATTCTATGATTTAGATTATGGAGTTGAATTTGCAAACTTTGAGAATAATCAAGAATGTCCAAGATCTGATAACTCGTGGAAGAGGCCACGCCCCAGAAAATCTATTTTTCTGTACAAATTACACGGCTCACTTAATTGGCTGTATTGTCCGACCTGTATAGCTCTAACGTTGACTCCAAAAGAAAAAAGTGTTCCTGGTCTTGTTTTTAAGTCTGAGAAATGTAAAAAATGTGGCAGTGAGATGATTCCAATCATTATTCCACCTACATTCTTCAAAGTAATGTCTAATTTTTATTTGCAGCAAATATGGTACAAATCTGAAATTGCCTTGAGACAAGCTAAAAATATTATTTTTTGTGGTTATTCATTTTCCGATGCTGATATTCACGTCAAATATCTTCTTAAGAGAGCTGAAATTAACAACGGTAACACTCCAGAAATATATATAATAAATTCACCTAGTGTTTCGATTCCAAAATTGATTCCCTATTTCTCGGAAAAATCCATGATCTCCGGGTCAATTCAAAATTCAAGTTTTGTGAACATATTTCGGAATCGCAGCACTAGTACTAAAACTAGAGACGAAGAAAAGGCTGAAAAAGAAAAAGAGGCTGAAAAAAAAAGATACGAACGCTTTTTCAATGTAAAAGAGAAGGTCCATTATATGGATCAGTCATTTCAAGATTTCTGCGATCACGGAATTGATTCCAATAAAGAAATTTAACACGAAAACTCAACCAAAAGTTGTTAATCCGACGCTCTATAGATGCTTCAAGAAACAACATTTTTATCCTATCTCTTTTTGATAATCACCTAATACCTCAGATTTCTTTTTTGCTGCCTAATATGCTAACTGCTATCCGATTAAATAGCATCGTTATACTCATTTGGGCATGAATCTCAGATAAAGAGGTTAACAGCTACTTTACGATTTTAATGGATTAGTACTCTTAATTGTACTTAAAATAATTCCCCTCCAACCTCCTTTCCCTCCCCTCCTGCTCGCTCGCATAAGCCTCATATTCCCCACTTTCCTTATCAAAAACAAACCTGTAAACCGTCCTGAAATACGCCCAACTTTCAACGTAAGAATTCCTTGCATCGCTCAGCAGGACAGTTACCGAACCATTACCCCCGTTTTCGGAAACCGAATAAACAGGATAATCGATTTCCTGAGGAACGGCTGTACTGTAGAGTTCCTCCCCAACTCTTTCAGCATAGGCAGCTGCGTTGGGAACGCCGCCTGTTGAGTTAACCTTTTCGATAAAATCACTTCTCTCGATGCCCGAAAGATAGCTGATTTCCATAATCTTGAAATGCGTATCGTTACACTCGTACGCTGTCAGGAATCTTCCGGGCGAAACCGGGTAGGTTCCCTGGTAGCTTATTTTTGTTTCTTCGGCTTCGGAAACCTGGTTGACAAGGAAAAACTTCGCCACCGGAAGGACTGTAATCCAGACCAGAAGCACAACTGCGAGTATCCTGTATAGGCTGCGGTGGTTATTGGTTACAAAAGTACAGAAGTTATTAAATTTGCTGTTCCATCTGCCCCGGTTTTTCTGATATCCAACAAGCACGATAAAGAGGGGCAGCAGGGGCAGTAAATTTGCTATGGGATCGAAAAAGTAAACTGCCCCCATGATAGAGGATTCGGTGCTGAAAGGGTAAAAGGGACGCATTTTCCAGCTTGTAGCATAATCGAGGTAGCTGTGGGATAGAATAGCTGCAAATCCGGCTGCTGTAAACAGGCGGTCTTTTGTCCTTAGCCATATAAAGAGCGTGATAAGAAGGATAAACAGGATGGAGTGCATGAACTCCCTGTGGCCCAGGAGGTAAAAGAGCTGGTTTCTGGTCTCGTGGCTTACGCTGCTGCTCAGGAGGGCAAAAAGGATGTATGGAATAAAGTCCAGGTCGGGAAGGATTGCCAGAAACGCTACCATATTTCGCTTTTTTCCTTTGAAGCCGAGGGCGAGAGCGATCAGGAAACCGATCCCAAGGTGGGAGAGTGTGTTTACCATTTGTTTTATCCCTGAATTTACTTTTGTTTTTGATTTTTTATTCCGAGTAAGTTTGTTCCTAATTTCTGATAATTATAATTATTTAGATTGCCTGAATTTTGCCGGATTCTCAGACCTGCTTTTACAAATATATGACATAAGTTTTATCTTTTACCTTTAAATAGGTTCGATGTATAATTATATTCTGCATTTAACTTGCATTTGAGTGTGAATTTAAATTCTGCATCGGATTCTGCACATAAAATTCCTTACAGTGGTTTGATGTGTGTTTTAAAAGACGCGGTGCAGAATAGCTATAAGATGAATTTCTGTTAGCGGTTAAGGGGAAGATTGGTTAGCAGAATTTGGAAGTGGGACTTCTTGAGCTGGAAGTACAGGGAATTACAGACAGCCGTAAACCACAGGCAGCTGTACGGACACTGGCAACTGTAAGTGACTGGCAACTGTAAGCCACTGGCACTGTAATCTACAGATAAATGTACAGACACAGCCCTGCAGGAGTTCTTTTGTAAATTCTGTAACTCCGGTCAGAATATAAATGAGGGTAGATAATATGGCTAAAAAGTTGTACGAGTTACCACCTTTGAAGTACGGATACGCAGACCTCGAGCCTTATATTTCCGAAGAACAGCTGCGCATACACCATGACAAACACCATCAGGCTTATGTGACCAATGCAAATTCGCTTATCGAAATGATGGATAAAGCCAGGAAAGAAGGCACTGACTTTGATTATAAGGCAACTGCAAAAGCTCTGTCTTTTAATATGGGCGGGCATGTCCTTCATGACTATTTCTGGTGGGAGATGACTCCCGAAAGCAATGCCAGCAAAGAGCCTGTCGGCGAGCTGGCTGAAGCAATCAAAGAAGACCTCGGAGGCTTTGACAGGTTTAAAAAGGAGTTTTCCCAGGCTGCATTGACCGCAGAGGGATCAGCGTGGGCAGCATTAACCTACTGTGAAGATACACAGAGGTTTATGATTATGCAGATAGAGAAGCATAATGTGAATGTAGTTCCTGATTATCCGATTCTTATGGTCCTGGACATGTGGGAACATGCTTACTATATTGATTACAAAAATGAAAAGGCCAAATTCGTAGATGCATTCTGGAACATAATTAACTGGGAAGAAATCGACAAATACTTCCAGAAGATTCGGAAATAATCAGAAAATTATTTCAGAAAATTATTTCAGAAAATTATTTTTTAGCATAACTGTGTCAGGCAAGCACAGTTATGTTATTCTATTGTTTTTTTGTGCAATCATTCAAAATAATTCCTGTCAAGCTTTTTTTCCTCTCTCCCGTAATGGCTTTCATATGCCTCGTATTCTCCACTTTCCCTGTCAAACACGAACCTGTAAACCGTATCGAAATAGGGCCAGTTTTTAACGTACGGATTTCTGGCATCACTTAAAATTACGGTTACATACCCGTCCTTTTCGGAAACCGAATAAACAGGGTAATCAATAGCCTGAGGCACTGAGTTGTTGTACAGCTTTCCGGCTCTTTCGGCATAATCGGAGGCATCCCGGACGTCTCCGGTGACGGTTACTTTATCTACGTAAAAACTCTTTTCGACTCCTGACCAGTAGCTTACTTCAAAGAGCCTGTAACTATTTTCACTGGCAGGATAAACCGCCAGAAACTTGCCTACGGATATCGGATAAGTATCGTTATAGCTTATCTCAACTCCTTCAGACCGGGAAATGCGGTCCGTCAGGAAGATTTTTGCAACCGGGAACATTGTGGTCCAGATCAGGAGGACAATAATGAAAGAAGCGTAGAATTTGCCTTCTTTCCTGTTTATAAACTTATGGAATACATTGAGCGCTTTTAATTTTCGGTTCCAGTTATCTCTGTTCTTAATGCTCCATTTGCTCCTGTTTTCAGGATTCCATAAACCTTCCCCTTTGATGTTCCAGGCATCCTTACTTCTCTTACTTTTAATAGTCCATCTGCCCCTGTTTTTAATATACTCCGCAGCTACAATGAAAAGAGGCAGCAGGGGAATGATATTTATTACTGGGTCGAAAGGATAAATGGCTCTAAGTGCAGACTCATCTGTGCTGAACGGATAGAAAGGCCGCATTTTGGCATTTGTTGTATAATCAAGGAAGTCGTGCAGAAAGACAGCTAAGAATCCCCCAAATGTGAAAGTCCTGTCTTTAGTTCTGAGCCAGATAAGAAGTGCAATAATAAATGCAAAGAATATCGAATGCGTAAACTCCCTGTGCCCCATTAAAAAGAAAAGCTGGTTACGTGCTTCGTGGCTTACACTGCCGCTGATAAGCGTAAATAGAGAATAGCTGAAATAATCAAGGTCAGGAACTATGGAAAGGAGAACCAGAGCAAGTCTCTTTTTTCCTCTAAAGCCCATGGCGTGGGCAAGAAGCAGACCGATTCCAAGATGAGAAAGTGTGTTTACCATAAATCTACCATTAATTTATGTCTTTGGCGTTATTAGCGTGTTATTTTTTGGGTTTTTATTGTTAAAGATATTTTTATTGTTAAAGACGTTTTTATTGTCAAAGATATTTTACTAATTAGATACAAAAACATAGCAGAGAATCGCTCTACTGTAGAAAGCAACTCTGTATGAATAGTATTATTCCGAATAAAGGTTAATATTATTCTTAATAAGGCTTGTATTATTCCGAATAAAGGTTAATATTATTCTTAATAAGGCTTGTATTATTCCGAATAAAGGCCGGTATTCTTTATTCGGAAACTTTGAATAGAGGTTTTTCGGATAACGAAATTCTGAAGACTGGTGATACATCTTCTCTATCTTTCTTCTATTATATAAATAAATGGATAATTATCTTGTTTCCCGAAAACTATCTACAGTGTCCCTAAAAAGATATTATTCAAACATCATGTATGAACCAGTTTTCACCGAGTTTTTCTTCACTATCCCCCTGGACACTTGCATAAACCTGGTATTCCCCGCTTTCTTTGTTAAAAATAAACCTGTAGACTGATTTAAAATAAGCCCAGTTTTCAGTATACGGGTTTCTTGCGTCACTCAAGGTTACCGTTACTAAGCCGTCATCTTCGGATACTTCGTAAACAGGATAGTCAATTTCCTGGGGAACGCCTGAGCTATAGAGTCTTTTTGCTCTTTCAATATAGACTGAAGCGTCCGGTATGTTTCCATTTACTGAGATTTTTTCTACATACTCGCTCTCTTCAACTCCCGAAAGGTAGCTGATTTTCATAATTTTATAATGGGTGGAATTAAACGAATACGCGGTCAGGAACCTGTTAGTAGATTCGGGATAAGTATTCTGGTAACTTATCTGGGCTTCTTCTGACCCTGATATGTGATTTATCAGAAAGGCTTTTGAAACAGGCATAAAAGTAAGCCAGAGCAGGAAAACAAGAACCATGGATGCATAAAGCTTATCGTCACTCCTATTCATGAAACTGTATAATTTGTTGAATTTTCCATTCATTATCCTTTTCTTCTCCAGACCGATAGCGAATATAATCAAGAACGGAAGAAGCGGCAGCAAGTTTAGCAGAGGGTCATAAAAGTAAGCTGCTCCGATTATGGATGCATCTGTACTGAGCGGATAAAAAGGCCTCATTTTCCAGGTTGTTATATAGTCCAGGTAAACATGGGATAAAAGGGACTGAAATCCTCCAAGAGTAAAGATCAGATCCCTGCTCCTGATCCAGATAAAAGATGTGATAAGGGAAATGAAAAGAATAGAATGCGTGAATTCCCTGTGCCCGCAGAGATAAAAAAACTGGTTTCTTGCCTCATGGGTCAGGCTATTGCTTACGGAAATAAATACTGAGTATGGAATGATGTCAAGATCCGGAAGTATGGAAAGTAAAGCCACTATATACAGCTTCTTTCCCCTCAGGCCTAAAGCCAGGGCAATAAGAATGCCTACCCCCAGGTGAGAAAGTATATTTACCATGACCGTATTCCTGGAAAAAAGTGTTTTTTTATTTAATTATAATAATTAAAGATATATTTGTTTTGTGAAAAAACGTGTTCGGGAGTTGCAAAGTTGTTTTTGTCTCTCAAATATAGTTAGGTAATGAAAAGACGATATCTTAAGAAAAATCCCCTCTGAAAATAGCCTGTAAGCCTTTATTTTTCCGGAAGGAAGTAAATTTTCTCAGAAATTGAAAAAATGGTTGTTTTTGTGGAATACACATGAAATGGTCATTTTGCAAAAAACAAAAGTGAATTAATTAGTAAAAAATAGTTAGTAAAAATAGTTAGTAAAAACTAATTAATAAACTCTAATTAGTAAAAAAATAATTAGTAAAAATATGAATTAATGAGATGGATGGAATCCTCTCATGGGTCTTTTATTCCGGCTACTCAGAAAGGTTGCTGAAGCAGAGGTCACTGAGATGTATTCTCCAGTTCCGGATTGTTCAGTGTCCTGTTGAAGAAACCAATCATTTCCTCATATGCATCCTGCGCAACGAAACTTTCAGAAAGCTCTCCTTCTTCGATCATGAAGCCGTGAGGTTCGCCCTGGTAAACTTTAAGCTCAAAGTATTTGTCAGCTGAATCCAGTTCGCCTGCGTACCTGTATATATCCGTAATATTGCTCGGCTCATCACGGGTTCCATGTATAATGAGGATCGGGTCCTCAAGCTGGCTTATGAAACTTGCTGGCTCGTCAGGCTGTGCCTCAGTGCCTCCTGAGTAAGGGAAACCGTACCATGCGACTCCAGATTCAAATTCTTCTATCTGGGGCAGGAAGAGCATGGTATATCTGCCGCCCGCGCAAAAGCCTGTGAGGCCCAGTTTTTCAGCGTTAACATCATCCCTGTCCTCCAGATAATTGATGCTGCTTCTGACAAGAGCTTCTACTTCCGAATCAGGAGGAGAGCGAGAATAAGTCTGCCACTCCGGAGCGATCACAACAAACCCGTCTTCTGCCATCCTGTCAGCCATATCTCTGTACCCAGGTTCGAGCCCGTTAAAAGAGTGAATCAACACCACAGCAGAATAATTCTCCCCTTCGGTAGGCGCAGCAACATATGCAGGATATTCCTTGTCCTCGCTTGTAATATTAACCGTTTGGGTCTGGATCTGTCCTGCGTTTTCAGATACCTCAATATTCATGCTTTGAGGTTCAGAATCAAGGGAACTATTCCCAATTTCGTTTTCTGCGCCTGCGTTAGCCTCCGGCCCTTCCGGGATAGGTTCCGGCGAATCAGGCTCTTCCGGCACACCGTCCGAATCCGAAGACTCAGTGCAGCCCGTAGCGCTAAGAAAACTCCCCAGAATTAAAAGCACTATCAGTAATTTGGTTCTATTCATATAACTCCTCATATAATCTTCTTTTGAAGGATGTCATGCTCCTGTGATATCCTTACTCCAGAACGCGACATCTCCCTGTTAATTACGATTACATTCAATTTTATTGATCCTAATATAAGTATGCACTAATTATATATCAAAAGATATAATCTTTGAACAGAATCCATTAAAAAAGAAAAGTCTAAACCGGATAAGAATCAAAATATGAGGATGAATCTTCCTGAAGGTGAGGCATTTTAATTAATTCGAAAAACAGAATCTGAACTTTTCCTTTTAAATCTTACTTATAAAATCTGTTTTTTACGCAATTTAGACATATATGATTTTTTCTATATCATCAAAATATACCCAGTTTAAATATTTTGATGAACATATTAACAAGGGTAAATGATATAGCCGCGAACTTTTGCATAACCCTGGTTTAATTTTGTATTCCCTTCAATAATCAAAAGAAGAAAAGGAAAAAGGACCGCAAAAATGGGTTTATCAGGCTTCCACCTGACAGCGGATCACTGCTCCTTTAACTCCATAGTTTTGATCAAAGAACAATCCTTGAGTTGTGATCCAGATTCTTAGTATAACTCATTTAATATATTAAGCATGAAATATTATGTATAAAATATATTACGAACTTTAAATGTGAATTAAAAAGGAGAGTAAATATGGTAAGCGAGATGACTCCAACCCGACGAGCTCTGGCAGCAGTGCTCGGAGGCAGGGTCGATTATGTACCCCCTGCAAACCCTCTGGCTCAGACCACGACCGAATTAATGGCAATCTGCAATGCCTCCTGGCCGAAAGCTCATTTTGACAGCAAAATGATGGCAGATCTTGCAGCCGCTCCCTATGAGGTTTGCGGCATTGAGGCTGCAAGGCCCCAGTTTGACATCTCTCTCGAAGCTGAAGTTCTGGGGTGTAAACTTGATTGGGATAAGCCGGACAGACCTCCAGTAACCGGACCAGTTTACACAAACCCTGCAGATGTGACATGGTCCGACAAAATGGAAGAAGCCGGAAGAATTCCTGTAGTGCTTGGAGCAATTGAAGAACTGAGGAAACGTTATGATGGGATGCTCCCTGTTATCCCTTTACTCACTGCCCCGTTTACGGTAGCAGGCCACATAGCAGGCGTTGAAAACATTGCCCGGTGGACTAAAACAGACCCGGAAAAAGCCCATGACTTCATTGAAGCAGCAACCGATTTTGTTGTAGCTTACGGAAAGCTGCAGGCTGCTTATGGAGCGCATATCCTCTTCCTTGCAGACCCTTCGGCTTCCAGCAGTTTGATTTCTGCGGAAACTTATAGAGAATTTGTACTTCCTGCCCACAAAAGACTGGCAAAGGAAATAAGCTGCCCCCAGATCCTGCACATCTGTGGAGATTCCAGTAAACTCCTGCCTTACATAAAGCAGAGCGGACTTGATTGTTTCTCCTTTGATACTGTTCCGGTCTGGTACTGCCGTCAGGTAATGGGCAACGAGATGTCTATTCTCGGAAGCCTGGACGTCATAGACCTGATGCCAAACGGAACTCCGGAACAGGTCTATAACAGAACCCGGGAATGCATCTTACAGGGAACTGATATTGTCGGGACTGCATGTGGAATCTCTTACGGAACCCCCCTCGAAAACCTCAGAGCATATGTTAGAGCCTGCAAAGAAACTCCGATCCCGAAGTACGATGACGTGGAAGACCTCATCAGGCAGATTGGAATTGGCATTGGAAGGAACATGAAAGAAAATGTCCTGGGAGGGATGCAGAGATGATCAGGCATATCGACATTGCAGTCCAGAAAATCTTCGAAGTTAAAGAAAATGAGCCTGCTAAATTCAAAAGACTCATTGACGAAGGGATTATGATCGGCCTCGGTTTGGATCTTGGTGACATGAACAGAAAGGCCATTACTGCCAGCCAGATAAAGGAGCAGAGCAAACCGAAAGATCCCGAATATGCAGTCCTGAAAGAAGCAGTAATCGTGGGAGACAGTGACGAAACAATAAAGCTCACAGCTGCCCTGCTTGAAAAAGGAAAAGACCCTGCAGACCTTGTCTTAAATGCCCTCATGCCCGGAATTCAGACCGTTTGCGAGCTTTACGACATCGGAGAGAGCTATATGCCTGAAATCCTGCTGGCAAATGAGGCTCTCATTGGAGGGGTAAAACTTTGCCAGGAAAGGATAGGAGAGATCCGTTACGAGGGAAAAGTGGTATCCCTTGTTATCGAAGGAGACCTGCATGATATAGGCAAGAACATTGTAGCAGCTATTCTCAGGGCAAATGGTTTCGAAGTGGTTGACCTTGGAAACGACATAACAGTGGAAGCGGCCGTCAAAGCCGTAAAAGCAGCAAATGCTGACCTTGTTGTCGGAACAACCCTGATGAGCACAACGAAAGAAGGCCTTAAAGTCCTTGCAGAAGTTCTGGAGTCCGAAGACGTCCCTGTAGCCTGCGGAGGGGCTGCCGTAGACAAACGCTTTGTTGAGACCTTCTGTAACTCAGTGTATGGAAAAACTCCTCTTGATGCAGTAAAAATCGCAAAAAATATCTGTGCAGGAAAGAACTGGAAAGAAGTCCGTAAGGACCTACACTGATTTTTTAATTTCCTTTTTCTTTCTTTATTTTTCCGTCCTTTATTTTCCTCCTTTTTTATTTTACTCCATTTTTTATTATCTCCTGTTTTATTATCTCCTGTTTTATTCTCTTCTGTTTTATTCTCTTCTGTTTTATTTTCTCCTGTTTTATTCTCTCCTGTTTTTTATTCTTTCAATAAGGCGATTGCCTCAGCTCAACTTTTTTATAAAAACAGTATCATATGACCAGCATAAACTTTTTAGATGTTCCCGGCTTTTTGGTAAAGTCGAATATCTTTCTCCCAACAAACATTTAATCAGGAGCCTGATCGCTTGTTTCAGACAGAGCCCATACTTTACCTTCAATCTCTTGGAACCGAATGGTTCACTTTCCTTATGGTTATGATAACTTCAATGGGTTCTGCCGCTTTTTTTGCAGGCATAGTAATTACTGCCTCCTTCGGAATTGATTTTAAAAAGGGTTTTCTTCTGTTCCAGTTGTTACTCTGGACTGCGCTCTCTACCGAGACTCTGAAAGCGCTGATAGCCTTCCCGCGACCGGATTTTGTAGACAGCAGGGTACTTAACCTGGAAAGTGGAATAGAAAATATATCTCCTTTTAATGGAAACGAAGAGTCAGGCTTTTTTAAACTTCCGGACAGGGCGATTCTTGAAGCGTTTCGCCTTCAAAAAGTATTTCTCGATTCTCCTTTCGGTTTCCCTTCAGGGCATGTTGCACTCACCACTGCACTCTGGGGAGGAGCTTCTCATGTATTCAACAGCAGGCTGATCAGCAGGATGGCTCCCATGGTGGTGTTGCTCATGGCTTTTTCAAGGATGTACCTTGGAAGGCATTTTTTAGGAGACGTGCTTGGAGGATTTGTTCTGGGTTTGGTTCTCCTTTCTGCCTTTACATATTTCCTTAAAAGCCCTTTTAAGGAAGAGTTTTTTAATAAACAGAATTTTCAGCCTGTTTTCCGGCAAAAGAACCTCTTTTTTTACTTGACTATGTTTGTTGTTCCTGTTATTCTTTTATCCCTATCGCTTATAAGCGGGGAAGTTGCAGGATTTTTCCTCGGCACAAACGCAGCATACCTTCTTATAATAAGAAAAGGGCTTCCTGAAGATACTGGAAGCAAGGAGCAGAGAGCTCTCAGGGTATTAATAACGCTCTTAATATTCGGTTTATCCAGCCTTGTTCTTGATATCGGATTTGATTCTATGGGTATGGCAGGTTACAGTGGAACCACGTTTATTGAATTTCTAAAGTCTTTTATCCCTGCATTTACCATATGGATCTCCGTAAACACCTGTGTGAAATTGGGTCTGTACTATAGAACCTCTGCGGAGCAGATTGAGTAAAGAAAAAAATAAAAGGAATACTGGGGTAATTTCCGGTTACCCATTGCTAGATGCCCACTATTATATTGAGAAGGTTAAAATAATATTATTTCGTAAATAACCAGATCCGATTAAGATTTTAGTTATAAATATATTTAGTAAATCCTAAAAACGGTATCAAATATCCATATCATAAGCTGTGTTAAATAGCTGGTGAAAAAAGACAGTTGAGATGTTAACCTTCAGTATAAAAAATAAAAAATTTTAAATCTCTGTAAGTTAATTTAGTCTGTACTCTACAATTAAGGAATAGCTTAAATAATGCCTTTTACTATTGAGCGTATTCATAATTCACTGGAGAAACAGCAAACTGAAAATCGCAACCTGCTGGTTGTAACTGGTGGAAAGGACTTTATAGCCGTTTCACCTGTGGAACATATTTCTCACGGCAGTATAACTTATATATCTTATATACCTGATCAAAACAACGAGGATGACATTCATGGACTTTGAAAAATTGAGACACGGGACCGAACTTATCAAGCGGGGCTTTGCACGGATGCAAAAGGGAGGTGTGATCATGGACGTGACAACTCCCGAACAGGCCAGGATCGCAGAAGAAGCCGGAGCAGTTGCTGTTATGGCCCTTCAGGCTGTCCCTGCAGATATAAGAAAAGCAGGCGGTGTAGCCCGCATGGCAGATCCCGAAATAGTACAGCAGATCATTGATACGGTTACTATCCCTGTTATGGCAAAAGCAAGGATCGGGCACTTTGTTGAAGCCGAAATTCTCGAAGCACTCGGCGTTGACATGGTAGACGAATCCGAAGTCCTTACTCCTGCCGACCCCTTCTACCACATAGACAAAACACAGTTTACAGTGCCCTTTGTCTGCGGAGCCAGAAACCTTGGTGAAGCCCTCCGCAGGATTAACGAGGGCGCAGCCATGATCCGGACAAAAGGTGAAGCCGGAACAGGCGACGTCAGCCAGGCAGTAAAGCACATGAAACAGATCCAGGGCGAAATCCGTGCACTTAGAGGTAAGACCAAAGAAGAGCTTATAATGGTCGCAAGGGAGATTGAAGCCCCTATCGAGCTCGTAGTAGAGACCTCCAAAATGCAGCGCCTTCCTGTAGTGAACTTTGCAGCCGGCGGAGTTGCAACCCCTGCTGATGCAGCTCTCATGATGCGCCTTGGTTCAGACGGTGTCTTTGTAGGTTCAGGAATTTTCAAAGCCGAAAACCCTGAAAAGATGGCAAAAGCAATTGTTGAAGCCGTAAACAACTACGATAACCCTGCAAAACTTGCAGAGATCTCAAAAGGCGTGGGCGCAGGAATGAAAGGCATCAGCGCAGATATGATCCCTGTGCAGGAAGCCCTTCAGGAACGCGGCTGGTGAATTTGCCAAATACCCCCGAGTTGCGCCACCCGAATTGCGTCTCGGGAGTACGCTGTCCTTCCCGAATTGCGTCTCGGGAGTACGCTGTCCTTTTCGCTGCGCTCAAGAGGACTAATTAACGGTGATGGAAACCAGCTTCTTTCAAGAGGCTAGAATTCAATTTTTTAAAAACAGATTTATTCTTGCAGGTTTGTAAGAATTAAACCAGTTTATTTTTTATATTTTTTGATTCATTAAGCAGGATCGATTTTGGAAAATGGTGTTTTTAATGAAAATAGGTGTAATCGCTATTCAGGGAGCGGTTTCTGAGCATGTTGATGCTTTAAGGAGAGCCCTTGCAGAGAGAAGGGTTGAGGCTGAGGTAGTTGAGATTAAGCATAAAGGAATTATTCCGGAATGCAGCGGGATTGTGATTCCTGGCGGGGAGAGTACAACGCTTTGCAGGCTGCTTGCCCGCGAGGGAATTGCGGAAGAGATTAAGGAGGCGGCTGCAAGAGGAGTTCCGATTCTCGGGACCTGTGCAGGGATGATTGTTATTGCAAAGGAAGGGGACCAGCAGGTAGAAAAGACCGGACAGGAATTGCTTGGGATTATGGATACCAGGGTCAACAGGAATGCTTTTGGTAGACAGAGGGATTCTTTTGAGGCAGAGCTTGAAGTGTCTATCCTTGATTCTCCTTTTACAGGCGTGTTTATCCGGGCTCCGGGAATCTTGAGCTGCGGGCCAGATGTGAAGGTGCTCTCAGAGCTTGAAGGCATGATTATTGCTGCAGAGCAGGGAAATATGCTGGCTCTTGCTTTCCATCCGGAATTAACCGATGACCTTAGAATTCACCAGTATTTCCTGGATAAAGTTTTGAACTGTTAAGAGTTGAAGGGGTCAGTTCATGGGTTTTTCCAGCAGCTGTCCCTAACTTATTTTTCATTTATTTCTTTGGCATGAAAGTATCTGGAAGTACTTTCATTTTTTGTGTCGTTATTCGAAGAGTTTTATATGAGCTTTTTTAAAAGAGTAGCAAATGACAGGTCGATAAATGGGAGTTTTAGTAGGGGTCCTTATAACAACAAATGATTAAGGAGGAATTTTTGTGTCTGAATGGAACAATCGACCTGCCGGGGATTTACATAGAACTAAATGTATAAAAAGATATTGATAATTATTAATTAGTAACTATCTTACTAAATACCCTAATTAGTGGATGTTTTTAAAACAACTAAATACATTTATTATTAAAGAAAAACTGGAAGATTCAGAAGGTTTGGAGGAATAAGGGGTGACTGAAGACCCGGTTAAAGATGGTGCTGAATTATACGCGATGGATATGACAGTAGGGCTTTCAGATGTCGAAATCGAAAAAATAGATGCTTTAAGATCGGATTTAAAGCTTACGTGGAAAGAGCTGCTGGATAAAATTCAAATGGTTTTCAGTAGTTTAAAAGGGCCTGATGTTGACATAATAAACTCCCTTAAACTTGAGCTAAATCTCTCCTGGTCTGAACTATTAAAGAAAGCCTGTTTAATGGAGTTAATGATGGTGATAAAGAAAGAATAACTGTTATCTTACTATTTCAGGTCTAATACTGCTCTTTACTTTTCCTCTTTATGTATTATTTTGGCTTGCTCCGATATGCAGATTTGGGGCGGTAAAGGCTCTCACTTTAATGAATTTTAAAACCGTTTTTTCTATGCTCAAATCCCCAAACCAATTTTTTATATATTTGTCGCTCTTTAGTAATTTATAATCCAAAACATCATCAACCCAATAACTTAATAAATAAGTGTAGGGTGATGTGTAAAAAATTTATTCAAACAAAAAAATCTAACAAAGGGGTGAAGTAAATGGTAAAATTAAGCAATGAAATGGTAGAAGATTTTGCAAAAATGAGAATTTTTCCTTTCGCAACCGCCTCCAAAAACGGAGAGCCAAACGTAATACCAATCGGCTTCTGTAAGCTTCAGGAAGACCGGGAAACGATCTGGATTGCAGACAACTATTTTTACAAGACCCGTCATAACCTTGAAGAAAACCCGCGGGGTGCAATTTATGTATGGGGTCCCGAGATCAAAGGCTGCTACCAGATAAAAGGGGATTTTGTGATTAAGACCGATGGGGAAGATTATGAGAATATGTATAAGACTGTCAAGAAAATGGGAGACAGGTTCCCTGCAAAAGCCCTTGCCGTCATGAAGATCACGGAAGTTTACGAGTGCAAATCCGGCGACGCAGCTGGAAAGCAGCTTCTTTGAAACTTTCTCAGAGGTCATATAAAAAATTTACTGTTTTATTTTAATTCTGAGGATATTATTTTTATCCTCATGATATCTCTTTTTTGACAAAATATTACAGATAAAAGATCTTATAATGTTTTTTAGATTATTTTTTTAATTTAGTAACATTTCTTACAAAGGCAGATATGATTATTATTTGATAATTTACACAGAAGTTATATATACACAAACTTTTAAACTCTTTTATCAGTTTTATTAGTTTTATCAGTTTTATTCGTTTTATTAGTTTTATTAGTTTTATTAGTTTTATTAGTGTTTATTTGAAGTCTTGGATGATATTTGTATTATTTTTATAATAGGATTGATTGCTTTGCCTGCGGTTTCAGCCGAAGAATTGATTGGGAAATTTTTCCACATGTTTAATAATTGGTTCAGATGGAATACTAACATGGGAATATGATCCGATTAAAAATAAAACATAGTTAATTAACAAAACTTTATAATATTATTTGCAATTTACTTCAAAATATAGTGTATTTATTGATTCTGTATCAGACAATCGTACTATAAACTACAAAGGTATTGAATATTTGGGAGAAGTCAAAACTTATAAACTCAAAGTAATTTCGAGTAAACTAAGCGAACTTGAAGGCTGGCATCGTCTTTTATGGATTGATCTCAAAATCTGGATGCCGCTAAAGATTCAAAGTTATAACGGTGACAAACTTCTGATGACACTAGGATATAGTAACTATTCAATAAATACAGATTTAGAAGAAAATGAGTTTGAACTAAAATTCCCGAAAATGCCGTGGTGGTCAGACAATGAAGATAAATCACATAGTAAAAGGAGAATTATGGCGGTCTATTGCAGTTTATTTTCTTTTCCTTTTTCTAATCATTACTTTAGATCATAAAGGATACATCTTAATAGATGGCCTAACAACTATTATTCTAGCCTTTGTTTTCACAATGATAATTTTCTCACTCCTAGTCTGGTATAGAAGAAAGGAACAATTATTAAACCCATCAATTTTTTCAATAATAAATAATATTTTTGAATCAGAATCTTATAAAGAAAAAACCACAGAGCCTCATAAAAATGAGAAAATCAGCATCTTTTACTCTATTCAAAAAAATATACTCCTTCTAATCGTTACAATGCTTCTGTACATCGTTTACCTTTACGCGTCATTAACTTATCATATAGATCAGATATTCTGGACTTTGTTTTTATTAGTTATGGGGATCGCGCTATCAAAGATTATATATGGTGAAAGGGAAGCAGATCAAAAAGATCCTATGAGATTACTGGTTTTCTATGTAATCGCATGTGCTTTCATTTTTGTACGTTACCTTGTTCTTGGCTATCCTATTCTTCCTATTTTGAAAGGAAGTATAATTCTTGGAATATTACTGATATTTTTGGTTTTAGGAATAAAATGGTCGCAGTCTAAACAGAAATCAGATAATTGAATTCCCTCCAGAATCCCTTGCCATCATGAAAATTACGAAAATTTACGGGTACAGATCCGATGCAAAAGCCGGAAAACATCTTCTCTGTAAAAGCCCTTGTAATCATGAAGATTGCGGAAGTTTATGAGTAAAAAATCAAATTCTCTTCATTTGGCATCGGTTAACAAATTTTATGCACAACTTGGAATACCAGGTATAACTATTTTCCTTCAAAATTCATAGATATATAACCTAAAAAATAACACTTTTTGATGTTTTAATCCTTAACTGAATACAAATGAAATTCTCTTAAATTTCCTTGCTCTGTTCAATACCTGTAAACTTAACAAAACATATTATTTTGTTAAGATCGGTTAATTAATATCTGGAATGAGGAATATGATAAAGAAGAAAATTGTTTCTATGCTTATTTTGATGGTTTATGTTATTTTTACATCTGGGTGCGTGAATGAACCTGATGCGGAAGATATTGAGCTTATTGCAGAAGAAATTGCAGTAAAGATGCAAGAAAAAGAAAACAGCGTCGAGGATTCTTCATATACTCTTTGTATGACGGCGTATTTTGAAGGGGAGAAAATACAGGAAAGTGAATTTGGTATCATGTACAAAAAGCCGAATATGAAGAAAACAATTACAAAAGGGACAGAGAATGAAAGTGTAATGATTTACGATGGAAAAATTGAGTGGTTGTACGATCCCGAAACAAATGTTGTCCAGAAAATAATAGTTCCTGAAGAGTATCAAATAGAAATTGATTATTTCCAGCTCTTTAATGATACTTTAAATGAATATGATATTTCTGTGCTTGAAAACGATAAAATTCACGGGAGAACTGCATATCTGCTTGAAGCAAAACCGAAAGAAGGAATAGAGGAAAGTATTTTAATCGACGAGATCAAAATCTGGGTTGATGGGGAAAGCTGGATGCCCCTGAAGTATGAAATTTACCAGGGCACGCAGAGAATAGAAATCGAGATCCAAGATTTAAAGATAAATACCGGAATACCGGATTCTGAATTCGTATTTAATGTGCCTGAGGGAGCAGAAGTAGTTACAATGAATTTTGAAGACCTGCTTAATAAAAATATATCCAATGAGCGAATAAATGTTCCTGCCGATGGAGGAAGAGAAACATCCATGTGTGCTGTTGTTTGAACAAACATCGTATGCATTTGAAATAATTTGTATTTTCTGTAAGAGAGGAGAAAATGTCTTAAAACCCTCTTCTCCTCTCACGCAATTCTCCTTTTTTTGCTAAAATATTCTGTAAGAAAGTATTCTAACCTTTTTCCCTTTTAATGCTTTTTTCTCTAACGCCTTCACTTACGGATTATATCCTTTTGTGCCGTTTTTTGACTATCTTTATCGATCTTTCAGGCGGCGGATTATTAACTTAACAAAATTTAGTTTCCTTTCAGGTTTAGTCCGATGAGGAGCTGTATTTGTTCAGTCAAACTTGTCCGCGTAAAAAGTGTTTGAAAATAGAAGCCAGCCAGTTACTGTATTATTATGTTTATGAATTATGATTTAAGGTGCAGGATAAAGCGCAGGGCTATAAATATAAATCCAAATATATGATTCATCATACGGAACTTTTATAAGTCTTATGCATATATTGCATAAGGTTGTAAAGGTGTGAAAAATATGGATAATCTAAACCTGAATAGTCTGTTATTTGATCCTGATTCGTTTTTTAGAGAAAAGTCAAAGAACAATATTGATTTCAAGTACCCCGTACTGATTATACTTGCAGTCGCTATAATCGCGATGGGTTCAAGTTTTCTGGTTATGAACAAGCTCAGCGGAATGTTTCCTTCTGATATGGGTTCATATATATCAACTGCAGCAATTGTATTCGGTATCGTCGGCGGGTTATTTGGAACATTTTTTTACTGGTTGATACTGACTTTAATTTTTTATTCAATATCTTACGTATTTGAGTCAAGAGGCACTTTCAAGAGGACATTAGAGTTTGTAGGTTACGGATTTGTGCCGCAAATATTCAGCGGTTTAATTGGCGTTGTTATAACGTACTGGCTGACTGCGTCGGTTGATTTTTCATTGCAGGATCCGGAACTTCTTGCTAAAGGTATGACGCAGGCGCTTTTAAACAATCCCTTGCTTTATGTGTCTCAGGCAGTCGGAATTCTATGTCTCTTACTATCTGCATACATATGGGTATTTGCACTTCTGCATGCAAGAGATTTGTCGGTTAAAAATGCCAGAATTACTGTAGGCGTTCCTGTGGGGCTCTATGTTGTTTATATGATGTATGTATTCCTGTTTACTGCAGGAAGCCTTTAACTCTGTAACCATAGAACAAAAGAAATATATCATATCCTGTAAAGGAATAAAGCCTGTTCTGGAAGGGCGCATAATTGTATTAATCAAAGTAATACTCAGTATTTATCTGGATTTTTGAAAATAGCCAGAAATCGCAGCTAGCATGGAAAGCAGGCTTCCTGCAAAAGCCCTTCCCGCTATCAAGATTATAGAAAAACGTTAATATGATCTGATGATAAGATGGAAACAGCTCCTATGAAAGCCTTTGAAAGCTAATTTATAAAATTTGCGATTTTATCCTGCTTATTATAATAGAATATAACTTCTATAGTATCTCCTTTTTTTACAAAAGTCATCTTGATAAAGGCAGCTCGTCTCATTTTTCAGACAAGCCAGTTTGTCCGCTTAAAAAGTTTTATAAGAACAATAAGGCTGATTGTTTGATACCTTGGAGAGAAACTTTTTATTCTCTGGTTTCTTACCCCTCATGGGTGACAGTATGAATATCTGGAAAGTATTAATACTATGTATGATTGCAAGTGTGCTGGTTCTTCCTGTAGCTTTAGCTGACGAGGAACATACGGTAAACTCCGCTAATAAAGACAATCCGGTTTCTGACAAAAAGGATAAAGTAGATTACATCGTTACTCCTGCAACAGGTGATCCTGGTTTTTCTACAAAGTCAACTCAGTCCATAACCCAGGGGCAGACTATAACTCACAATGTAAACGCAGGTACTGGAGTGAATTCTATTGAGGTAGACTTATACTGGGGAGATACAAGCGATTCTCTTACTCTTAGTGTTTATACTCCTTCAGGAAGCAAAGTTGGAACCTACCGTGACAATTTTGATGGGAGTGTAAATGGCAGGATACACCTTAATATAGATCCAAGCCAGGGGTACGTTCAGCAAGGAACCTGGAAGTTTAAGGTCTACGGAGAATCGGTTAGTGGATCGCAGAGTTATACATTTACCGCTGCATTGCATTAATTACAGGAGAATCTATCTCCTGTGCTTTTTATCTTTATTTTTAATACCGCTAGCTGGAGCTACGGAATATATTGTAAGCCCAGCTCCAAGTGACGAATTTGGAGTATCCTTTGCTGGAGAGGATGTAAAGATAGTAGAGGATACTGTAATACCTTACTGGCAGTTCCTCCTCTGGCTTGCTGCAATGAATATTCTGTCGGTACTGGATATACTTCTGTGCTCTGCAAAGCTTATTTTCGTAATACTCGGGTTCCGGATTGTAGACCACTCAAATGCTATCGGAATTCTGAAGAGGAAGCATATATACGCATTTATCAAAGCCAGCCCTGGCACCTGCATTAGTGAGCTTGCGAATAATACGGGCCTGAACCGTGGAACTTTGCGCCACCACCTTAAAATTCTCGAAGCAGAAAATCTGGTTGATACTCGCAGCGACCACGGAAAAGTCCGGTACTTTCAGAATAATTTTTCATTTGAAGAGAAAGAAAAACTGGTCATTTCAGCCCTTCAAAATGAGATGATCCGCAAAATAATTTCTAAGATACTGGACGAAGAATGCAATACTAACAGGGATCTTTCCACAACAACAGGAATTTCTAAAGGTACGGTTACGTGGTATATTAAGCAATTAAAAGAACTTGATCTTATTGAAGAAAATAAGGTCGGGAGAAGTACTGTGTATAACATAAACCCTGATTACCGGGATACAATTGAAACAATGTACGTGAAATTCTTTGAATAACGGGCTCAAATAGAATGAAATTTCTAAGTTTCTTTTTGATTGTTTCTTTTTGATTAACTCTATCGTTTTAAGTGTATTTTTGGAAAAACAATTATAAACTCAACTTAATCCTGATTGTTTGATGATATGGCTAAAAACCTTATATTTTATATTGAGTATGTCAGAAATAATTATGGAGTTCAAATTACCCTCCCGAGCAAAATTTGAACCCTTTCTGGAGGCATGGTTATGTTAGCCCTGAGATCCTCAAGGCTTCCCTGACCCTGCTTCTGAGTAACTGCTATTTTTCAGTTAATCTGCTGCAAAGATTCCTGACTCCTTTTCTGCGGCACCGGATTCTGATTATTTCGTGTCAAATGAAAATGTATCTGAAACGTATCTATACCATCTCTGCCTTCTGGAAAAAATAACCACTGGTGCAAACCATCAGGACCGATAGTGTTAATAGAATACATATGTCCAGGACGATAGGGAATTCACAATGGCCAATCAACACTCCCCTCAAAGCATCCACACCATATGTAAGCGGATCAAAATAAGACAGAATTCTTATCGGGGCTGGCAAATTTGAGACCGGAAATAAAGCTCCGGATAAAAGAAACAGAGGAAACGCAATAAAATTAATAACCGTGCTGAACCCATGAAAATCCTTCAGTATTGAAGACAAAATTAATCCTATATTTATAAAGACCATAGATATTAGAACCATTATTGCCAGAGACGACAGAACAGCAGGAATAAAAGGCAGCCTGAAACCAAGGCATACCGACATCATCATAATAATTAGTGCCTGAATGAGTGAAGTGGTTGCGCTTCCTGATATCATCCCGAGGACAATAGAGATTCTGCTGGCAGGAGTCACCATAACCTCTTTTAAAAACCCGAACTGCTTATCCATAATGACGCTCATGCCTGCATAAGCAGCCGTAAAAAGAAGGGTCATCCCTATAATGCCCGGCACCAGGTACTGAAAATATCCTATAGAGTCAGGCAGGCCCGGAAACTCCACTTTTCTAAAGCCCATCCCTTGAAAGACCAGCATAAAAGCAGGCATGCCAATAGCACCCGCAACCCTGGACCTTGCCCTGAAGTATTTTATCATCTCGCGCCGCCAGAGAACGTAGATAACTCTTCCCTGAATCACCGGAGCATCCTCTTTCTCATCCGCTCGCGCCTGACTATCTTCCTGCTCCCTTCCTGTTCCCTTATTGTTGAACCTGTCAGGCGGAGAAAAACGTCTTCAAGGCTTGGTTTACTGAAATTTATCGATCTGATCCCAATGCCCAGATTGCACGCAGTCTGAAAAATGTCAGGAATATTTTTTTCATAATCCGATATGATTACATCAAGCATTTTTTCGTTCCGGGCAACTTCCTTAACCCATTCTTTTTCCCCCAGTGCAGAAGCTATGAGTTCAACCTTTCCTTCAATATCCAGGCTAACACAATCACCTTTAAGACGTTTTTTCAGCCCTGATGGAGTATCAAGTGCAATTATCTTTCCATGATCAATTATCGCAATGCGGTCACAGAGGTAATCAGCCTCTTCCATATAATGGGTGGTCAGTATGACAGATGTCCCGTAATTCCGGTTCAGCTTCCTTATATGGTCCCATATTGATCTCCTGGTCTGTGCATCAAGCCCGAGAGTAGGCTCATCCAGGAACAGAACCTTCGGGTAATGAATAAGCCCCCTTGCAATTTCAAGCCGCCTTTTCATCCCTCCCGAATAATTCTCAACGAGAATATCAGCTTTGTCAGCCAGACCTACAATATCAAGCATTTCCTGGATTCTTTTTTTCCTCTCATCCGAACCTATGCCGTACATCATGGCGTGAAATTCAAGGTTTTCCCGCCCCGTAAGCCCTATATCAAGCGAAGGGTCCTGAAAAATTATTCCGATATTATTCCTGATCCGGGCAGGATCCCTTCTAAGACCATATCCTGCGATTTCAGCATTTCCTGCCGTAGGAAGAAGAAGAGTAGTCAGCATATTGATTATAGTTGTCTTTCCCGCGCCATTGGGACCTAAAAGCCCGAAAAGCTCTCCTGTCTCAACCGAAAATGAGACACTGTCCACAGCAGTAAATTCTCCGAATCTTTTAGTCAGATCTTTAACAATTATTGCACTCATCTTAAACAAAACCTTCAAACCAGGATTATTGAAAATTCGTAAAAGCCTGCATTCTAAGTTCTTTAAAATTACATTTCATTTGCAAAAAACAAACAGTGTAAATTTAGAAGACCTTTAACAGGATTTATAATGCCTGATGGTTGTGGCAGCACAGCCCTATTCTTGAACCCACAAGCCTTTTTGTATATTCATCAGAAGGCGAAAGCATAACATCATGGGAATTTCCCATCTCTACAATTTTTCCGGAATTCATGACTGCTATCCTGTCAGCGATTTTCAGGGTCATTGAAAGGTCGTGTGAAATATATACCATTGCAAACCCTCTCCTGTTCTGAAGGCCCTTTAAAAGACGCAATATATTTGCAGAGGTTGAAACATCCAGAGCCGAAGTCATCTCATCGGCAATAAGGAGTTTTGGCTCCATAACCATTGCTCTTGCAAGTGCAACCCTCTGCCTCTGTCCGCCGCTCAGTTCACTGCAATATTTCCTCAGGAAATTATCTGTGATGGGAAGGCGGACAAGTTCAAGGGCATTTTTAACCATCTGAAGTCTATCTCCATTGGTCCCGATCTTATTGATATAAAGAGGCTCTTTGACTGCATCAAGAACGGTAAACCTGTTGCTGGTTGAACTGAAAGGGTCCTGGAATACTATTTGAATGCCGTTGATTCTTTTCCCATAGTTTCCTCTGCTGACATCCCCGCCCATAAAAGACACCTCTCCCCTTTCAGGTCTTATTACGTTTGCAAGGAGATGTGCAAGGGTTGACTTTCCAGAGCCTGTCTGGCCGACAACTGCAAGAACCTCTCCTTCCCCAACTTCCAGACTAACATCGTCTACTGCCTGAATGTATTCTCCATCTGGCAGCCGATAGCTGAAGTTCAGGTTTTTTGCCTCCAGAATGTTTGCTATACCGCCTCTGTGGCATGCAATTTCACGCCCGCCTCCTGCTGGAACAAGAACAGGGGAAACTCTGCTGCATATCTCGATTTTTTGTGTACACCTCGGGCTGAAAGGACAGCCTTTAAACTCATCCCCTGCCGGAACATCCCCAGGAATCCCCCATAAATCTTTATAAACGAAAACATCAGGTGTTGAATGGACAAGACCCCTTGTATAGGGGTGACGGGGGGATACGAGGATATCCTTTACAGGGCCGGCCTCTACAATTTTTCCCGAATACATGACAGCAATCCTGGATGCCAGGGAAGATACAAAAGTGATGTCATGAGAGATCATTAACATTGTATACCCCTTCTTCTTCTGAAGGTCTACCAGAAGGTCCCTGATCTCCTTTCGGGTAAACGCGTCAAGCGCAGAAGTAACTTCATCAAGAATTAATAGCTTCGGATCGCATGAAAGGGCCATTGCCAGAAGAACTCTCTGCCTCATGCCCCCTGAGAGCTGATGCGGGTATAAGTCCATCCATTCGGGATCAAGGCCTACAGTCCTGAACAGGTCAGCACATTTATTCCGGGCCCTGTCAGGGCTGATGTCGAGATGTTTTATCATCGGTTCCATTACCTGAAAGCCTGCTTTCATAACAGGATTCAGCACTTCCAGGCTGTTCTGGAATACTATTGCAATATCCTTCCACCTGAACCTGTCTATTTCTGAATCAGGCAAAAAAGATATTACATCTCCCCTGTAAAAAATTTCTCCGGAAATTGATGTATTTTCCGGCAAAAGCCCCATGATCCCGAGTGCAACAGTGGTCTTGCCGCTTCCGGACTCTCCTACGACGCCAAGAATTTCTCCCTCTTCAATTTCAAAAGAAATACCTTCTACAGCCCTCACTGTGTTAAAGTCAGTTATGTAGTGGCATTTAAGGTCATTTACTTTAAGCAGACTCATAATCAGAAACCTTTCTTTATTTTTAATCTGGGATCAAGAATCCTTTCCATATCCCTGCTTATAAACGCAAGACAGAGCAGGAGAAAAATAAGCATAAACAAAGGAGGCAACAGCCACCACTGCCAGTAAGGCGTAAAATATATCGACCTGAAACCTGTTGCATGGTTAAGCATCATTCCCCAGCTTTTGGAAGTGGGATCTCCGAGGCCCAGAAAAGCAAGCCCTGTTTCGGCTATTATTGCGTGTGAGGCTATACCAATGACAAGTACAAAAAGGACAGGCATAACTTCTAGAAATATATGCCTCCTGAGCAGGTAAAATGGTTTTGCCCCGTAATTCCGGGCTGCAATAATGTAGCTGTTCTTCTTTAATGACAGAGTCTGGGAACGTGCAATGCGTGCGGGTTTTGCCCAGCTGAAAAGGACAAGAACAAGAATTACGTTAAGAATACTCGGCCCAAGAAAAGCAGATATCACAATCAGGAGAGGAAAACTCGGAAGAGCCATTGTCACATCAATTACTCTCATCAGTCCCTGGTCAATGTGCCCTCCAATGTATCCTGCCAGTATTCCGATAGCTCCTCCTCCAAAACCTGCCGCAAACGCTACTGCGAGCCCTATTGTTAGGCTCATTCTTGCACCGTAACATATCTGGGACCAGATATCGATACCAAGTTCATCGGTTCCAAGTATATGTTCAGGACCCGGAGGTTCGAGCGAATTGCCTGTGATTTTCTGAGGAGGATAAATTGTTATCACTGGAGCGAAAACTGCCATTAGAATTATAGAGATAATACCAAGGACACCGATTTTTCCTTCAGTACTGAACCTGGAGAACGGTTTAGCTATGCTGCTGGCAATTCTGTTAGTTCTATTGATTATGCTAATATTTAATGCCTGAATAAAAGAGAATATTCTGTCGTTCTCAGAGACAGCAACATCCTTTATCATACCACGACCCTCGGATCAAGTTTCCAGTATATTTTGTCGACTAACAGGTTGCAAACGAGTATGGATATCGCAATTACCAGGAGAATGCCCTGGATAAGGGGGTAATCCCGTCCTATTACAGCACTTCTGAGTGTCATTCCTATGCCGGGATAGGAAAAGACGCTCTCAACAAGCACAACACCGCCCATCATTATGCCTATCATAAAACCTGTCCTTGTCACTACAGGAAGAAGTGCGTTTCTGAGTGCATGCCGTATCCACACTGTTTTTTCTCCCAGGCCTTTGGCACGGGCAGTCCGGATATAATCCTTTGTTGTCACCGTAATCAGCGTATTTCTTGTGAGCAGGTACACGCCTGTCAGCTGCGTAAGTGACAGGGTCATAACAGGCAGAAAGGCATGATACAGTATATCCCATGCCTGCTCTACCGGGCTGTTAAAGTCTGCAAAAGGGGTAATGGCACCTGCAAGAGGGAAAATTCTGAGATGCACACTGAAAATCAGAAGAAGGATCAGGCCAAGCAGAAATGAGGGAATTTCCGCAAAGGCGATCATGCCTGTCATCATAATTCTGTCGCTCCCTTTTTTCCTGTTCTTTGCCGAAAGTGTCCCGAGAAGCACACCGGAGACTGTACTGATTATGGTAGCTCCCACAACAATCAGCACAGTCCAGGGAAAGTGGAGCATTATTACGTCACTGACCGGCATTTTATAATAAATGCTCCTGCCTAGATTTCCAGTCATCAGGTTTTTCATGTATACTGAAAACTGTTCACTCAAAGGCCTATCAAGTCCGTAATAGTTCAGGTAATACAGGCGCTGCTCCTCTGTCATTACAATAATTTCTTCCCCAACCTCATCTGAGGAAGTGGCTGAGAATGGATCTCCGGGCATCATTCTTGGAAGGAAAAAGTTTATGGCAAGAATTACAAAAAGGGTCGATAGCAACCTTAAAACAAATGAATTCCTGTCATTTTCCATTCAATCATCTTCCCTTTATTATCCATTCATCTGCCGTTAACTTCCCAGACTATCATACCGGTATATACATCAGGCTCGGAACGGTAAATTCCATCCGGGGAGGCGTTTTTGTAATAATCCCTTATTTTTTCCTTTGTTTCTTCATCAAAATCCCTGCCCCTTCCGATGAACTCTATTGCCTGGTCTGCAGCTTCTCTCCAGTCCGTTTCTTCCTTCCATTCGGAGTGGTTGATCCTGAGAGATGGCATATAGCCTGAAAGGTAAAGGTACATGAATGGGTAAACCATACCGTTCATATTGTTCGCAGAGTTTTGACCGAGTATTGAATTCCGGATCTCACGATACGCCCTGTCCTCTCCTCTTCTCAAAAAGTTACTGTAGTAACAGAGATTTTTCGAGCATGCTATCATCTTATCAAAATTCTCAATATCCTTTATTGCGGGAGTCATGGATGCAATCACAAGGTCGTATCCTTTTCGGAACCCAAGTTCATCTATATCTGCAGTCCACCAGGAACATTCAATGACATCTACCGGGAGTGATTCTTCTTTGACGGTATCCTTCAGCTTTTTGAGCATTCCGGACGATATGTCAAGTGCGGTCACCTCTGCTCCAAGCTTTGAAAGAGGGAGAGAGAGGGCGCCGGGCCCGCACCCGATATCCAGAACTCTGGAACCCTCCGGATTAAAGCCGGCTTCTTCAAGGAATTCAAGGATCTCATCTGTTCTCTTCTTTCTCTGATCTTTCTCCATATTTTTGGAATAATTCTTAGACCGTTTATTCCAGAACTCTGCCATCCTGCCTTCATCCTGGATGTTCAGAGTATCACCTGTAGCTTTTTTCCAGCATTCGATCAGATTATTAATATCATCTTTTTTCTGCAATTCCATCCCTCACAAGATATGAAAGAATGCTGTGTGTCCTTGCATGGTGGTCATACATATTCATCCAGCCGTCGTATTTTGAAATTCTCCAAGCATCATATAATGTGGTATAGTACAGCGGAATTGCAGGGATATCATTCGCAATTACGGTTTGCATTTCGTATACTATTTCTTTACGTTTCTCATCGGCCAGTTCCTGCAATTCCCGGTCACCAAGTGAATTCAGGGTATCATTGTGGTAACCATACACTGCTGCACCGGATGATACGCTTCCGGTCTGTGTACCTGTATCACAGTATCTTGTACGGAGATAATCTGCATCCTGTCCCCATCCTCCAAAGCCGCTAATCAGAAGCTCAAAATCCCCACTCTTCAGATTGGCATCACGGGACTTGCTCTCGAGAGCTTTCACCTGAACGTCAATTCCAACCTCACTCAGTCTTTGTTTTATAAGTTCCCCGATACGGATCTCGGCATTGCCCTGACTGCCACTGCCAAGAGACAGTACATATGACAGTTTTTCCCCGTTTTTGTCACGTATTCCATCCCCATCTGTATCAGTCCACCCTGCTTCGTCAAGCAGTTCTCCTGCCTTTTCCGAATCGTAGCTATATTCCGGCTGGTCAGGGTTATACCATATGTGGTCTTCTGAGAGTACACCCATTTCACCTGCTTTTCCTGCACCCCTTGCGATCTTTTCCACCAGTTCTTCACGGTCAATGGCATAAGCAAAAGCCTGCCTTATCCTGCGGTCACAAAGTTCAGGGCACTTTTTCATATTGAAATAAAACTGGTAACCCCAGAAAGCCGGCTGCTGTTCTATTTTTATATCAGGGTCTGATGTGAACCGGTCAAGAGTGTCGGGTGATATGCTTGTGAAATCTATTTCTCCCTGTTCAAAAGCTATCAAAGAATCACTGACAGGAACAAACTCGACAGTTTTAACAGCAGTCTCCGGTCCCCAGAAGTCCTCATTTGTTACAAAACGGTATGTTCCGTGCTCTTTATTGTACTCGTCAAGAAGGAATGGACCAGTGCCGATGACTGCCTCCGGATCAAGGAAACTGGAAGGGTCCGAGACATCTTTGTATATGTGCTCAGGTATGATCTTAAAACCCGTGAGCTTATAAAGGAAGGTTGAAACAGGCTGATTCAGTACGAATTTGACATTGTTTGCATCCACAACCTGAACATTATCTACAATACCGGGCTCAATTCCACCTGACACAGGTACATGTTCCTGTTCGTAATCAAAAGTAAATTTAACATCATGTGCCATGAAAGGTTCTCCATCGCTCCATACGACACCTTCTCTGAGATGAATTGTATATTCTGTTCCATCTGGACTGACATCCCAGCTTTCAGCCAGCCAGGGTATTATGCCTGTTTCATCTCTTTCTAACAGGCTATCAAAGATCATTCCAACCTTTGATGACCCGGGACCTCTAGGATATATTGTAAACGGCTGAGGATAGCCACAATCTCCGCCGCTAAGCTTTACAACATCCACATGCAATCCTTCAGCAGTATTCTCAACCAGTGTTTCATCAGCCAGCGCCTTTCCAGCCTGTGCTTCGGCCTGAGCATTTTCCTGGTCAGCACAGCCCGCTGTCATTAAGATCAGGGCTGTCAGGAAAATACAAAAGAATAATTTTTTTTTCTTCATAACAGAACACCCTATTTTTGTGGATTACCACCAATCGCCTGATAATATGAATAAAAATACAAA
Organism: Methanosarcina hadiensis; assembly: GCF_046529725.1. Taxonomy (GTDB): domain Archaea; phylum Halobacteriota; class Methanosarcinia; order Methanosarcinales; family Methanosarcinaceae; genus Methanosarcina; species Methanosarcina hadiensis. The sequence goes on along the minus strand of NZ_CP136241.1, from coordinate 2,406,807 downwards.
CAACACGTAGGTGTTATTATTTACATATATAAGAGTGTTACTAAATGTTTCTAAATTCTAAGAAAATTATAGATTATAATAACGTGATTGAATTAGTTATACTTTAATTCTGAATTAAATAATACAAATTATGATGGATATTACGGGCTTTTTTCTAAGCCTGTAAGAAAATACTGTAATTACCAGAAACGGTAAGCTTATTTTTTCTATCTTATTTTTTCTAAACCTGAGTAAAAAGAGCTTTGAATATCATCCGGATGAATTAAGAAAAAAAGATGCAGTGTTTTTCCGAAAATTAACAGTACATTCTGATTGTTTTATTCTCTGGACAAAAATCTTACAATTATTCAGGTGACATTAATAATAATTTATTAAGTAAAATTAACTCCCCAGAGCAGTTTTGAACTTTTTTATATCCATTGTCGGATTTATCAGGGCTTATCGGAAAGCCGCTAATAATTAATCAACAAAATTAGATAGATTAAACTACGCGAAGTTGTCACGATACCAAAAGCGCAAAGAATGCAAAAAAGCCTGCGAAAAAATAGTCTATATACGAAAAAGTCGAGATATACGAAAAAGCCGGGATTTTACAATTTCTTCGAAAGAGTATATTAAATCCGCCCGAAGGCGGAACTTTAAGTTACTCTACTTGGAATTACTCTGCTGCCGGAGCCTCTTCTGCGGTTTCAAGGCCGAGAAGGGCTTTTATGGATTTGCTTCCGTATTCAACTACCTTGGCGTTGACCTGGACGATATCGGGAGCAATTTCCCTTCCGCGCATCATCTTTCTCCTGCGCTGGCCTGGGAGCTTGGGAGTGTAACCGACACCTGTTGCGGTCAGGATTCTCTGTCTCCTGGGGCCCGGGAGGTCCGGCTTCATAACAAAACCGCTGCCGTCACAGCCGCCGGTGATCTTGACTTTATATCCGGCGAGCCCGAAAATGCCGCCGTCAACGACGTCTCCGATTGCCTTTCCGATTAATGCGTTTGCTTCAGCATCCTTAATATCGATCTGGTAAGCGCGAGCTTCCTTTGGATCAGAAACTACAACTTTGAAATTTGCCATGTGAAATCCTCCAATCAGATTTATTTATAATAATTCCTTAGCCTTACTTTTTTATCTGAGTTATCCTGAATTTTACCCGTCCTGCCGAATCCTGAATATGCTCTGCCTGCATATCAGCTTTTACTTTGCCCAGAAAGGATTGTCTTTCCTTTTGAGTGACAGGAAAATATCAAGGGTTTCCTTTTCATCGGTTGAAAGGGAGTCATAGATCTCGTGCTCAAGGACTTTGGCATGCCTTTCAGGCACGTTAATATAGAGCACATCTTCTTCTTTGATCTGCCTGCCTACGGTTGCACCTTCGATTGCCATTGCAACTTCTTTGCCTACTCTTGCAGAAGAAATATTTTCACCTTCGGACTGCAGACCTTTGATCTTGCCCACAACGTTTCCGTTTTCAAGCATGACATCCGCATTTGTCCGGACAACTCCGCCAAGCACTCTTACCCCGACAACTGCGGGTTTGCTCTGCCGGAAAACACATCCTGGGAGGATCTTGAACTTTCCGGGGCGGATTATTGTTTCGAAAATCTTCTTTTCAGCCATTTCCTGCTGCTCTTTGACATATTTCTGGTAATCTTCAACCAGGCGGTAAATCACATCACTTGTGAATACCTTTATACTGCTGTCCTGCAGGAAATCTCTGGCATCAGGGTGAACCTTAACATTGAAACCTATAATCACCGAGTAAAGGGGGTCTTCAACCGTCGAAGCTTCAACCGCGTCCCGATGGGAAATATCTCCTACTTCAGCTTTTCTGATAGGGACATTATCTTTCTGGAACTCGTGGACAAGAGCTTCAAGGGATCCAAGGGTATCTGCTTTAATCATGATCCCGACCGAACCCGTATCAATCCTGACCTCATCGATCTCGGACTTTACCTGGGCTACAATCTCTTCAAGGTCATCTTCTGTTGCAACCCTTATGGGAGAGCCTGCGAGTGCACCTTCAAGTCCGGGAGCGGATATCTTTACACCGGCTGCAGCAGTTACCTTACTTACCTGCTGGAACTTGCTCTCGTAGCGGATTTCGGCAAGTTCCCTTGGTTTTAAAAGAGCCCTCACCTTTGTCTGGATAGGCTCGCCCAGGCTTCCGATAACAACCGTATCTCCTTTCTTCAATGTGCCGTCATAAAGGATAATATCAAGGGTTGCTCCGAGACCTTTTTCTTCCTTTACCTCAAGGACAGTCCCAACTCCCGGACCTTTGGCACTGTACTGAAGATTTGCCTCAAGGAATTTCTGGGCAAGACCTAAAAGGACCATGAGGACATCAGGAATACCTTCTCCCGTAAAAGCACTTACAGGGACTACTCCAAGGGTTTTCTGGAAGTTTGTAACCCGGTCGTAACGTTCTGCGGCAAAACCCTGGTTATAGAGTTCGCCTATTACCTCGTAAAGCTTTGTTTCAAGCCGTGCCTGGACATCGGTGGACTGCTTTTTAAAAGTAGCAGCAAAAGGAAGATCTTTCTGTGAAACCCAGCCGCCAATCCTGTCTATCTTATTGGCAACGACAACAAAAGGAGTCTTGAACCGCTTTAAGATCTGCAAGCTCTCGTGGGTCTGGGGTTTGAAACCTTCGTTTATGTCAACAACCACAATTGCAAGGTCGGCAAGTGCGCCTCCTCTGCTCCTGAGGGTTGTAAAAGCGTGGTGCCCCGGAGTATCAATAAAAAGCAGCCCCGGTACCATGAAGCGGTCCCTGAGCCTGGGGTCTCCGAGCTTATTGACAATCACATCTATAGGGACTTCGGTTGCCCCTATGTGCTGGGTAATAGCTCCGGCTTCTCCGCTAACAATTGCAGTACCTCTGATCTTGTCAAGCAGAGTTGTTTTCCCGTGGTCAACGTGCCCCATCACGCAGACTATAGGAGTCCTGAGATTTTTTTTGTCGGTCATATACAGAACCTCTCTCATTCCCGCGTCTTATTTGCTGCAGGTCCAGAAGGGCCCGGGTCTCCCCGGAAGGACCCATTTTGCAGGTAAAGGTTGGCAGATGCCTGAAATCGTGTAAAAACTTTGGAAACACGAAAAGGCTCTGAGATACCTGCATTACTCGTACAGACAGACCTCATCGACTCTGGAATACTTCCCGATTTCGGAGTCCTTAAAGTGAATTGCAATCTCTCTTACTGCAGCTTCGGGAGAATCGGAGGCATGGACAACGTTCCTTCCCACATCAAGAGCAAAGTCTCCGCGGATAGTTCCGGGAGCGGCATCCACAGGGTTTGTAGCCCCGTTTATTGCTCTCATGACCTTAACTGCATTCTTTCCTGCAACTACCATTGAGACTGAAGGACCTGAAGTAATGAACTCGATAAGGGAGGGGAAGAATGGCCTTGCTGCGTGTTCACCGTAGTGCTCTTTTGCAGTAGCTTCGGCAATAACGTTCATCCTGAGGGCTACAACCTTCAAGCCTCTCTTTTCTATTCTGGAAATTACCTCTCCAACCAGCCCGCGCTGGACTCCGTCAGGCTTCACCATTACGTATGTCTGTTCCATATGCACACCTACTATGTTTGAACCAGCAGGCAATTATGCTTTTTTCAGCTGGATTTTGCCTTTCTCAGTCCACTCGGTGCGGCGCGGAAGCCTGCCAAGTGCGAAATTGCTCATGCACTTGGAAGAGCACATGAAGTAAGTGGATCCGTCTTTTTTGACGTAGAGCTTACCGGTACCAGGCTCCAGCATATTCCCGCAAAAATAGCATTTTCTCTGTTCCATTTCTTTTCACCGTCTATTTTTACCTGGTAGTCAGTTTCTTTGCTTCTCTTGACGTTTCCAGAAGCATCAGAATGTCACCGATACGGACAGGACCTACACAGTTTCTTGTGATTACGCGGCCCTTGTCTCTGCCTTCCAGAACCCTGCACTGGATCTGACTGGCTTCACCATGCATACCTGTGTTCCCGATAACGTCAATAACTTCGGCAGCAAAGCCGCCTGTTGTGCTTTCTTCAGCCATAATCAGCACCCCTTGTTATCAGGATTATTTAAGAGCGTCAAGCTTCTGAGCGATGTCCTGGATCATTTCAGCTGCTTTTCCTGCATCTATAATTGCTACTGCTGCACAGGAGACACCAAGTCCGCTGGCTGCACCGAGGTCTTTCTGGGTCTTGATAAAGATGTAGGGAGCTTTCTTTTCCTCGGAAAGAGGGGCGAGGTGAGCGACAATCTCTGCAGGCTCGATATCTTCGGCAACCAGGACAAGCTTTGCATTGCCTCTTTCGATTGCTTTGGTAGCTTCATTTGTGCCCTTTTTAATCTTTCCTGTGTCTCTGGCAAGTTCCAGAGCTTCAAGTGCTTTGTTTGTAAGTTCTTCAGGAACATCGAATTTAGCTAATTGTGCCATTTAAGTTTCTCCTTCGAAATTGCGGATCTCGCAATTTTTCATCAATCATAGGTTTTTTAACACATATCTATCAACATTGAAAATATTCAAATTCCAGAAAAGAACCTGAAGGGATTCAATGCGGAGAGTAAATGAGTTGAAACATAGATACTGCTAGCTAAATGCTGCAGATTGAACCTTAAAAGTACATACTAGCCTATAAACCTTCTGCTTGAAAAAAAAGGGTGACAGACAGATATCAGGGCAAACATTAAAGATAGGATTATATAACAAAAACTTCAGCTATAGGTCGAAAAATGCAGGTGCGTCGTAGCTATAAGAAATGCTTCATAGCTGAAAAAGATGCGTCATGGTTATAAGGAATGTAAGGAGTTTGATTCTTATGGATACAATTTACTATGAAGCCCATAATAATCTTTATCTTAATCTGACAAACCGCTGCAGCGCAGACTGCGTCTTTTGCATCCGCAATTTTGCAGATGGTGTTTATGGGTATAACCTGAGACTTTCAAAAGAACCATCAACTGAAGAAATTATCGGAGCCCTCAAAGGGCTTGACCTCTCAAAATACAGGGAAATTGTGTTCACCGGGCTTGGAGAGCCTACCCTCAGGTTTGATGTTGTACTGACAGTTACTCGCTGGCTTAAAAACCAGGGATTAAAAGTAAGGCTTGATACTAATGGTCATGCTGCTTTAATTAATCCCGGACTAGATGTTGTTGCAGAGTTAAAAAGCGCAGGCATGGATTCTATTTCGGTCAGCCTCAATGCAGAATCTGAAGATAAATACAATAAACTCTGCAGACCTGCCAACAAAAATGCCTATAAAGCTATCCTTGATTTCGTAAGGCGTGCAAAAGAAGCTGGAATCTCTTCAAGGGTTACGGTTGTTAAGGTACCCGAGATTGATCTCGAAAAATGCAGAGAGGTCTCAGAGAGACTTGGTTCGGAGTTCCATGTCAGGACACTCTCCGGGGCGGCAAGTACAGATATAAGGGAGAATCCAATGAATTAAGAAAATCAAATGAATTAAGAAAATCAAATGAATTCAAATTAAAAATAGTTTTTTCTGCCATAGAAATGGGTATCTAAAGTCTGTTTTTTAATTATTCAAAATTTGATAAGCATTCATAATGATAAGCATTCATAATGATAAGCATTCATAATGATAAGCATTCATAATGATAAGCATTCATAATAGTGAGAATTCATAATAGTGAGAATTCATAATAGTGAGAATTCATAATAGTGAGAATTCATAATAGTGAGAATTCATAATAGTGAGAATTCATAATAGTGAGAATTCATAATAGTGAGAATTCATAATAGTATCTGTTCCCGGCATACTTAATTTTTGGGGAAACTCCTTATTTCCGGAATTATCCCCATTCTGTTTCTTTCTCAGTTTCTCTCTGATATATTACTTTCTTCAAGGTTCTCAAAGTCCTCAGGGTTCTCATCCTGTTCATGGTATTTTCTGAGCCTTCTTTTCAGGAAGAAAACAGTACCTGCCAGAGATCCGATCAGAAGGGCAAATGGAAACTTTATTGAATCGAATTTTCCCATGATGCCTGCAGCACTTTCCTCGGAAGGCAACCCTTCCAGGCCCAAGTTCTCCCCGGTCTTTACAATCCCTTCCGTTCCACCTGAAGAATCTGAGGCGTCTTCTACCCGGTTTTCTATGCCACCTGTAATGACAGTATCTTCTTCTACAGGCTGGATATTTTCTTCCTCGATGACTTCATTTTTCCCTTTTGCAGCTTCTTTTTGCAGGAAACTTTCATCTCCCAGGAGTATTGCAAAAGCAGTAGCATTTCGTTCAAATAGATATACTTCTCCGGATTCGCTTCCTGCAACAATAGCCGTACTGTCGCGCGAAACATCCATGCTGTTGACATTTCCTCCGCAGCTGTAGTTCCAGAGTTCTTTCCCGCTCATATTCAGGACATAAATATTATCATCCCAGCTTCCGGCTGCAATGAACGATGAATCAGGCGCTATCTTCACAACATAAACGTCATCTTTTGCATTATAGTCCCATAGTTTTGCGCCGGAAAGGTTAAACAGGTATACTTTATCATCAAAACTTCCTGCTGCAAGATGGGAACCATTTGTGGTCAAAGAAACACTGCTAACCCAGTATCCCGGATTGTGCATCCATGAAAATTCCCCTTTGCGGTTAAAGAGATAAACATTATAATTTGACCCTCCAGCAGCCACATAGTAAGCTTGTGGAGTCATGGTTACGCAATTGATCAGGCTTCCGGTTTTTCTTCCCCATACATCCTTTCCTTTGCTGTCAAGGAGATAAACGTAATTGTTAGCGCTTCCGGTTGCCACATAGAACCCGTCTCTGGAGATTGCGACACTGCGGACGGAGTCTCCTGTATTAAAGCTCCATAAAAGTTTGCCATCTTTGTCCAGGAAATACACTTTTCCGTCCCCGCTGCCTATCGCAGTATACAGCCCGTCTGAAGAGACTGCTACACTATTAATATGGCCTCCGGTTTTGCGGCTCCATAGAAGTTCCCCTTTCCGATTGAAAAAGTATACTTTTTTATCGTTGCTCCCTGCTGCAACCCTTGACCCGTCTGAAGAAATAGACACTGTATAAACAACATCTTCCGTAGTATAATTCCAGAGTTGCATTCCACTGGAATTATAAAGAGAAACTTTGTGATCAAACCCTCCTGAAACAAAATACTCTCCTGTTGAAGAAAGTGCGACAGTATTTACTATGGATCCGGTTTCACACCTGCATAACAGGTCAAAAGCCCTGACTTCCGAAAGGTTTGTATCCCCGCTATCCTGAGCAAGAGAGTCTGCAGCTTCTGCTCCTGAAATAAGGCAGAATAACAGACCCAGTGCCAAAAATAATCCTGTTCCCGCTGAATATCTCATATAATTTATAATGAAGTACTTTATTACACATGAATTTTTTGTTACAGTCGCTTTATATTGAGAAATTAGAGAGCATCTGTCAGGATTTTCATTTCTCAGTTCTGCTCAGTTTAGAAATTAAGAGATCCTTTTTTAATGCCTCTTTCCGAACAATTTTCCGGAATGTCAAACACCAGTTTAAGGGACTCATCAACTATAATTTTAAGGCTTACTTCAGGCGCAGAAGGAGGTTCTGTGAGCGGGAGATAGTCAAAATCGCTTCCGTTAACGTTGTATGGCAGGTCGCATATTCCGTCCGAATCCGAATCTTCAGCTGTCTGGGAAAACCCTGTCCCATTAAGATCAGCCCAGAAATTGCCTCCGATGTATGGGCCCCCCAGGATATTTATTCCGGGTGTTTTTGTAGTATTCCAGATGTTCCCTTCGCTATTTTCAGCCTTTACATTTACAGTGTTGTTAAAATAGTTATTATATATGCGGTTGCCAGCGCAATCTTCCATCAAATAGATCCCGGATTCATTGCTGGAGGTTATTGTGTTGTTGAACAGTTCATTGCTCTGACTGTTTTCCCTCAAAAAAACGCCTCTGCTGCTGTTCGAAATTGTATTGTTACTTACCCTGGAATCGTATACCAGAATCAGGTAAATTCCATAATCGCAGTCTTTAATCAGGTTGTCACAGAGGACAGTCCTTGCCTGAGTGTCATATATATCAATCCCTGTGCTGCAATTAATGATCTCATTATTTGAAACAAGGTTTCCTCCTCCGCAGCACGCAATCCCTATCCCTCCTCCGTTCAAAAGCAGGTTCTGAGATATTACATTATCCCAGCAGTGTGCACCGATAATGAAATTTCCCTCTTCAATGGAATTGTTTATTGCCTTATTATTGCTGCACCCTTCATCAATCCAGATGCCATTCTGCAAAAGAGTATTATTTAGGAGGCTATTGTTCATCGAGCCCTTAAGGTAAATTCCGTACTGGTTTTCAAAAACATAGTTCTTTTCTATTGTGCAGTTTTCGACGTGATCAAGGCAAATCCCTGCCTGATCCCGGCTAAACTCCTCGGCTCTCGATATAAATATCTCTCCTGATCCCGGCAAGTAATCCTGTTCTGCCTCAGGCACACCAGTAATACCCTTCCCGCCTGAGCCTCTGGAGATATATGAATCTCTGAAATTCGCAGCCCCAGAAGTGCTGAAAAACTCTCCTGATCCGGTTATATTGAAACCGCTGATAGTTACATTATCGGCTTTAACCAGAAAAACACTGGAATTATCATCTTTCGCTCTGATAAAAACCGCATCAGGGTTTTCAGTCTCTGAAGTAACCGTTACTCCTGAAACATTGACAATGATATTTTCTTCATAGTCTCCGGCTTTTACAATAACGAAATCCCCGGTTGTAGAGTTATTCACTGCAGCCTGAATTGAAGTTCCGGGCTCAACGTAAGTGACTTCTGCACCCGCAACGCCTGCAGAAACCAGAAGCAAAATAATAGCTATTGCAGTACTCGTAAGTTTGCTAAGGCAATCTCCGATAAGCACGACTTTTATAAATGACCCTCCCCCAGATAATTTCCAACCGATCGATTAAGGACGGAATACCCAGATCGATGGTTACTGCATATAACTGCTATAATTTATACTAATATACAGATTAAATTCATTATTTATATACCAATTTATGTTAAAAATTAAAGACTGGAAGATAAGAGAACTGAACCCCAATTTCACCTGGAGATAAAAAGGAGACAAAAAATGACGGAGATCATGTTAACCCAAAAAATAAAGGACACTGCCCTTGGAATGAATGTGGATTTCATTGGCATTGCAGACCCGGTGTGCTTTCAAAACCCGGAATATATGGGAAATAAACCTCAGGATGTAATGCCAGACGTAAGGTCAGTTTTAATCCTGGGGGTTGGAGTTCCAAGGGGGGCTTTTGATCCTCTGCCTGAAGGAAGGGCTGAATATACAAACACCCTTATGGCAGCGACAGCAATCCTGAGGATAATTGCATTTCAGCTTGCTAAAATGATAGAAAAAGAAGGATACAGAGCAACTATTGTGCCTACGGAAGGAAGTGAATTCGGTTACTGGTACGCTGACCGTGAAACCCTCAAAGCAAATATGTCCATAAAATACGCTGCACATTACGCAGGATTGGGAAATTTCGGTATGAACCATCTTCTCATTACAAAAGATTTCGGCCCCAGGGTGCGGGTGACAGCAATCCTAACAGATGCGCCGCTGGAAACAGAGGAAAACATAAAACTGCCATTTATTAACGAGAAGTGCAGCAGCTGCATGAAATGCATTGAAGTATGCCCTGCAGGTGCCATTTCTCCTGATGGGGAAATATACAGAGAGAAGTGTGCACAGTATATGTTTAATGTACTTGGAGGACTGCGGTGTGGGCTCTGCGTTAAGGTCTGTCCTATGTGACTGAATATATGACCGAAAATGCGACAGAATATATTTGAAAGAATAAGACATAGAGAACAATGAAATGATCCCTGAGCTTTGTAAGCTGAAAAAAGAAACTCTGGTCTCCGGACTTGCAGAGTTTTTCAGATCTCAAGAGTATGTGGAGCTTGCATACCTTTTTGGTTCTCATGCAAAAGGAAAATCAGGTCCTCTCAGCGATATCGATGTAGGCGTATATCTTTCCAGAAAGCTGGACAAAAAGGAGAGGTTCGAAAAAAGGCTGGAACTAATAAATGCTCTGAGCACTTTACTTCAAACCAGCAACCTTGATCTGGTAGTAATGAATGATTCTCCCCCTGTGCTTAATTTCAAAGTTATTGAGCCTAATTGCCTGATTTTTGAAAAAAATCACGATTTGAGAGTAGAAGTGGAAGTATATATTATGTCCAGGTATTATGACCGGAAGCATCACGAAGACTTTCTGAACAGGGAATTTGTTAAAAGATTTAAGAAAAGGGGATTTTCCTGAGATGACCGATTCGGAGACCATTATCAGAAAATTGGATTTCATGAGCAGGTGCGTAAAATATCTAAAATCCATAGATCCCGAAACTGTGAACCTTGAGTCTGATTACGAGAAACGGAGTGCGGTTGAAAGAAACTTTCAGCTGGCAATAGAAAGTGCTATCGACATTGGAGAAATAATAATTTCGGAAGAAGGGCTGGAAAGACCTGTTGACTACAGAAGTGTTTTCCTTGTCCTGGGAAGAAATTCAATCCTGCCAAGAGATTTTGCAGAGAGGCTCGCACCTGCTGCAGGGTTCAGAAATGTGCTTGTCCAGATGTATGAAGAAGTAGACCTGGGAATAATGAAAGAATTCCTGACCGAAAGACCGGATGATTTTGAGGAATTTGCAGGGTATGTACTGGAATATATTGAGAAGAAGGAAAGTGAGGTAGAGAATTCTGGATAATTAAAAGTCATTTAATTAGTGCATACATACAATAATCAAAGTAATTGCCGTTTTTATAAATCCCTTTTTTCATTATGCCCTCCAAAACAAATCCAGCTTTTTCAAGGGCTTTTCTTGAGCCTATATTGTGTGCATAAGGCTCTGCAAATATCCGTACAATATCATATTGTTCAAAAGCTGTCTGACAGAGCTGCTTTATTGCTTCGCTCATTATTCCCCTGGCCCAGAAAGGTTCGCCAAGCCAGTATGCGATTTCTGCACTTTTACAATAAACATCGTTTTTAATGAATAAGGCAATGCTTCCCACAGCTTCTCCATTCACAATGATTGCCCGGCAACATTGTTGTGTTTCATCATTAGAGCTAAAGCTTTCTACGGTTTTTCTGCAGTCATCTAAGGTAGAAGGAAAAGCATCCCTCATATTTTCTAATATCTTTGGATTGCTGGAATATTTGAAGAAGCTTTCAGCATCGGATTTTTCCCATTTTCGCAATTCAAAATCCATTTTAACAGCATCCGGGGGAAGATAATGCTCTTTTTCAAACGCTTATTTTAACTGTTTATCAATAAACTATCACTTCAAGCCCTGTAACTTCTGTGAAGTGGTTATCTCTGGTAACTATTTTCCACCATGAAAAAGTGTGATGGCAGCTATCAATTCATCGAATGCGCCAATAGATGTCCCTTTTGATAGTAAATTTGCAGAGAGGGAAGCAAAGACTTTATAGACGGATTCTTCTAGCTCCAGAACCTGAAAGCATTCCAGAAGCTTTTTGATTTCTTCCAGATTTTGGTGTGTTTTTCTGGAGAGATAAGCTCCCCGATACAGTTCAAGGACATTAATCTCGGTTGTGCTTAAGGGGACTCCTGAGCTTCCATTTCAGCCAGTTTCTGAAGAGCTCCTCTTTTGCCTCTCAGGAAATCTACAATAAAAGAAGTATCAAGCACTGGCATCAAGATCAACTTTCCTCGTCTCTGCTTTTCTCATGTCCCTCGAAGCTTTTTCGATTGCATCTGCGAGTTCGGGGTTGGTGCCTATTTCTGCGAGCACTTCCGAAAGCTTTCTTTTGGCATGAAAGTCCGTGATGAGAAATCCATCACGTACTCTCTCCTTCCTTTTTTCCCATAATTGCAATAATTCCACTAATTATTGTTATCCGTTCATCAACTGAGAATCTCTCAGTTTCCACAATCTTCCTCTTTTGAATTTCTCCTTTTTCGTATCCTGTTTCATCTTCGTACATCTCATCCTTTGTAATCAGATGCCATATTATCGTTGCAATTTTCCTTGCCAGGGCAATAATCGCCTTTGCATGTCCAATTGATTTCTTTTTTCTGTTGAAAAACTCTTTTAACTTGCTATTTTTCTTTCTTGCTGCTGCCTGAGCAATCTGAGTCAGAATCCACCTTGCTACTTTAGATCCTCTCTTAGTGATTCTTCCGTTGTGGTATTTATCCGCAGATTGATACACATTTGGAACCAGGCCAAGCCATGAAGCAAGTTTATCTCCCGATGGAAAATCGCTAAATTTTTCTATTTCAGCAATCAGAGTTGCCGCACCAAGCTCTCCAATTCCCGGAACTGACATTAAAATTTCCATTTCCCTTTTATGTTTTTGATAAGCATAATTGAAAATTTCCCTTTCCAGAACTTTAATTTCATCATCTAAATGTTTTATAAGGTCCAGACATATCTGAAGTCTGATTGAAGCACTCTGGGATATTTCTCTGTCCAGAATTTCTCTTATCTGAACACTTTTTTTCCTTACATTTGGAGAAAGAGATTCTATAATCAGGTCAACATTTTTTCCTGAAGAGATTCCATCTAGAATTGCTCTACCATTTTTTCCAAAAATATCAGTCAGCACATCACCCATATGTAACATTTCGGAAGAGAGAACAGCATGAGCTTCATTTTTTATATCTGTTCTTTTTCTTACAAGAGTTAAGCGAAGCCTAACGTATGACCTGAATTCTCTATGCTTTTTAGGAAAAACTCTTGATGGTTGAACCATTTTGTTCAATGCAAGTTGTGCAATTACTTCCGAATCTATTTTGTCCGTTTTTTTATGTGTAAATGCCTTCATATCTCGAGCATTCCCAACTATAACAGGCAAATGATCTATCAATGCCTCATAAATCGGAACCCAGAAGTCACTTGTTGATTCACAGGCAACAACATCACATTTTTCTAATGTTACCCAATTTTTAAGGTTTAAAATCCCATCATTATCTCTGGCAAAACGCTGTTGCTGTTTTTCACCTGATCTGCTGAGGATAGTAGCAATAACAAAACGTTTGTGAATGTCTAAACCACAAGATTTGTTTATTTCTCCGTCCAATTTACATTACTCCATCATTTCCATGGACAGTAGGATTGCCTCAAAGGCAATTTGGCATCCGTGATCAAAGTCACATCTGGGCCTTCGATGGCAATTCATTGGTTAGTTTTTTGACGGCTTCGGAGAACCAAAGAGAAAACAACCTGCCTGTCCAAAGGTAATGATGGAGTAAGTAAACAAAAAAGGTAATTGAGAAGGACTTTCATTCTTTGGGCATGTTATTCAAAGAATTTCATGTGCGTTTTTTAGGATAGTACTTGAGAATAACATCTGAGAAGCTGTTCTTTTCAGTGGTTTTTAGGCTTTTAAGCTTTTCATAAGCTTCCTCACTTATGCTGATCGTTCTAGTTGGCATGATAATATCTGTGTATGTATGTGTATTAAAGACTTTTCGGGTTTTTTCAGATAAATTCCGTATCTGTCAGAAAGCAGTTTATTGCCAGCGATAATGCCACCAGACCCGGTATAACATATGCCTGACTTGTCTGTTCCTGTCACATTGAACCCGCTAATTGTCACATTGTCGGCAACTACATGGAAAATATCCTTTTCCGGATCTGCAGCCTGAATTATAGTTTCAGTCTGTTCTCTAGGCTTTGAAATTATAATAAGAGATTCGTCCACAACAAGGTTCTCCTTATATAATCCCGGGTGAACAGCAATAATATCGCCAGAACTTGAATTGTCTATTGCTTGCTGGATCGAGTCTCCGGGGTGTACATAGACATTTATTGAATCATCACTGATATTATCAAGAAAATTATTTATCGAATTATTACTATCATTATCAGGAGAATTATTGGGATATATCCAGGATAAAATTGCAGAAATTGTAGAATCAATGAAAGATTTATTTTCTATATCCTGATCTTTAGTCTCATTCTTAGAAGTACGATTAGGAGAATCATCTGGTAAATGATCCATATCTGAATTCTCAATATTACCTCTCAAAGTATTGTTATCTTAGCCAGCAAGTTCAAAGCCATGTTCCCTGTTTGAATTTGCAATATTATCAGTTAGAATGTTGTCTCTTGAGCTCCCTAGATCAATACCTGCATACCTATTTGAATTTGCAATATTATTGTTTAGCAAGCTATTACTGCAATTGAATAATTTAATTCCACCACCATTGTGATTTGCAATATTTCCATTTACTTTATTTTGTATAGAAGAACTCAAAGTTATGCCGTTATCTTTATTAAAATTTGCTGTGTTGTTATTTAATTCAGTATTTGTTGATTCATGAACATCAAATCCAACGATATTAGAATTTGCCACGTTGTTACTTAAATAATTATCAGTGGATTTAACTATTCCAATGCCAATGATATTATTAACTACAATATTATTCAACACGGTGTTATTATCTGAGTTAAACAGAATGATTCCAACGGCGTTATTTGATAGGATGTTGCTATCAAACCTTGAATCGCTTGTATTAAATAAAGCAATGCTCTGGGAGTTATTTTGGAGAACCTGATCTTTTATTGACATGTTCTGGCAGTTGATACAGTAAATAGCCCCAGCATTTGAGGCAGAATTTAAAGTAATATTCGAAACATTTACAAGATAATAAATAGGTTTTCCATTTACAGTATTGGTAGTATCGATATTGTTCTGCATACTAGCATTTTCATACCCAGTATAAATCTCAAAATTATATTTATTGTTGACCATTGTGTTATTAATAAGTGTATTGTTGCTTGCAAGCTCACTGTCATCTGGAGACAATCGGATTCCTGACCAGCTATTGTCTGATGCTGTGTTATTAATTAGTATATTGTTTTTAGCAGCACCCCAGAGATAGATTCCTACCCCATTAGCCTGTAAATGGTTGTTTGCAACAGTGTTATATTGCACACTGTCCAGATAAATTCCACTTCCTGAGCTGGAATTTTTCAAACCAAACCCTTTGATGGTCACGTTATTCGCAGTTACATGGAAAATATGATCATATGGATGAAGAGCTTGAATTATTGTATCTTCCGGATTTCCCGACTTTGAGATTATTGCTAACTTCTTATCTATGTCTATGTTTTCAATATATGTTCCTTTATTAACAATTATTGTGTCTCCATCGACAGAGTTGTTTACAGCTTGCTGTATAGAGGTATAATTTTCATTTCCATTGTTATCAACAGTAATCGTATCCGCCGCAACAGTGTTTGCATATATTAACAGAAACGAAAATGCGATAATGGAATAGGTTTTAATTTTCAATATGTCACCTTCTCGGTGGTTCATTATTGGTATGTTTATATTTGAGCTCATCCCAAAACATATTTTATCCCTTCATCGGTCAAAATTTCAGAATTGTTTTCATTATCTGTGACTCGATTGACTATTTCAGATTCAAGATTCGGAGAGCCGATTTTGAGTTTTAGGATAAGCTCTTTATTATAACACCTGTATTTCTATTACTGAACTCCGCTTTCTGCTCTTTAATTTTTATCTCATGTAGTGGCCGAAAAATACAATTGGAAAAGGGAACTCATCTCAAAATCCAAAGTTGTTTCTCTGAATACCATATCCAAAAATAATCAATCGAACATCTTTTTTAGAAACTGAAGCTTTATTAAAAACCATGGAAATAACGAGTGCCTTTTTCTTTTTTATTCCCCTTGTTTAAGCCATCAACTTTTCCTTCTTCATTACCCATATAATAGGGCTCTGCAATTGAGAAAAATTTGCCTGTTCTAAATTAAATAGGACTTACGCGGTTGAACTTAAAAACAACAACTCTAAACCTTCAACTGTCTAAATCAATGGTTTGACAGCAAGGTCTATTGATGCTGATTTTAATCCTCAAGTACGTAAGTCCTATTAAATAAAAATATATGGGGTGGTTAAGGTCTCACCCATATTGCCGTAGCTTCCCACCAACTGCCAAAAGCTATGTAATGATGATTTTCGGTATCCCATGTATCGTGTAAGAATACATAATCCTGACTACCATCGGAATATCCAATACAGGTTACACAATGGTTTCCATATTCTTGACCTAGCTGGTACCCGCTACCTAATCCACCATATAACATACAAATAACAAATGGTCTATTGGCATTCACTTCATTTTTTACATCGTTCCATGGGATTGAGTACCAAACATAGCTTGCATCAAAATTACTGTATCCATGATTATTACAAACCGTCTCTATGCCAGGTCCAATATTCCATGGCCAAGTCGCTCCATCTCCAAATGGCCATTTATATGATGTGCCCATTGCGTTCGCTAATTCATCTATCAGTGTAGTTTCTCCTGGAAAGTTAGGATATCCATTACTGTCCCAATGCCCTAGTATCATTCCAGCTGCAGTTGGAGAGCAGCCATTGCGCCAGGGATAATTAGGTACATCGTAAATATAGCCGATACTTCTAGTAGATGTATAGCCTGCAGGAATTGTTTCCATAGTCATTCTTTCCTCTATGGACTTCCATTTTGCATTTGCGTCTTGCTTCCTTATTTCTCGTTGCTGTTGTAAAGATGTATCATTAAAATAGTAGTCTTTCTTATCTTCAGGAACACTAACATTTGACTTATTGAAGTCTACTACAGTTGAAAATGGCAAATCCACTATTACTTTTTCTTTGGCTTTACCTTTTGTATCGGTTAGTGTATACTCTGCGTAGTAAAATGTTGGGCCTAAATAAAGAGGTTTCATCTCTCCAACAGTCAGATCTTCCTTATCAGCACGTTCTTTTGCCAGTGATTTTGAACGAATCGTCAATTCTGGTATTTCATTAGGTATTTTGCCTTTTGAAAACTCCAGAACTGGATAGTTATCCTTCGTCGCTGAAATGAAAATATATCCTGCTTGTTGCTTATTTTTCATAACGTTAAATGAATAAGCCGACCTATTACCATCAAAATCGTAGTAAATAGTAGATAGTTCCACAGTTGCGTCTTTCCATTCAGATAAATCTGATATAGATCCAGAAATCTCTTTTATAGAGTAAGCCGCAACTTCTTCAGCTTTATCCACGCTGATCACACCTGATGTGTCAGCGTATTTAGTCTCATTCAATGTCTCTTCCTGCGCACCTAATACAGGTACAGCTAACATAATCAGTAAAAACAGGGCTACAGGTAGCAGATTAGTTCCTTTTAATCTTATTTTCATTTGGTTTCACTTTCTTTACATTGTTCTCGAAGGCAAAACACGTAGATTTTAATATCTTAAGATACAAAAACATGCTTTGCCTTCGGGCGCCTGTATGGGAGTCCTGCAAGAAGCCTTCAATTTCCCGGGGCTCCCATATAGTAAGAAAAAATTTACTTTTTTTCACATAACTGTATGACTTTTTGTTATAAATGATTTATGGCCAGATCATCAAACTAGTTGGTAGAACTATATTTTTAATCAAAAATATAATAAAAAAATAAATAAGAATGATAATTATTAAACGGTAAACATCAATTTGTTAATATTCATTTTTACAGCTAAAGAGATACGATCCTATATAATAAAACTAAGAAAAAAAATATTACAATAACTAACAATTAGAGAAAAGTCTTTTCACAAAATTTACCTATTAATCTTAATAAAATGATAATTGATTTCTTGCTTAAATCTAATAATTTCTAACAAACAAATCCTAAATTAAATATCTGTTTTTCAAATAATTCAATAGATGTTTTTATAAAAATACGGTCTATTTTATAAAAACATTGTCTAAATTAGTGTAAAAGGCTGAAAAATAGATCAGTAGAAATATATCAGGCATCCAAAGAATAAAATAGAAAATAAAGCCGCAAGTGCAGCTTTACTCAATGATGCGGATGTACGTGTTCGTGCCCGTGTATACGTCCTTCTTCGTCGATTTGTGCCTTTTTAAACCTTACATAAGCTTCATCGACTAATTTCAGGCACCTGTAGCAGACATCCATATCTTGTCTAACAATTCCTTTTGAGAAATCGGGGATCTGCAGTTCCACTGAGAAAACACCGGTTTTGCTTCCGCAGAGAGAGCATTTGCCTCTTCTGCATGAAGTGTGGTTCCTGTTCACTTCCAGGTATGTTTTCTGGGCGGAATCGAGACAGGTCTCACAGAGCCCTTTCCAGACCCCTTCAGGGTAGGCGAATTTAAGGAGAGGAGGGTAAGTCCTGACCGGGATAACGGTCGGGATTCCTTTTCCACATAGGTCGCAATCTGTCATTTCTCATACCTCCTTAGAATGGCACCAGTACAATTGCTGCTTTCATAGCCAGTTCCACGAAGGGCTCAGGCCAGAGACCCATTGCAAGTACACCTGCAACTGCAACCAGAAGGGCTGCTGCGTATGGGAACGGGATGCTGACCTTTTCATCTTTACCTTCGGGGGGCAGGAAATACATGTATCTGACAAGCCTTGCATAGTAGAACAGCGAAAGGGCACTGTTCAGGATGGCTATCACTGCAAGCCATGCCATGCCTGCCTGAATGGTTGAAGAGAAGAGCACGAACTTAGCCATAAAGCCTGCAGTTGGGGGGATTCCTGCAAGTGCAAGGACGAATACTGTCATGCAGAGAGCTGCTAGAGGCATCCTCTTACCAAGGCCTCTGAAGCTATCCAGGTGGTCAGGGATATCGAGGTTTCCTTTCCTTTCCGAAGTTATCATCCAGACAACGGCTGCAGCTGCGATGAATGCTCCTGACTTCATAAAGGCGTGGGCAAGGGCATACATGATGCCGCCTCCAAGAGCCACAGGAGTCATTACAGCAAAAGCCATTGCAATGTATCCTGCCTGTGCAAGTGAGGAGTAGGCAAGCATGCGTTTTACGCTGGTCTGGGCAACTGCGACAACGTTTCCGAAAGTCATGGTCACAACTGCCAGAAGGGCAAACATGAACTGCCAGTCAGGCTGGAGGGCTGCAAGGGCTATGATGAATACCCTGAATGCTGCGATAAATCCCATCTTTTTGGACCCGGCTGCAAGAAGGGCGGAAACAACCGAAGGTGATCCCTGGTATGTATCCGGAGCCCACATGTGGAATGGGACAAGGGCCATCTTGAAGCCGAAACCTGCAGTCAGGAGCACTATTGCTACGATTCCGATTGGGTTGTCTATAAGGAGGGAGGGGTTTTTAGCGATCAGGGGAATGCTTGTTGTGCCGGTTGCCCCGTAGACAAAAGAAAGCCCGAAGAGCATGAGTGCTGCGGAAACCGAGCCTATGATAAAGTACTTCATGGCTCCTTCGAGTGACTTTGCATTCTGTTTCTCAAAGCCTGCAAGGGCAAAGGTCGCAAGACTTGCCAGCTCAAAGGCAACGAAGAGCAGGATCAGGTCGTTTGCAGAGGCTACAATCATCATCCCGAAGGTTGCAAAGAGCACCAGGGTGTAGAACTCCTCGGTGTGGTCGCTGTTTTCGGTATATTTGATTGAGGCAATTGAAACAATAAGGGCAACTGCCAGGAAGACCAGCTTGAAGAACTGGGAAAGGGCATCGATACTCAGGGTTTCTGAGAATATCGAATATCCAACCTGGAAACCCTGCATTGTAAGAAGCCCGAAGCTTTCAACCGTCAGAACAATTGATGCAAGGATACCCAGGGTTGCCAGGTATCCAAGTATATTTTTGGATTGGGGGGAGAGGAAAACTCCGACAAGGAGTACTGCAAGTCCGGTTGCTACCAGGACAAGTTCGGGTGCAAGGTACATTATTTCCTGCATTTCTCACACCCCCATACCAGCCGCCAGGCTGACTATTGCTTCAGAATTATTAATCATCATATCAAGCACCGGACTCGGGTTCAGTCCGAAGTAGAGCACAAGGAGTGCGATTATAGCCATTGAAAAGACCTGTGCGAAATTGATATCTTTCACATCCCCGAGCTTCTCATTGTAGACTCCGAACATTGCCCTCTGCATTGCCCAGAGGTGGTAACCTGCAGTAATCACTATCGATAACAGGGCAAACAGTACAAATCCCGGCAAGTTAACGAAGCTGAAGGTAAGCACCAGGAACTCGGCAATAAAACCTGTAAGCCCTGGAAGGCCGAGGGATGCCATAAAGCCAACCATCATGGCTACGGTAAGCATGGGCATCTTCTTTGCAAGCCCTCCGAGTTCGTTAATGATCCTTGTGCCTGTGGCGGTCTGGATCGCTCCTGCAGACATGAACATAATGCTCATGATAAGCCCGTGGGAGAACTGCTGGAACATGGCTCCTGAAACCGAAAGGGTAACAAGGCCTGCTGAACCCAGGATTACATATCCCATGTGGCTCAGGCTTGAGTAAGCGATCATACGCTTGAGGTCTTTCTGCCGAAGGGCCACAAGAGCTCCGTATACTATACTGAAAGAACCGAGCAGTCCAAGCATCAAGATCATCAGGTCAGGACTGCCGGTGTTCGGGAGCATTGGGAGTGAAATCCTGAAAAGCCCGTACCCTCCGATTTTGAGCAGGATGAAGAGTACGCTTCCTGCTGTTGGAGCTTCGGAATATGCATCCGGAAGCCAGGAGTGGAAGGGGAAGACAGGCAGTTTTGCCAGGAACCCGAAGAGGATTGCAAGGAAAATTACATCTTTCATCAGGCCGGGTTCGAAGAACTGGAACTGTACGATAAGCTCCCTTATATCAAATGTAGCAACGCCTGTCTGGTTCAGGGCTGAGTAGAAAAGCCCGAAAATCCCGAGAAGCATCACGAGAGAGGCAACGTGTGTATAGATAAAGAACTTGTAGGAAGCATGAGCCCGTTTTTCTCCTCCCCATATATTTACTATAAAGAAGAGAGGGACGAGGGTAAGCTCCCAGAAGATATAGAAGACAACGAAGTCAAGGGCAACGAAGACTCCTATAACTGCTGCCTGCATTGTAAGGATCAATCCGTAGAACCTGTTTGGAGATTCCATATCCTCTTTCCAGGTGAACAGGATCAGGAGCGGAATCACAATCGCATTCATGAGGATAAGGGGCATGGAAATGCCGTCAATTCCTACCGAATAATTGATCCCCAGGAAGGGGACCCAGCTTATGGATTCATAGAACTGCATTGCAGCAGTGCTGCTGTCAAAGTTCAGATAGGCGTAAAGGGTAAGCCCCAGAGTCGCAAGGGACCCGAGAAAGCCAAACCCTGCAGCCAGTTGTTTTGTTTTTGTTAAAAAGGTCACAACTGCGAAAATCAGCGGCACCAGAATTAACAACGATGCTACCGGCAGCATCAGAGTACCTCCATTATCAATTTAACAAGTATTATCAGCAGGCTCACACCTGCGATTAATGCGGTTGCATATGCCTGCACAACTCCGGTCTGGATCTTCCGGAGTTCCTCGCCAGCAAAAACCGTGATAATCCCGATTCCTTCCACAATGCTGTCAATGATCACATCAACTACCTGTGTGAGGAAAGCAACAACCCCGTAGACAATGCCGAGTGAGAAAAACTCGGTGTAGACCCTGTGCTGGTAGTAACGGTTGTAGAGCAGCCTGTAGATCGGGTTCTTCATGGAAGCCAGGGCTCCAAGGCTAAATGCTCTCAGGTAATAAATCACGAAAGCAATTGCAAGGCCTGCAAGTGCGACTATCACGGGAAGCCACAGGACAATAAGGGGCTCATGCCCTGCTGCCTCTACAATTTCATTTCCGCCTATGCCGGCAAGGTTTCCTATATTCAGGTTCACAAAGCTGTTGGCAAAGGTTTCTTCAAGGAACTCCATAAAACCGGTTCTTGTCAGTGCACCGAAAGCGAGGGCAAAAAGAGCCAGAATGGACAGGGGGATTGTCATTATGGCAGGGGATTCGTGCCCGTGGTAGTTGCTTCTCGGCTTCCCTGTAAAGGTCATGAAGATGAGCCTGAAGATGTAAATGGATGTGAGGAGGGCTGCAAGAATCGAGAATATATAGGGTATCCAGCTGCCGCCGTGTTCTCCGAAAAGGTATGCAGCTTCAATGATGGGATCTTTTGACATGAAACCGCTTGTCCCTATCGATGTGCCTGGGATGCCGAAACCTGCAAGGGCAAGGGCTGCAATGGTCATAGTGGCAGCGGTTATGGGCATTACCTTTCCTACGCCTCCGAGCTCCCTCATGTCCTGGGTGCCGACTGCGTGGATTACACTGCCTGCACAGAGGAAGAGAAGTGCTTTGAAGAAAGCGTGGTTGATAAGGTGGAAAAGGGAGATTCCGACTGCCTCAAGCCCTATCGCAGCACCCAGGCCAAGGCCAAGCATCATGTACCCAAGCTGGCTGATAGTTGAATAAGCGAGCACACGCTTGAGGTCGTTCATTACAATGCCCATTGTGCCTGCAAAGAGGGCTGTAAAGCCTCCGAAATAAGCAACTACCATAAGGGAATCAGGGGCTGCAACAAACATCGGGAAAGTCCTTGCTACCAGGTAGACACCGGCAGTAACCATTGTTGCTGCATGGATGAGGGCTGAAACGGTTGTCGGACCCTCCATTGCGTCAGGCAGCCATACATGTAGCGGGAACTGGCCTGATTTTCCTACGGCTCCTCCGAAGAAGAGCAGGGTGATAATAGTAAGGTGGCTTATTTCGAAGCCCAGGATGTTTATATGAAGAGCTGAAAGCTCAGGGATATAACTGAAGATTTCATCGAAACGCAGCAGGTACACTCCTTCCTGAAACCCGCCTGCAATCCTGATAAGATCGGCAGTAAGAACGATAATTCCTGCAAGGAACATTACGTCTCCCACTCTGGTTGTCAGGAAAGCCTTTTTTGCTGCGGCTGCTGCCGAGGGTCTTTCAAACCAGAAGCCTATGAGCAGGAAGGAACACAGGCCTACAAGTTCCCAGGAAACAAAGAGCTGAAGAATATTGTCCGAAAGAATCAGGGAAAGCATTGCAGCCGTGAAAAGTGCGGTTTCTGCAAAATACCTGGGTTTTCCAGGCTCATGAGACATGTAGCTTACAGCATAGATATGGATTAACAGGCTCACAAAGGAAACCATTGACAGCATAACCGCAGCAAGGGGGTCGATTAATATTCCTATGTTAAGCACTGCAAACCAGGGATAGGACTGGCTTACAACCTCTTCGGGGTTTGCCAGCAGCCCGAGAGTAATCACAAAAGAGATTACGAATGAGGCGGCGATAGCAAGGATGGGAACTATTGCCCCTCCGGATGGCATTTTCTTGCCAAAGAAGAAGGTAATCGCAAAAGCCAGTGCCGGAAGCAGGGGGATTAAAAATGCAAATTCTTCCAGAGCCGTTTTTACCACCTCAGAATGTTGAGTTCATCAAGGTTGATCTTGTCGTGCATTCTGTAGATTGCCATAAAGATTGCGAACCCTACTGCAGCCTCGGCAGCCGCAAGGGCAATCGAGAATATGGCAAATACCTGCCCGTGCAGGGTATCCGTATAGCTTGAAAAAGCCACAAGGTTAATGTTTGCGGAGTTCAGCATGAGCTCTATACACATGATCATCCTGATACCGCTTTTATGTGTCATGACTCCGTAAAGCCCTATTGAAAAGAGCAGGGCTGCAAGACCCAGGTAAAAAGTCAAGGGAATGGCAGTCATCTGTCATCCTCTCCTTTTGCCATATAAATTGCACCGATAAGGGATGCGAGCAGGACAACTGACAGGACCTCGAAAGGTGCGATAAACTGAGTAAAGATGAGCATGCCTATGCCTTCTATATTACTTGGGTCAGCAGGGTTTTCCGGAAGCTCGGGAACCGTATTCCAGGAAGTTCCGAAAGCTCCTGTCACTATAACAGCTACAAAGAGCAGGCACACTATGAAAGCCATAGCCCGGTTAGTACGCACGGGACCGACCTCCAAGTTCGCGCTTTGTCAGCATGATTGCAAAGAGAATCAATACTCCTATTGCTCCTATGTAGACCAGAACCTGAATAATCCCAAGGAACTGGGCATTCAGGAGAATATAAAGTCCTGCAACTCCGAACATGCACATGATCAGGGCAAGCCCGGCTCTTACAACGTCTTTTGCAATGACTACAAAGATTGCGAAAAAGACCGTAATAAGCGCAAGGAGTCCGAAGACAGCTATTTCCAGGGCTGCTCCGATTGTTCCAAGATCAATCATCTCTCATCACCTTCCTGGATATCCACTTCCCTTGCGAGTTTTTCAGGAGTTATGAGCAGGTCTTTGTGTGTCCATTTAACCATGCCTTTGCAGTATTCTTTCCCGCTGGAAAGGGCGCCCTTGGGGCACTGGTCAATGCACAGCCCGCAGAAAAGGCAGTGTCCTATGTCTATTTGAGGAAACCACCTCTGTTTTTCGCTGCCCGGGGCAATCGGGGCTTTTACAATCTTGATCGCGCTGTTCGGGCAGGTGTTGGCACAGATCCCACAGCCGATGCATTTGCTTTTATCCAGTTTCTGGAGGCCTCTGAACCTTTCGGAAAGCGGGCTTTCCACTTCCGGACACAATCTCGTCACGCGTTTTTTTGGAATGTTTTTTACTGCGTATTTTATGTTTTTGAGAACCATACTTTTAAACCCCCAGATAGAGTCCAAGGCCAACTGCCCAGGCAAGGTTCAGGAGGGACAGGGGCAGGAGTTTCTTCCAGCTCATATCTACCACCTGGTCGATCCTGAACCTCGGGACAGCCCACCTCATTCCTATGATAGTCATCAGCACAAGCACGGTTTTAAGAAGCAGGAAACCTGTAGGAGCAATAAGGCCCAGGACCGCATTGTTTGCAACAAATGCAGGTACGTTCCAGCCGCCAAGGAATAGAAGTGCAATAAGGAAGGAACCAAGGATCATGTGGATATATTCGGCAAAGAAGGCAAGCCCGAAACGCATTCCTGTATATTCGGTAATCCAGCCTGCAACCAGTTCTTCTTCGGACTCGTTCTGGTCAAAAGGAAGCCTTCCCATATCGGCCATAAGAGCGATAAAGAAAACAATAAACCCGATCGGTTGAAGGAATATGTTCCAGAGGAGTCCCTGGGCGCTGGCAATCTCAACAATGTTCAGGGAACCTGTCATTACAGCAACACTGACAACACTGATTCCGAGAGGCACTTCATACCCGACCATGCGGGCGAAGTTCCTGAAAGCTCCAAGCAGGGCATACTTGTTATTGGAACCGTAAGCAACCATGAAAATTCCGAAAATCGTGATTGCAGACATTGCTTCAATATAAAGGATACTGATGTCCATTTCGGTCGCAGCCAGAGGGTACTCGACACCGTTGATAAAGACAGCACCGACAGGGATTGCGACAAGCATCAGGAAAACGGAACTTATCATGAAAATAGGAGCATTGTCAAACAGGAGGCGGTCAGCATTGCTCGGTCTCATGTCCTCTTTTGTAAAGAGTTTTATAGCGTCAGCTACCAGCTGAAACATACCGAATTTGCCTACTCTTGAAGGCCCGTATCTTAGCTGGATACCGGCTGAGAGTTTCCTTTCAAGCCAGACCGCTCCCATTGCTCCAAGGAAAATGGCTCCAACGAGAGAGAGACCGACAAGCCCGCGGATCCAGGGGATAAAAGGAGCTAAAAATTCCGGGATTTCTATGACCATTTTACTCACCTGTCCGCTTCACTGGTGCAGCCGTCCATGCTGCCTGCAATTGCTGCGACGTCCGCAACCGTTGTGCCTTTGATAAGTGGAGGCAGAGCCTGCAGAGTAGGATAATAAGGTCCCCTGACTTTTACCCTGTAAGGTTTGTCCGAGCCGTCGGAAACCATATACATTCCCATTTCTCCTCTCGGGTCTTCGACCCTGTGAAATACCTCGCCTGCAGGAACTCTCATTACTGGAGTCCTTCTGCTGTAAGGGGTTCCTTCCGGAAAGATAGGCCCGTCCGGGATCATATCAAGGCACTGTTCAACGATGTAAATGCTTTCCCGCATTTCGTTAAGCCTGACCTGAACCCTTGCAAAACAGTCTCCTGCAGTTTCTGTACAGACTTTGAAATCCAGATTTTTATATACGAGGTAAGGCTCTACCTTCCGGATATCAAAAGGAACGCCTGTAGCCCTCAAAGCAGGCCCGGATACTCCCAGGTCCTTTGCAGCGTCCGCAGTCAGGACACCTACTCCTATAGTCCTCTCCCTGTAGATCCTGTCGGAACTGAACAGTTCTTCATAGTCGCTGATGACTTTCTTGAGGCTGTTAAGGACAGGAATGACTTTTTCTTTAAATCCTTCAGGAAGGTCTTCACGCACTCCTCCGAACCTCAGGTAGCTGTGGGTAATCCTTGCTCCTGTAACCATGTCGATCAGAGTGAGAAGGTCTTCTCTTTCCTTGATCGTGTACATGAACATGGAGACGAAACCTATGAATTCCGCAAATTCTCCCATTCCCAGGAGGTGGCTCTGGAGTCTTGTAAGCTCCTCTAAAATGACTCTTATATACTGAGCCCTTTCCGGTGGTTC
This sequence comes from Methanosarcina hadiensis, assembly GCF_046529725.1. Taxonomy (GTDB): domain Archaea; phylum Halobacteriota; class Methanosarcinia; order Methanosarcinales; family Methanosarcinaceae; genus Methanosarcina; species Methanosarcina hadiensis. The sequence continues at coordinate 2,380,442 of NZ_CP136241.1, read as the reverse complement.
GATATCCAGAAGTTTTTCTACGCAGCCCACAAAACATTCTTCATTTGTCAGGGCTACGAGGTAACAGATCCTGTCAACTATCGTGATACCCTGAAGGTAGGTCTTGTTCTCCAGGATTTTCTCAATGCCTTTGTGGATATAACCCAGTTCCACTTCAGCGTCCATTACAGTTTCCCCTTTTAACCTCAGGTTTAACCTGAAGGGTCCGGGCTGCATGGGGTGCTGTGGTCCCAGGTGTACGATCATTTCATTTGGTCCGATAATTTCTTTTGGTCCAGGTATTTCTTCCATTTTTCACCCCTCACACCAGGTTTCTTGCCGTTTTGTTCGGAAAACCCTCATAGTCTTTTCTAAGAGGCCATTCCCCAAGCATATCTTCGGGAAGCACAAGAGGCTTCAGGTTCGGGTGGTTTTTAAAGAATATTCCGAAGAGTTCATAGGTCTCTCTTTCGTACCAGTTCGCATTCCAGTATACCGGCACAACGGATTCTATATCAGGAGAGTCCCTGGGCAGCCTTGATTTCAGCATAAGGACTACAGGGTGTTCATATGAAGCTATATGATACACTGCTTCGAGTTCGTTCCTCTGAGGATAGTCCACTCCGCAGACCGAGCAGAGGTGGTCGAACTGAAGGGAGTCTTTAAGGTACTGGCAAACTTCTTTTGCTTTTTCCCTATCCACGTATGCCCGGATACGGACCTGAGAGTCAATTCCGGCTTCGGAAATCGCCTCCGGGAATTTTTCGGTTAATGATTCTATAATCGTTCTGGCATCCATTATATTCCCTCAAATAAGCCTGAAATCTTCTCAGTATTCTGTTCCCCGGTCTTTTTTGGCTTTTATTTTTTCCTGGAGCTCAACAAACCCCTGAATCAGGGCTTCCGGCCTTGGAGGACATCCTGGAATATAGACGTCGATAGGAAAGATTTCGTCGATGTTCTGTACAGTGCTGTAGGACTCGTAAAACGGCCCGCCGCTGATTGAACAGTCCCCCATCGCGATAACCCATTTTGGAGCAGGCATCTGGTCCCAGAGCCTCTTTAAAGCTGGCAGGTATTTCTTGGTCACATAACCGCTGATAATCATGACATCCGCATGCCTTGGAGAGTTCCTGGGAATAATACCGAAACGGTCAGTATCGTAATGTGCACAGCCAGTTGCGATCATTTCCACTCCGCAGCAACCCATTGGCTGGGTCATGAACCAGAGAGAGTTTTTCCGACCCCAGTTGATGAAATCCTGAGCCTTTGTTTTCTTGAGGAAGTTGTGGATCGCACTCGTGGTCGTTGTGATGACTCCGGGAATTTCTTCTCCCTGGCATTCCTCTGAGTTGTTCGTTTTTGTTTCCTTTACTTCACCCATGTAAGGGCCCCCTTCTTCCAGAGATATACGTATCCGAAAAGCAATATGAAGATAAATACAAACATCTCAACCACTGCAATTGAGGTAATTCCGTTCCCTTTGTAGACTGTAGCCCAGGGGTAAAGGAAGAGCACCTCAATATCAAAAAGGACAAAAGCAATCGCATAAAGATAATACTCAACATTGAACTGGATCCTTGCAGTTCCTGTGGGAATGGAACCGGATTCATATGTCGCGTATTTGCCGGCTGCTTTGCTCCTCGGACTCAGTTGCTTTACCATAAACATCGTCATGGGAGGCATAATCAGTCCCACGGCAAGGAATATGGCAACCGGTATATAGCTATCAATTATTCCAGGCATTGTATCACCCATCAAAGTGCAGCAATCTGAAATTGCAGCGTCTTATGATTTTGATTCTTTGATTTTTATATATCTGCGCGGACAAAAAAACTGTAACCCGAACTTCCGGTTATTCAAAAACCATTTGATCCGATACAGGTCCTGTTGAGAATGTCTGTATCCAGTGCCTTTTATGGATAACAGGCTCTTGAATATGACATCCCGGTTCCCGAGCCTTGAAAAATCTACTTTTCGCTGCCCAAGATTTTGTGATAAATTGCCGGAAGTCAGGAGAAGCCCATCCTTCCGGTGACTTGGATTTAATTAGCGTGAAAGTAATATAATTAATAATTAAGATTACAGGTAGCTAGCTAGTTCTGCAAATAAATCAGGGGTTATTTATAGTTATTTGCTAGATAATTAATATTATATAAATATTAAGTCTAAATAATTAAAACTATATTTCTAAAATATAGAATACTGAAAAAATATTGTAGCAAAAGCCGCGTTGATACCCCTAAATTATATATACCCCCTAAATATGTTATTCTTTTTAAACAGCCATATCCCGGAATTAACTTCCTTAAAACATAGATTTCTTCAGAATGGAAAGGGATTATATATCCCCACTAATTATTTTAATCCTCATAAAAAATCTCCGTATAATAACATGTATAATAATGATAAATATGACAAGGACAGGCTTCTGAAGGCAACTTTTAGAATGAAAATAATAAGGAACTTAGAATGCTGAAAACCTTCAACCTTATGACTGAATAGACGGCAATTATTTCCTTCAGGAATATTCGTTAATCATCAATCGGTAAACGCTGCCAAAAAGCCATGCGGCAGACCAGAAAGCCGAACAGCCTGATGCAGAGCATACTGTAATGCTAAGAGCATATGTAATAAGAGCATATGTAATAAGAGCATATGTAATAAGAGCATATGTAATAAGAGCATATGTAATGCTATTATGTTCCTGCAGTGCTGGCTTATGAGCTGGAAAATGACAACCCTTTGTTATGCTTCTGGAACAAGCCTCTATATATATGTACACATGCAATTATGCTTTCCCTGAAGCTGTATTATATTCAGAAGGAGATAATTTCATAGTATATTACCTGTTACATATTACAATCAGCGCATAATTCTCAGGAGGCTTTGCCTGCCTTGATATTGAAAAATGCAGCGATAAGGTATACCAATACATTATAATAAGCCTTCTCACGATAGAAAAGCGGTGGAACGCATGAAGATAAACGATAACTGTGTAGGGTGCGGCCAGTGCGCTTCTTTTTGTAAAAAGGGAGCAATAGAAGTAAGGGGAAGAGCACGGGCTACCGATGCCTGCGTGGAATGCGGGATGTGCATTCCCTACTGCCCTGTGAAAGCAATCGAGGTTCCGGCATGAAAACGATTGTTATCGGTGCAGGGCTTGGAGGGCTTTTAAGTGCTGCCCGTTTATCAAAAGCAGGGCATGAGGTTGAGGTTTTTGAACGGCTCCCTGTTACAGGAGGCAGGTTTACCAATCTCAATTATAAAGGATTCCAGCTTTCAAGCGGAGCTTTCCATATGCTTCCGAGTGGGCCCGGAGGTCCTCTCGCCCTGTTCCTCAAAGAAGTCGGAGCCAGTGTAAATATAGTAAGGTCAGAGATGACCACTGTACGCGTGCCGCTTAAGAAAGGAAATCCGGACTACGTGAAAGGCTTTAAAGATATTTCTTTTAATGATTTTCATTCTCTTCTTTCCTATAAAGACCGCATGAAAATAGCCCTTTTAATTGTGAGCACAAGAAAGAACCGCCCTTCAGGAAGCACCCTTCATGCATGGATAAAGAGCCAGGTCAATGATGAATGGCTGATAAAGTTTGCCGACTCTTTCTGCGGATGGGCTCTTAGCCTGAAAAGCAATGAAGTCCCTGTAGAAGAGGTTTTTGAGATAATTGAAAATATGTACCGGTTTGGAGGCCCAGGCGTCCCCAGAGGGGGGTGCAAAGGGATTATCGATGCCCTTGAAGCCATCATTCTGGCAAATGGAGGGGAAATCCATACCGGACAGGAAGTCTCAAAAATCCTTGTTGAAAACGGAAAAGCTACAGGGATAGTTGCAGAAGGGAAAAACCATGAATCTGACATTGTTATCAGCAACCTCGGCCATGCTGCAACCGCTTTGCTCTGCGGTGAAGCTCTTTCCAGAGAAACAGGTGCGGAATACCTTAAAATGCTTGAGACTCTTCAGCCTTCCGCAGGCATAAAAATCTGCCTTTCAGCGAATGAGCCGCTTGTCGGGCACTCCGGAGTCCTGCTGACTCCCTATACAAGGCGAATAAACGGGATCAATGAAGTGACCCAGGTCGACCCGAGTCTGGCTCCCCCGGGAAAGCACCTCACAATGTGCCACCAGTATGTTGCTCCTGAAAATGTAAGGAATCTCGAATCCGAAATTGAAATGGGCCTTGCGGATGTCAAAGATATTTTCCCTGGTAAAAGATACGAAGTTCTGCTCATCCAGTCCTATCACGATGAATGGCCTGTGAACAGGGCCTGTTCCGGTACGGATCCAGGAAATGAAACTCCTTTTTCAGGGCTTTACGTTGTCGGAGACGGAGCCAAAGGAAAAGGAGGTATAGAAGTCGAAGGAGTCGCTCTTGGCGTGGTATCGGTTATGGGAAAAATCCTTGGTTGACGTCACAGGAGCAGGAAACCATATTTAGCAGGTGTTTCACATTCTATCGGAAAATTTTCCTTTCGTAACGTACTCAAAAAACGTTTTCATCCCTGTAACCAACATTTGCAGGAACCTGTGCGGTTACTGCGGCTTTAGACGGGAACCCGGACAGCCCGGAGCCCGGCTCATGAAACCTGAAGAGGTTATTTCCATTCTTGAGAACGGAGTAAAAGCAGGTTGTACCGAAGCTCTTTTCACATTCGGGGAACGGGCAGAAGAGATGCCGGGATACAGCACAATGCTTGAAGAGCTTGGTTATTCCTCGACCCTTGAATATGTGGTTTTTCTCTGTGAAACCGCAATCGATATCGGAATTCTTCCCCATACGAATGCAGGGATTATGACACGTTCCGAACTTAAGGCCTTAAAGCCCCTTAATGCGAGTATGGGGCTGATGCTTGAGAGTACGGCGGTTCTGGACGCCCATAAAGACTGCCCCGGAAAAATTCCCGAAAGAAGGCTTGAGACAATCCGGGAAGCCGGGAAACTGAAGATTCTTTATACTACCGGTCTCCTTATAGGTATAGGGGAGAACAGGGACGACAGGATAGAATCACTTGAAGCAATTGCGGCTCTTCACATGGAGTACGGGCACATTCAGGAAGTAATTATCCAGAATTTTGCTCCAAAGCCAGGGACAGCAATGGAAAATTTCCCCGGGCCGGCTGTTGAAGAGGTGATGGATGCTGTAGCTCTTGCAGCCCGGATCCTGCCTCGTGATGTGGCAATTCAGGTTGCTCCGAACCTCATAGATCCCAGGGCTCTTATCGCAAAGGGAGTAACAGACCTTGGAGGCATATCTCCTCTTACAATTGACTGGATAAATCCCGAAGCCGAATGGCCCGATGTAAAGGACCTGCAGGCAAAGCTCGGGGATATTCCGCTTAAAGAACGCCTACCTGTTTACCCTCAATATATCAAAAGAGGCTGGTATTCGGAAAGGATTGGCAGCCTTATCAGGCGGCTCTCGGATGATAAAGGGTTCAGAAAGCAGCCCGAAAAAGAGAATGCAGAGGACTGAAAAATGAACAGTAAGATTCCCGAAGATCTCATAGAACGCGCACACAAAGGGAAAAGCACAAAAGAAGACGCGCTTCTGCTCCTGGATGTACCTCCTTTCGAACTTTTCAGGTTTGCAGACGAACTCCGCGACCTGGCAGCAGGAGATACGGTAACTTACGTTGTAAACAGGAACATAAATTTCACAAGCCGCTGCGTAGGAACCTGCAGGTTCTGTGCTTTCAGGACAAATGATGGCAAAATCCTCAGCAATGAAGAAATTATGGAAAAGGTCAAGGAAGCCGATAAAGCAAATGCTACTGAGGTCTGTATCCAGGGAGGTCTTCTTCCTGATGTGGGCCTTGACTTTTATCAGGGGATTGTGGAAGCCATAAAATCCGAATTCCCGGAAATGCACATCCATTCTTTTTCACCGATGGAAGTCTATCATGCATCCCGCATCAGTGAAATTCCGGTAAAAGAAGCCCTGAGGAGGCTCAAAAGGAGCGGGCTTGATACCATGCCAGGGACAGCAGCCGAAATCCTTTCAGACCGCGTGCGGAAAATAATCTGCCCTGCAAAACTCAAAACTGCCGAATGGGTCGATGTAGTCAAAAAGGCTCATAAGGCCGGAATTCCTACAACTGCAACCATGATGTACGGGCATGTTGAAACTCTTGAAGAGAGAATAGACCATATGCTGATCATCCGGGATATCCAGAAAGAAACCGAGGGAATTACCGAATTTGTGCCTCTTCCTTTTATGCCTTACAACAATCCTCTTGGTGAAAAAATGATGCGGGAAGGCAGATATTCCACTCCGGGCCTTGAAGACCTGAAGATCTATGCAGTATCTCGTATCCTGTTACACGGGCATGTTGATAATATCCAGGCAAGCTGGGTGAAACTGGGAAAGAAACTTGCCCAATTTTCCCTCCACTGCGGAGTTAATGATCTTGGCGGTACACTAATGGAGGAAAGCATTTCCAGGTCCGCAGGTGCCTGCCATGGGGAAATGATTACTGTGGACGAGCTGGAATGGATGATCCATGGAGCCGGCAGGATTCCTAAAGAAAGGACAACCATGTACGGAGGAGCTCATGAGCTGGCTTCCAGGAACCATAGAAGGATCGCCGGGTGCGGGGCTTTTGAATAAGCCGGACAGCCGGAAATAACGGAACTAAAAAAGGATGATCGGATGTACACGAAAAAACCGACAACTCCCGAAGATGTAATTGAGAGGGCATATCAGGGAAAATGTACCAGAGAAGACGCCCTTCTCCTGCTTGAAGGAAACCCTTTTGAGCTGTTTGAGCTTGCCAACGATCTGCGTGCCAGTACAGCAGGCGATACCGTCAGCTATGTTGTGAACAGGAATATCTATATCACAAACAAATGCGTCGGAAACTGCGGGTTCTGCGCATACAGGACAGAGAAAGGGTATATCCTGAGCGTTGACGAGATCCTGAAAAAAGCAGGAGATGCAAAAAGAGCAGGAGCTGTGGAGGTCTGCATCCAGGGAGGATATACCCCGGAAGCTGACATGGAGTTCTATCTTGAGATTATAGAGTCAATAAAAGCTGAATTCCCTGACCTGTGCATTCATGCACTTTCCTCTATGGAAGTAAACTACGCGGCAGGGATCTCGGGCATGTCGGTTGAAGAAGCCCTGAGCAGGCTTAAAAAAAGCGGGCTCGATTCCCTTACCGGAACCTCAGCAGAAATCCTTTCCGACAGGGTAAGGAAGATTATCTGCCCTTCAAAGATCAATACCCGGCAGTGGATTGATACCATAACTGCGGCACATAAAATAGGGATTTCCACCAATGCCACGATTATGTACGGGCATGTCGAAACCCTCGAAGAACGCCTTGACCATGTATTCACTATCCGTGAAATCCAGAAAGAGACTGGCGGGTTTACGGAACTTATTCCTATGTCCTTTTTGCCCTATAATAACCCCATAGGGGAAAAGATGCTTGCATCCGGAAAATTCCCGAGCACAGGGCTTGAAGACCTGCAGCTCATAGCTATCTCCCGCGTAATTTTACATTCTCACGTTAAAAATATCCAGGCTACATGGGTGAAATTAGGAAAGAAACTTGCTCAGGTAGCTCTTATGTGTGGAGCAAATGACCTGGGAGGCACGCTTATGGAAGACCAGATTTCCACAGCATCCGGGGGCAGCCACGGAGAATATGTATCACCTGCAGAATTTGAATGGATGATAAAAGGGGCAGGAAGAGTTCCCATGCAAAGAGACACCCTTTACCGGAAGGTGGAACCCAGATTTTCGGGACAGGACAGCCTGATCCCTGATTATGCAAAGGCAAAAATAGTCAGTAGAGAGTGAAAAGCCTGAGAAAAGAGCTGCTTGGAGATATAAAATAGAATCTAGAGATATAAAATAGAATCAAAAAAGAGTCCCCCTGAAATAAAAATGAAAATGAAAAACGAAATTTGCAGGAGTCCAGATGAGAGCCGTAATCCCCTACAAGAAAGCCGGCGCAAAATCCAGGCTGTCACCTGTCCTGAACTTACAGGAAAGGGAAGAGTTCGTAGAACTTATGCTGAATCAGGTCATAGATTCCCTCAAAGAAGCCGGGATAGAAAAGATTGATATCCTCAGCCCTTCAGTCTACGGACTTGAGGTTATGGCTAGAGCGCGAGTCCTCCTGGACGAAAAAGACCTTAATGAAGCCCTTAACAGGTATCTCGAAGAAGCAGAAGAACCTGTCCTTATAGTTATGGCCGACCTTCCTCTCCTATCTAAGGAACACATAAAAGAGATAACTTCGACTGAGAAGGACATCTGTATCGTTCCCGGAAAAGGCGGAGGCACCAACGCCCTCTTTATAAAGAACCCCTCAAACTACAGGGTAAGATACTATGGGTCGAGTTTTCTAACCCACTGCTCGATTGCAGAAGATTCAGGTCAGAACTTTGAGGTTTACGACTCCTTCATGGCGGGCACGGATATAGATGAACCTGAGGATCTAGTAGAACTTCTCATACATGGAAAAGGACCTGCAAAGAACTATATAGACCGGAAATTTAAACTTGAAGTCAAAAGAGGAAGGGTTGGACTGGTCCCATACTGAGCAAAAAGTAAAAAATATATCTGCCAGAAAAACTGGCGGTCCCGTTAAAACTTGAGGTCTTTCGCATTTTTTTACTTATCGGCTTTTCTTTTTCTTCTTTTTTATTGCGGGAAAGGTCGCTCTCCTTCGTAGAGCGTGTTATGAACGGTCAGGTAAAATGAAGTTCGGTTGTGCTGGTTAAATTAGTATTCTCCAACCATGCTGATCCATCTGTCTTTGCCTTTCTTAAGCTTATGTTTGTAGAGGACTTGCCTATATATTGTTTTTCCAATAATTGTTTTCAGTCTTTGATTTTTATTTTTTCTGTTTATATTTGTTTTTCGGTAATTTCTGCTTTCAGGTATTTTTTGCCTTGAAAAATAGGTTTAAATATTAATAACAGGTATGATCTGTTGTTAGTTCACAATTGTGAATATTTGCTGAAATGGCGGAATGGCTACGCGATGGACTGCAAATCCATTATACCCCGGTTCGATTCCGGGTTTCAGCTTAGGGGTAATTTATGGACATAAGAACACAAAAAACATTTGAGGCACTTTTTGCCCTTGAGGATATCCGGGAGACCCTCAGACAAACACTTCCGAATATCACAAATCCGGAAGAAGAACACTCTATAAAAGAAGGAGTGAACAGAGTCAGGAAAATTCTGGATGATATAGAAAACGGTACCGGAACCCCGGAAGTAAGGAAAATAGCTGATTCTATTGATATCCGGTCAAGAGAAGAAAATTACATCAATATACAGCCAATCCAGGCAGCTGGAAGGCTTACGCCCGAGGCACGAAAAGCTCTCATAGCATATGGGGACGGCTATTCCACATGTGACGCATGCCGTAAACCCTTCAGGCTGGACAAAATTACCAATCCTCCCGTTGCCCCGTTTCATGAACAGCTAGCCAGTTTCGTTAACATGGATGTTGCTCGTGTAGTGCCCGGTGCAAGGCGTGGTTTTCAGGCAGTGGCATCCACACTCGTAAACAAAGGGGATTCTGTCCTGGTTTCGGCCCTGGCTCATTATACTGAATTCCTAGCTGTCGAGGAAGCAGGCGGAATAGTAAGGGAAATTCCTTTGGACGAAAATAAGATCGTAACGGCAGATGCTACTGCTGAGAAGATCGAAGCCGTCAGACAGGAAACGGGCAAACTTCCTGTACTTGTGATGATTGACCACTTTGATTACCAGTATGCCAATGAACATGATGTAAAAAGCATAGCAAAAATTGCACATCAATATGATATTCCTCTCCTGTATAACGGCGCATATACCGTAGGTGTCATGCCAGTCGATGGAAAGGATATTGGTGCTGATTTTGTCGCGGGTTCAGGCCATAAAAGCATGGCATCTCCTGCACCCTCCGGAGTGCTGGCAACAACCGAAGAGTGGGCTCCTAAGGTATTCCGTACGACTCAGATGACCGGAGATCTCACAAAGCGCAAGTTTGGCGTAAAAGAAGTAGAGATGCTGGGCTGCACACTTATGGGATCGACATTGCTGGGTATGATGGCTTCTTTCCCTGCTGTAAAGGAGAGAGTGAAAAACTGGGAAGAAGAGTTGAAAAAATCGAACTATCTGATTGATGGTTTGCTTGCCATTGAAGGCAGCAGAGTTGTTTCAGAGTACCCTAGAAAACACACCCTGTCAAAAGTTGATACCACTGGCAACTTCGATGTAATAGCACAGAACCATAAGCGCAGAGGTTTCTTCCTTTCGGACGAACTCTCAAGCAAAGGCATTGTCGGAGAATTTGCAGGGGCTACACGCGTGTGGAAGCTGAACACATACGGGCTTTCCTGGGAGAAGGTTCGTTACGTGGTGGATACATTCGAGGATATTGCTAATAAATATAAACTTAAGGTAAATAAGGGAACTTCAGACGAAAATAAACTTCAGATTAGAAATTCAGATAAAAAAGGGGATTATTCTAATGGCTACAAATAAATACAAACTCGGAACACTTGCCCTTCATGCCGGACAGAGTCCTGATCCAACCACAGGATCGCGTACAGTACCGATATACCAGACAACATCATACGTTTTCCGTGATGCGGATCATGCAGCCAACCTTTTCGGTCTTAAAGAGCTTGGCAATATCTATACCCGTCTGATGAATCCTACAACTGACGTGTTCGAACAGCGCATAGCTGCAATCGAAGGCGGGACCGGAGCCCTCGGGGTTGCGTCAGGATCGGCAGCAATAACTTATGCCCTATTGGCAATTACCCGGATCGGGGACGAAATAGTATCAGGCAATAACCTCTACGGAGGAACCTATGAGCTTTTTAATTATACTTTTCCAAAGCTGGGGAGAGAAGTAATATTTGTAGACTCAGCCAACCCCGAAGCATACCGCCAGGCTATTACGGAAAATACCCGGGCTGTTTACATAGAGTCGGTAGGAAACCCGAAGCTTGATGTTCCGGATTTTGAAGCGATTGCAAAGATTGCCCATGAAGCAGGAGTTCCTCTTGTTGTGGATAACACGGCTGCCGTAGGGCTTGTCCGCCCCATTGATTACGGAGCGGATATAGTCGTACATTCTGCAACCAAATTCATAGGCGGGCATGGGAATTCAATCGGCGGTTCAATAGTTGATTCTGGAAAATTCGCATGGAACAACGGGAAATTCCCGGAATTAACTGATCCTGACCCAAGTTATCACGGCCTGAAATACTGGGATACGTTTTCGGATTTCCCTGGGCTTGGAAACGTCGTTTTAGTCTTTAAGATAAGGCTGCAACTCCTCAGGGACACAGGTGCTGCTATTTCACCTTTTAACTCGTTCCTGCTGCTCCAGGGGCTTGAAACTCTGCACCTGAGAATAGAGAGGCATGGAGAAAATGCCCTTAAAGTAGCAAAATACCTGTCAGAGCACCCGAAGGTTTCATGGGTCAACTATCCGGGCTTACCTGACCACCCGAGCCATGAGCTTGCATCAAAGTATCTCAAAGGCGGCTACGGTGCGCTTCTGGGCTTTGGCGTAAAAGGCGGCGCAGAAGCAGGAAAACAGTTTATTAACTCTCTGAAGCTGTTTTCACATGTTGCAAACATAGGCGATTCCAAGAGCCTTGTTATCCATCCAGCAACCACCACTCACCAGCAGTTAACTCCTGAGGAACAGGCAGCAACAGGTGTCACACCGGATTATATACGTCTGTCCGTAGGTATTGAGGATATAGATGATATAATCGCAGACCTCGAGCAGGCTCTTGAGAAAGTGTAACCTGCATACATCTACAAACTTCATTCATATTCCGGACAATATATTATAAGAGACAGAAATCTTTTTTATCTTTTTTATTTTTGCATGGGCAATAGCTTATCACATTCTATTTTTCTCCAAGATAATTATAGGAATTTAACATAGTTTCTCATATATAATCCAAAGAGAAGAATATAATATAACTATGGTAAATGAGACTGAAAAAAGATCAAAAATTCCGGAAGCTCCATGAAAATTACTGTGAGCAGGAATGGCCTATATATCGTAACCGGTGAAGTTCCACTTATAGTCTCGGAAATTCACAGTGATGAGAAGGCAACTGCATAAACTGGCGGGAAATTAAAAGGTGACCTTTGAAGGAGCAGTATGCTCTGTGCCGTGCGGTCATTCGCAAAAGAAACCTTTCTGTGACGGGACGCATACAGAGATTCACTTTGACGGAACAGAGGCAGGAGACTATAAACCCTACCGTGAAGGTGCGAAAGTTATTTCTGGTCCCGTTCTGACTCTAACCGACAATAGACATTTCTGTGTGCATGCCGAATTCTGTTTACGAGCAGGCGGAATAGGAAGCTTGTTACTAAATCCGATAACCCAAAGCCAGGGATATAGATATTAAAAAATTGTTCAACTATCCCTCCGGCAGGCTGGAAATTCTGGACAACTCCACAGGGAAGGTAATTGAGCCGGAATTCGAGAAGTCCATAGACGTTGTTGAATATCCATCCTGCAACGAACAGGGCCCTCTCTGGGTACGCGGTGGAATACCTGTAGAATCTGCAGAAGGCAGAAAGTACGAGATCAGGAACCGTGTCACTCTGTGCAGGTGCGGAAAATCGAAGAACAGGTCTTTATGAGATGGTAGCCATTTTGAGAAATAAGGACAAAAGTGAGGCTGGTCTAAGAGAGTTCAGGCGCCAGATATTAAATTACTGGTGGTTCATGTGAAAGACGAAATCTTTGAGCAAATCCACAAAAGCTTGACTGTGGAACAAATAATGACTCCAAAAGAGGAATTTTATTTCTATCCTCAAGATTCAAAATCTCATAAAGAGATAACTATCTTCCCCATAAAAAATGAAGACGGGTCAATCCTTAGATATTTTGACAGCAAGGGTTCCAGAGAGCATTATATATTGCCGAATAAGATGGTTTCAAAAGACCTGGATATAATGTCTCTAATCAAGATGCTGGATAGAAACTCTTTTTTCTTTGTAATTCACGCTGAGATTGTAGGAATAGTTACTGTTGCAGACTTAAGGAAAGGGGCTGTAAGGATGTTCTTTTATATGCTTCTTTACAGGCTGGAAAACCAGATGAAAACATTTTTCAAGGAAAAAGTGTCTGAAGAGAAATTTATAGAACTTGCAAAACCCAAGTGCAGGTCACAAAATAAGGTATATGAACTCTCTGTTTTTGAAGAGTGCAGCTTTTACGATTACCTGGTAGCCCTGAAAAATTATGATGCTTTTAAGCAAAAACATGGTTTGTCGATAAGAGATGTTGAACAATTCGGAGGCCTTGATAAATTCAGGAACTGGATCATGCACCCTTCAAGGGAAGAAGTCAAAATGAAGATAGACTCAGACATTGAGTATAACCGTTACCTGTTCAAGCAACTCGATAGAATTCAGAAGCTAGAAATATTATTGCAAAACTCGTAAAGTTTCTTTTATCCAAAAATTACGCGCTCTTCAACTAAAAGGACATTGTATATTTGTCCACGATGATAGCCTCTATGTTCCCTATCTTCAGGATAGAGCTATAATTTTCAGATCATTAACTTTAACTCTTAACTTTTTCACGAACACTTATTTTTAATTTGATAAATCTCCTTCTTTGTGTGACTCTCCACCCAGAACCTGCGATATCAAGGATGACATTGAAATTTTAACCCTTTTTTTCTTTTCCTGAGCAAACATACAGCCAGATCATTGCTTATCAGTCATTTTTCAGGATTAAATAAAACTCTTCAGGATATTTTACAGTACTCAAGTCCAGATCGCAGTGTGAGAACACAATGTTTTTATAAATTAAGAAGTATGCATAATTCACAATTGTGAATTGAATCTTAGCTAATTTCTCAGTTAGTTAATTACCAGGCGTTTTCCAATACTAAGAAAAATCCAAAAGCAATAAACCTGAGATTTCTATTCAGGGATACTTTACAGTATATTTGTACTAATACAACAATAGATAAGAATACTTTTTTGCTCAATTAGAGAATAAATTATCCCTTTTGTACTTGCTTACTGGGTTTGAGCCAAAAGGTTTAAAAAGAAGGGCTCTGTAGAAAACCTATCTAAATAGGTTGCAATAAACCGAAAATTAATCCATAAAAAGAGTTCAGTCCATTCAGTTCAAATTAATGAATACTTTTCATCTCCGAGGATTTCTACAGAGCCAAAAGAAGGAGTCCTTTTATGGAGATGGTGATTCACAATGAGGGATCGTTTTTGTTGATAATGAATCTGTAAACAGTAATCCGGATGAAATTAGCTACGAAAAACTCGAGAAACTGCCTCCGTCTGCAAAACTGGTGTTTAAGACGCTTGAAGCAAATGGGCAGATGACACAGAAAGATATAATTCGTGAAACAATTCTTCCTTCACGTACAGTCAGATACGCATTGAGCAGGCTCAAGGAAGAAAAGATTCTGCTGGAACGTTTTTATTTCCCTGACTCACGCCAGAGCCTTTATGAAATAAAAGGGCAGGTGAGCAACGCTCTTACAGCATGAGTTAAAAGTGTTCTTTTTTCCAGGAAAGTCAAACTGGATCAGGATTAAATTCTATTTCAAGAGGTATAACTAAACCTCATTTTTTTTTCTAAATCATCGATATTTAACGTTATTCCATTATTTGGCTGATTTTATTTGAATTACCAGTTAAATCTTTTTTTATTTTTTTGTTTTTATCTTAAACTGGATTGAGGTTTCTTGACCTTATTCATTGTTAAAATTATAAATTTAAAATAATCCTCCTGAGCGAGTAGACGAATGAAGAGTACATATTCCTGTTGTGATGACATCGAAATTACCAGGAAATCTTCGATTTCCTGCAATTCCTGCGCGAAACCCGGAAAGAACAGTGAGCTCGGAAACATAATTGGGAAAGAGAAACCCGAAAAGAGAAATTCGAGTGTCAAAAGTTTTAAATAAATTACTATAAATTAAGCTATGAACAAAAAAATCAATTATTCACTGATATTATTAGTTTTCAGTTCTTAATCGATAAATCCATAACAATCCTGATAGGCCCGGGAGTTTATTCCCTGAAGAGGTGAGCAACTGAGATCTTTTACGAATGAAGAAAGAGAGATCATAAAAAGAAATATTATAGACCGCGGAAAGGACTGCTTTGCCAGGTACGGAGTTAAGAAAACCGGCGTAGAGGATCTTACCGAGGGGCTGGGTATTTCCAAAAGTTCTTTTTACTCCTTTTTTGATAGCAAAGAAGATCTCTTTTTGCAGGTTTTTAAAGAGGAGCAGGAAGCTTTAAGGGAAAGCATACTGGAAAACTCTTTCCTTAAATACAGGACTGAACCCGATAAAGCAATCAGAGCTTATCTTCAGCATGTGCTTAATATCGTTAATAGCCACCCCATATGGAGAAAAGTTTTCATCGAGAAAGAACACCTTGAACTGAAAATTCTCCGGTCTTCAGAGGAAGAAATCAAAAAAATTTGCAGAGATAATGTGGAAACGATTCTTCCTTTTTTCGAAGAATGGTCAGCAGCTGGCCTTTTAGTTGACAAACCAGCCAGGATTCTTGCCGAAACAACACAGGCAGTTCTTTCTATCATCCATTTCAGGAACGAAATCGAGGAAGATGATTTTCCGGAAATCATGGATATTTTTATTGATCTCCTTGCCGAGTATGTCGTAAGAAAGGAGGGCTAGAGCTTCGGATGGGATCGAAAGAAAAATTTCATTAGAAGGTCAGTGTCTTCAAAAAACTGGACTTGTACGAAAATAGTTTAGAATTATTGATTCAGAACTGTTATTACTTGTGAATGATGAAACAGGTTTTACGTTCTTATTCAAAAAATTGAATCGCAGCAGTTCCCTTTAAAAAGCAAGAAATATAATTTATAGATATATAATATTGTTAGATTAATACAGGATTCGCTGGAAGAAAATTTCATACTGAATATACTGAACGCGCCAGCGTGATAGAGCCAATAACTTTAAAGTAGATAAATGCATTAATTGTGGAAACTATTCACAAGAGTAAACGCCTTAAACAAATCAATCTTGATTCGAGCCTTATCTTCCTGAAATGGAGATTTTAGTAATACAGGAAGAGCCTGGAAGGCTGGAAAAATCTTTATCAATGAATTATATAACTTTAAAATATAATTTAAATCAAACTTCCAAAAATATGTTTGATTCCTCAGTTTAAATAGTATGGCATCGCGTTTTCAGGCCTTTCTATTTACACTGAATGTTTCTGTCTAATACAGTATATGCTGTAAATATCGTGATTTGCCTTTAAATTTGACAGGTGAGCTGGTGAGCATCAACATAAACAGATATAAGTGTGGATATTGTGGGGCCTGTGTGGGAGTTTGCCCTAAAGGAGCACTCGAACTTGTAGAAACCTGGATTGAAGTAGATGAAAGTGTCTGTA
Organism: Methanosarcina hadiensis; assembly: GCF_046529725.1. GTDB lineage: Archaea > Halobacteriota > Methanosarcinia > Methanosarcinales > Methanosarcinaceae > Methanosarcina > Methanosarcina hadiensis. The sequence continues at coordinate 2,364,056 of NZ_CP136241.1, read as the reverse complement.
TCGTGTGCGGGATATGTGATCGCATCTGCCCTGTGGGAGCAATCGAGGTAATGAAATGAAGGACAGGTATGATGTACTGGTTATAGGAGCCGGTCCTGCAGGTTCCATTGCTGCAAAAACAGCTGCAGAAAAAGGACTTGATGTACTTTTAATTGAAAAACGCCAGGAAATAGGTGATCCTGTACGCTGTGCCGAAGGTGTTAACAAAGAGTACCTTAAAAAACATGTAGAAATTGATAAGCGGTGGATCTGTGCTGACCTTAAAGGCTCCTATATTTTCTCTCCGAACGGTACTAAAATAGAGATGGCTGAAGAAATCTCCGGGGGAGAGGTCGGCTATGTGCTTGAAAGAAAGGTCTTTGACCGCGCTCTTGCGGAGCAGGCTGCCGCCGCCGGGGCGGAAGTCCGGGTAAAAACAAGAGCTACAGGTCTTATCATTGAAGACGACTTCGTAAAAGGAGCCAGACTTATGCATCTCGGAAAAGAGTATGAGGTGCGTGCCGGAATAGTAATCGGGGCTGACGGAGTCGAGTCAAAAGTGGGCAGATGGGCAGGAATTGATACAGCCCTGAAACCCGTAGATATCGAGACCTGTGCCCAGTATCTAATAGCAGGTGCGGATGTAAACCAGGAATACTGCGAGTTCTACATAGGAAGCGAAATCGCACCCGGAGGCTATGTATGGGTTTTTCCTAAAGGAGAGGGCAAAGCCAATGTGGGTATAGGTATCATCGGGAGCAAAATGGGAAAATTCAAGCCCAGGCCTGTCGATTATCTGGATAAATTCCTGCAAAACAGGTTCCCTGATGCCCGTGTAGTCGAGATGGTTTTTGGCGGAGTTCCGGTATCAGGCAGCATTGAGAAAACCTCAGTTAACGGGCTCATGCTTGTAGGAGACGCTGCACGCCAGTCAGACCCGATCACAGGCGGAGGGATATTAAATGCTATGGATGCAGGGAAACTGGCTGGAGAAGCCGCTTATGAAGCCATATCTGCAGGAGACGTCTCTCTTGAAAAGCTTGAAGAGGTATATGAGAAAAAATGGAGGGCTACAGTAGGGCATGACATCGATATGAGCCTTATCGTAAAGAACTGCTTTATCAACCTTACTGACGCTGACCTTGACTCTCTTGCCTATTCATTAAAAGACGTTAAATTCGAGAGAATGAGTCTTCTTGACCTGCTTCAGGCCCTTTTCAGAGCCAATAAAAAGCTTCTCTGGGATCTCCGTGTGCTTTTCAAGGATGCAGCAAAGGAAGTAATAAAAAGCAAAACATAATTTTCGATGCCTGTTCTTCAGGCATTTTTTATTCTATTCTATTTGATTTTATTTGATTTTTTCCACTTTATTTTATTTGATTTTATTTGATATGATTTGATTTTATTTTATTTTATTTGATTCTATTTTTTTCTTTCTACTTGATTTTCGATTTTTTTATAAAGCTTTTATGCAAGCCCTGTTTTTCTAAATCCATGCTTTCTCATGTTATTTGATTTTAAAAAATTATTTATTTTTAAGGAATTATTTGTTCCAGAATTCTGGCGTAAATAATAAAATAACTGTATAGACTTCAAGCCTTCCAATCCACATATTTGCAATCAGGACTAATTTCCCCAGAGGAGGAATCGGGTCAAAAGAAGCCATGGGGCCTACAACATTAAAGCCAGGGCCTATATTCCCCAGAGTAGCTATGGAGGCAGTAATAGAAGTTATAATATCCATACCCAGTACCGAAAGGATAAGGGCGCTTGATATAAAGATAAGAAGATAAATTACCACAAAAGAAAATATGGAATTTATTACTTCATCCGGCACATTTTTATTATTAAATTTTACACTTTTTACGGCTCTCGGGTGAAGTGCCTTAAAAAGTTCTATTCTTCCGTGCCTGAGGAGCATAAGGATACGCACAACCTTAATGCCTCCACCTGTGGACCCTGCACAACCGCCAATAAACATAACAAGCAAAAGTACCATTTTTCCAGACTCGGACCAGAGGTTAAAGTCTGTTGTGGCATATCCGGTAGTGGTCATTATGGAAACTACCTGAAAGATCGAAAGCCTGAACGAATCAAAAAGGCCTGTACCGAGATCGCGGTAGAGCAGCAGGGTTAAAAGCCCGGTTGCCGAAAGGACAAGAGCGGTATAGAACCTGAATTCATCATCTTTAAGAAGAAAGTTCTTGTCAACATAAATCGCTCTGTAGTGAAGGGCAAAGTTCGCCCCTGCTGCAAACATAAAAAAAGTTATTATGAACTCTACCAGAGGACTGTTAAAAGCTTCAATACTTCGCCCATAGTTTGAGAAACCTCCGCAAGCCATTGTGGTAAAAGTATGATTTACTGCGTCATACAGTGAGAGCCCTGCAAGCAGGAGGGCAATGACCTGAGCAAATGAAATTACAAAATAGACCATCCACAGGATCCTTGCGGTTTCCCTGATTCTTGGTTTCAGCTTATCCTCAGTCGGACCCGGGGCTTCAGCCCGGAAGAGTTGGCGGCCTGCAACTCCGAATTTTGGCAGGATAGCAATGAAAAGCACGATAATACCCATACCTCCCAGCCACTGCATCATACCTCGCCAGAAAAGGATACCTTTCGGATAGCTTTCTATATCGGTAAGGATCGTCGAGCCTGTTGTGGTAAAGGCAGACATGGACTCAAAGAGGGCGTTGAGTGGAGAAATTCCTTCAAGCATAAAAGGGATTGATCCGAAGACTGCAACAGCGAGCCAGCCAAGACCGACGATTGCAAATCCTTCTTTGCGCATCCATTCTTCATCTGTTTTGTATGAGAGCAGGATCAGGCCGGTAAGAACGGTTACTATTATAGATACAAGGAAAGGCGTTATGCTTTCCCCGTAATAGTACGCAACTCCCAGAGGAATGGCCATGAGTATCCCGAGAAGCCTGAGTAAACCGCCAAGCACGTAAAATACAATTTTTATGTTCATGTCTATCCTCTGTTTTTGCAGCCTAGAACTTTTTTAATTTATTAATATTTATATCTTACTGAAACATTTTTCTACAGGGGCAGCGGAAGAGAAAGTTCGTATTTGTTCTTTATTTAAATAATTTTTCAACAGACCTGACAGCGGAAGAAAGAGCAAAGACAATAACTCTATCCCCTTCCCGGATCACAAAATCTCCTCTGGGGATAATGACATCGTCACCATGAACCACCATGGTAACGATTGAACCTTTAGGGAATTTAATCCTGCTGAGCGGCTTTCCCACAATTTTTGATTGCCCTGATGCAGTGTACTCAATGATTTCCGCTTTTTCACCCTCAAGTGTTGCAAGAGCTTCTATGCCTTTTCCCATGGTAAGTTTAAGAACTTCATTTACCGTTGCTTCTCTCGGGCTTACTGCAATGTCGATCCCCACCATTTCAAAAAGAGGCACATAATCAGAGCGGTCAGCCCTTGCTATTACTTTCTTGGCACCCATTTGCTTTGCAAGCAGGGAACAGAGAAGGTTTTTTTCATCGTTATCAGTGACCGCAATAACAACGTCCATATCCTCAATACTTTCTTCCCTGAGAAGGTTAACATCGGTACCGTCCCCATTGAGCACAAGGGCATTTTCCAGCATCTCGGCAACTTCTATGCAGCGGCTTTTCCGGTATTCGATTATCTTGAGATCCGAATTCTCATCTTTATCTATAATCTTGGCGAGGTAAAAACCTACAATTCCACATCCTATCAGGAGAATTCTATTCCTATGCGGCTCTACGTTCCCGAAAACCTTCTCCAGGTCTTCCATGCCCCTGGGCTTGCCCACGACTACCACGTGGTCGTTTGCTTTAATCAAATCATCACCACGCGGGATTATTATTTCGTTATCCCGAAAAATAGCACTGACAATGCAGCAGTCATCGAGATTGAGGTCATACATGTGCCTTCCGACAAGCCTGTTGTCAGGACGGATGGCAAACTCGGTCATCTTGACTTTTCCTCCGGCAAACATTTCCGCGTCTATTGCAGAAGGATTGGAAAGCACATCAGCAACTTCAGAAGCGAGAGCGAGTTCAGGACATATCATAACATCCACTCCTACCTGAGCTCTGGATGTAACAGGCACATCTATGTAGTCAGGGTTGCTGACCCTGGCAATAGTTTTCGTTTCTTTCCAGCCCGGATGGGACCTTAAGATTAGCTTTGCAGTCATACAGGCAACGATATTAACCTCATCTACTCCTGTGACAGCAACGAGGATATCCACATCAGGAAGGACACTTGCCAGAATATCCGCATTTGCGCCGTTTCCTTCCACTACCTGAACGTCCAGTTCATCCGCCCTTTTCAGGGCATCTTCATCGTTTTCTATGACAATCACATCATGTGTGAGGGAAAGAAACTTTGCTATATGATATCCAACTTCACCTGCGCCGATAACCACCGCTTTCATGAGATTTCCTCGAAGAAAAGACCGTTTCCAGATAAAATTGCTCTTGCTTGCTTAAGTAGTCTTTGGAAAATGAATTCGCGGCAAGGGGAATTTCTAACAAATAATGTAATGTAAAAAAAATGAAAAAGAAATTAAAGATGAAAAATTGAGACCGATAGAAGTTAAACATAGTTGTTAAGGATTAAAGATTTATATTCATTATCGGAAAACAGGAGCCGAGAAAAGGAATCCTGAAAAATCAGGAGCATCTTTCCCGAGTCTGTAAAAAATTCATTCAGGAATGCCAGAAATCACTTGTAAAGAGTACAAGTACAGTATAAACTTCAAGCCTGCCGACCCACATATTGTTTATAAGTATAATTTTTCCCAATGGAGGAAGTGCTGCAAAGTTTGCCATAGGCCCGACTACGTTAAAACCGGGCCCTATATTCCCGAGAGTCGCAATCGAAGCAGTGGCAGAACTGATCATATCGACGCCAAGTAAAGTCAGGAGCATTGCGCTGAAGATAAAAACTAAGATATAGATCACAATAAAAGACATTATGGACTGAATGATATCATCAGGCACTGCTTTATTGTTAAATTTGATTGGCCTGATAAGTCTTGGGTGAACAAATTTAAACAATTCTCTCCTCGCATACTTTAACACCAGCAGAAAACGCACAACTTTCGGGCCTCCGCCCGTAGAACCTGCACAGCCTCCTATGAACATGACTGCAAAAACCAGAACCTTTGCAGAATCTGTCCACAGGTTAAAGTCGGTTGAAGCAAAACCCGTAGCTGTCATGATAGACGTAATCTGGAATATGGCATAGCGGAAAGAGTTGAAAAGGGAAAATTCCATATCTTTGTACAGAATCAGAGTGAGCAGGCCTGCAAACCCCAGGAGAATAAAGGTATAGGTCCTGAACTCCTCATCTTTAAGAAGAAAGTTCTTGTCAACAAAAATCGCCCTGTAATAGAGTGCAAAGTTTGCTCCTGCTGCAAACATAAAAAAAGTGAGAATAAATTCTATAAGAGGGCTGTTAAACGCTTCAATTCCAAGGTTATATGGGGAATAACCTCCACAGGCCATGCCTGCAAAAGTATGAGTAAGGGCATCATACATGGACATCCCTGCAAGCATCAGTGCAAGAACTTCAATTGCGGAAATCAGGATATAAAGTGCCCACAGGATTTTTGCCGTATCTTTTATCCTTGGTTTGAGCTTGTCTTCGGTAGGGCCAGGGGCTTCAGCCCGGAAAAGCTGGCGGCCTGCGACTCCGAGCTTAGGCAGGATTGCTATGAAGAGCACGATAATTCCCATGCCGCCCAGCCACTGTGTAAAAGACCGCCAGAAAAGAAGACTTCTTGAATGGCTCTCAATATCCACAAAAATTGTCGAACCTGTTGAAGTAAAACCTGACATTGTTTCAAATACGGCGTCAATAAAGGGCACTCCCTCAAAAAGGAAAGGAATTCCACCAAAAATAGCTGCTGAAAGCCACGTAAGAGCTACAATGGCAAGAGCTTCTTTCTGCTGCCATTCTACGCTGCTTTTAATGCTTGTAAGGAACAAACCAACAAAGAGAGTTATGAGAATGGAAACAATGAATGGTTTCAGTGGCTCATGATAATATAAAGCCACTAAAAGTGGAACAAGCATTGTAAAAGCCAGAAGTACCAGAATTTTCCCCAAAGCATTAAAAACAGCTTTGTTATGCATAAAAACTCCTGTCCCGAAGAGCTTACTTGAAGAACTTTTCTACTTCAGAAGCAGCTGAAGCCATTGAGAATATGACTACACGGTCTCCTTCACTGATTATGAAATCTCCTCTCGGTATTATAGTTTCCTGTCCGCGCACTACCATGTTGATAAGAGATCCTTTAGGGAACTTTACTTTGTTTAAAGGTTTGCCTACAATCCTGGATTTATCGGATGCTGTATATTCTATAATCTCAGCTCTCTCGCCTTCGATGGTTGTGAGTGTCTGTATTCCTTTCCCCATGGTAAGCTTGAGGACTTCATTTACGGTTGCTTCCCTTGGGCTTACAGCCATATCTATACCGACCATCTCAAAAAGAGGCAGGTAATCCGAACGGTCCGCCCTTGCAATCACTTTTTTCGCCCCAAGCTGTTTTGCAAGCAGGGCGCAGAGCAGGTTCTTTTCATCGCTGTCAGTAATCGCAACAACAACGTCCATATCCTCAATATTTTCTTCCCTTAGAAGACCGACGTCAGTACCGTCCCCATTGAGCACAAGGGCGTTTTCAAGTATCTCGGCAACCTCTATGCAGCGGCTTTTGCTTTGCTCAATAATCCTGAGGTCGGCATTTTCCTCCCTGTCGATCAGTTTGGCCAGATATAAGCCTACAATCCCGCATCCAATAAGGAGGATCCTGGTCCTATGAGTCACTTCACTCCCGAAAACGCTCTCAAGGTCTTCCATTGCTTCCGGCTTGCCCACAACCACCATGTGGTCATTTGCCTTGATTAAATCATCTCCGTGAGGAATAATTATTTCGTCTTCCCTGAATACTGCACTGACGATGCAGGAGTCTGCAAGCCTGAGGTCCTGCATCTGCTTCCCAACAAGTTTGCTTCCGGGGCTTATTGCAAATTCGGTCATCTTGACTTTTCCTTCGGCAAACATTTCCGCGTCTATTGCGGAAGGGCTTGAGAGTATATCAGCTACTTCCGAAGCAAGTGCAAGTTCAGGACAGATCATAAGGTCAACTCCAACCTGAGCCCTTGATGTAACAGGCGAATCTATGTAATCGGGGTTGCTGACCCTTGCTATTGTTTTTGTATCCTTCCAGCCGTTTTTGTTTTTTGTAATAAGCTTTGCAGTCATGCAGGCAACGATATTAACCTCATCAATGCCTGTGACAGCTACAAGAAGATCAGCATTCTGAAGCACTCTTGAAAGAATTTCTGCGTTTGCTCCATTCCCTTGAATTACGAGCACGTCAAGTTCGTCTGCCCTTTTTGCTGCTTCTTCATCTTTCTCTATAATTACAACATCGTTTTTAGGGGAGAGGGCTTTTGCAATATGATAGCCTACTTCCCCTGCACCAATAATTACAGCCTTCATAGAACACCTTCAAAAAAACTGTTTTTAACGATTCTACCACTGCAGGAATTCTTATACAAAAAGCGATGATCACAGGCTTTACCAGTATAATATTGACTGAAATGAAATGAATTGAAATGAAAAGGATTGAAATAAAAAGAACTGAAATGAAAAGGATTGAAATAAAAAGTACTGAAATGAAAAGGATTAAGGTCAGAGTAACCGGGGTAAAAATTGATAGAGTAGAAGTAATTAAAATCAAATTAAGTAATGCAAAAATAAATAAAAAGAAGTTACAAGGCATAATATCGAAATTTAATTTGCTGCCAGACACGTAATGAGTTAAAGTAGTGTTTCTCAGCGTATTGACCATCTCTGGGAATTGAACGTTTTGCAAACCAGGATCTTTCAAGCCTATGCTTTTATGAAATAACTATGGTTCTTACACATAGAATTAAAAAGGTATATATAAATGTTTTTCAGGCCTCCTGTACAGGAAACAATCTGAATATAAAAAGAATCCTGTATGAAGAATTATAACAAAAAAAGGTTTAAAAGGAAAAAGACGTAGAAGCCGTAAAAAATATGGATAAACAGGCGAATGTTAGCAGAGGCTTACATTCAACCTTCAAAAGCGTCCTTTACCTTTTCAAAAAGTCCTTTGCTTTTCTTGGATTTTTCGCTTTTTTGTTTCTCAGGCCTGTTCCTTTCCTCTGCTTCGGTCTTTTTCCCATTGCTCAGGTATTCGAACTGGCGAAGAAGTTCTTTCTGTTCTTGAGTAAGCTTTGTGGGAGTCTTGATTATTACCCTGACGAGCTGGTCTCCTTTGCCGTGCCCGTGCAGGCGCTGTATGCCTTTCTCTTTGAGCCTGAATACGGAATGGGTCTGGGTTCCGGAAGGAATGTTCATTTTGACCTGGCCGTAAAGGGTATCTACCATCACATCTGCTCCGAGCGCAGCCTGTGTGAAGGATACCGGCAATTCGGAGATTACGTCATAATCGACCCTCTTGAAATACCTGTGTTCCATCACATGGATAACGATATAAAGGTCTCCGGCAGGTGCTCCAGGTTCTCCTGCATCTCCTTCCCCGCTGAGCCTGAGGGTCATACCCGAGTCTGCTCCTGCAGGCACATTGACTGTTATTTTTCTCTTATTCCGTACTCTGCCCGCACCGCTGCATACAGGGCACGGAGTCTCGATTATCTGGCCCCTGCCGTGACAGGTGCTGCAGGTTGTGGTGCTCACGAATTGCATTCCGAGAGTCGAACGGGTGGTACGAATCTGCCCTGTGCCGCTACAGGTAGGACAGCGCTTTGGGCTTGTGCCCGGTTTTGCCCCTGTGCCTGAACAGGCAGAACACCTTTCAGTCCTTGGAATATCGATATCCTTTCGGACTCCGAAAGCAGCTTCTTCAAAAGTTACATAAAGGTCGTACTGAAGATCCGAGCCCCTCCTTGGACTCATGGGTCCGCCTCTTCTGCCGCCTCCGAAAAACATTTCGAAAATGTCTCCGAACCCGCCGAAGTCCGCGCCCCGGAAGATGTCTTCCGCACTGTACTGGTTGTCTATTCCGGCATGTCCGAAGCGGTCGTACTGAGCCCTTTTTTCTGTATCTGAAAGAACGGCGTAAGCCTCGGATATTTCCTTGAATTTTTCCTCAGCCCCTGGATCTTTGTTTCTGTCAGGATGGTACTGCAGGGCAAGCTTCCGGTATGTCTTTTTTATGTCTTCGACTGAAGCGTCTTTGGATAATCCGAGAATTTCGTAATAATCACGTTTGGTAGCCATCAGGATTCCCTGTTGTTTTAAAAAAATAAAGGAGCGGAACCTGAAACCAGGTTTCCGGTCGTGCCCGGGAATTCCCAGGCGATTTTTGTTAGTGTTAATTCTTCTTCAATTACTTACGCTTTTCGTCGTCAACTACTTCGTAGTCAGCGTCAACAACATTTTCATCAGGACCTCTTGCGTCAGGGCCACCTTCTGCGCCTGCGCCACCTGCAGCCTGTTGAGCCTGCTGGGCTTTCTGGTACATGGCTGTTGAGATCGGGTATACGGTTTCCTGAAGGGCTTCGGTCTTTGCCTTAATATCTTCTGCGTCCTTGCCTTCAAGGGCTTTCTTCAGGTCTTCAATTGCGGCATTGACTTTTGACTTCTGGTCCTCTGTTGCCAGGTCTCCTGCTTCCTTTATGGTCTTTTCCGCAGCATTGATAAGAGCTTCGGCATTGTTTCTGGTCTCGACTTCTTCCTTTCGCTTCCTGTCTTCTTCGGCGTGCAGTTCTGCATCTTTGACCATGCGCTCGATTTCGGAATCTGTAAGTCCGCCAGGCTTCTGGATGGAAATGGACTGCTGCTTGCCTGTGCCCAGGTCCTTTGCACTTACGTGCAGAATGCCGTTTGCGTCGATGTCGAAGGTAACCTCGATCTGCGGTATGCCTCTCGGAGCCGGGGGTATTCCGTCAAGGGTGAACCTTCCCAGGGTCTTGTTCTCGGAAGCGATTCCACGCTCTCCCTGAAGCACATGAATCTCGACCGAAGGCTGGTTATCAGCAGCAGTTGAGAAGATCTGGCTCTTTTTGGTCGGAATGGTAGTGTTCCTCTGGATGAGAGGGGTCGCAATACCTCCGAGAGTCTCGATACCCAGAGTAAGGGGAGTAACGTCGAGCAGGAGGACATCTTTTACCTCTCCGCCGAGGACTCCTGCCTGAATGGCTGCACCGATTGCAACTGCCTCGTCAGGGTTGATGTTCTTGTAGGGCTTCTTGCCTGTGAAGTTTTCCACAAGTTCAACTACTGCAGGCATTCTTGTTGCTCCTCCTACAAGGATCACTTTGTCAAGGTCGTTTGGTGTAAGCTTTGCATCGCTGAGTGCCCGGCGCATGGATACAAGTGTCTTTTCCAGTAGGTCCTCAGTCATTTTCTGGAACTGGGCTCTGGTCAGGTCAATGTCCATGTGCTTTGGCTCACCGTCAGTGCCTACTGTCAGGAAGGGGAGGTTGATGTTTGTGCTTGCGACTCCGGAAAGCTCGATTTTGGCTTTTTCAGCGGCATCTTTCAGGCGCTGGAGCACAGCCTTGTCTCTGGAAAGGTCGATTCCTTCCGATTTCTTAAATTCTGCAAGAAGGTAATCTATAATGCGCTGGTCGAAGTCATCTCCTCCCAGATGAGTGTCCCCGCTTGTGGATTTTACTTCAAAGACTCCGCCTCCGAGTTCCAGAATAGATACGTCAAAGGTTCCGCCTCCGAGGTCGTAGACAAGGATTTTCTGGTCCACGTCTGCTTTGTCAAGCCCGTAAGCAAGGGATGCAGCTGTGGGTTCGTTTATAATTCTCAGGACTTCGAGCCCTGCAATTGCTCCTGCGTCCTTTGTAGCCTGCCTCTGTGCATCGTTGAAGTAAGCAGGGACTGTAATGACAGCCTGTTTGAGTGTCTCTCCAAGATAAGCTTCAGCATCTGTTTTGAGCTTCTGGAGGATCATTGCAGAGATTTCCTGCGGGGTGTACGCCTTTCCGTTAAGCGTAACTTTGTAATTGGCTTCTCCCATGTGCCTTTTGATGGAATAAATGGTGTTCTCCGGGTTTGAAATAGCCTGCCGCTTTGCGACCTGTCCCACGAGTTTCTCTCCTTTCTTGGAAAACCCAACAACTGAAGGAGTTGTCCTGCTGCCTTCGGCATTCGGGATTACGACAGCTTCTCCGCCTTCCATCACTGCCACACATGAATTGGTAGTACCAAGGTCAATACCCAGTATTTTTGCCATGTCGTTTCCTCTAATAAATTATCAAATTGTATTTGGATTCCTGATAGCTTTTGTTAGATTGAAGTTAATTTCCGGCTGAACCGCCTGGTAAAATATTTAATAAGTTGGTTGAGTCTGATTAATGAATTCTGTTGATCAGTTTAAGTTCTGTATTAGTCTAACTTCTATTGATCAGTTTAATTACTCAAATTCAATAATTACTTAGTTTGATTTAGCCAAATTATTTAGCCTGGGAAATTAAAATTATTTCCTGCTAAATTAGTAATTCAAGTTATTTAATAAAGTTCTTCTGTTACTTATAGAATTTCAAATAACTGGCTCTGGCTCTTTATTTCTCTGTCTCGTCAGGATTTCTTGCTACAGAAACAAGAGCTGGCCTGACGACCCTGTCGTTCAAAGTATATCCTTGTTTATAAACATCAACAATAGTATTGTCCGGAACCTCTGTGGTTTCTACGTGCTGGATAGCTTCATGCCTGTGAGGGTCAAACTCGCCTGCTTTTTCGCATTTTACCCTTTCAAGCCCGTACTTTTCAAGGATAGAGAAAAACTGTTTTGAAAGCTGTTCGATTCCGCTTACTATTGAACCCATATCCTCTGCAGTCCGTGCAGATTTCAGGGCGCGGTCGAAGTTATCCGTTACTTCGACAAAGTCAAGGAGCACCTGTTCAAGTACAGCTTTCCGGTTTTCTTCCATCTGACGGGCGGTCCGTTTTCTGAAGTTATCAAAATCCGCTGCAAGCCGGAAAAGCTGGTCCCTGAGAAGTTCGTTTTCTTCCCCGCAAGCAGTTTCCGGGCTTTTCTCAGCCTCGGTACTTACAGGTTCGTTTTCAGGACTCACTGTTGTTTCAACGGCTTCTCGAGCCGAAGATTCAGAATTCCGGGCTTCGGAATTTTCAGCTTTTGTCTGTTTTTCTTCTTTGGAATCCATATTTTCCTTTTTACTGGACTTTTTCATGTATCAATCCCCATGAAATTATTCTAACGGTTTCGCTCGTCCTGATCTGTGATTGTTTGTAATTCTATAAATATTTTTCTGTCTCCCGGATAATAGATCCTCTTTAAAAGGAAGAAAAAAAGAAAAATCAGTAAGAGTGGTTCTCAAGTTTATGAGATAGTACTTTAATCATTATTATACCTGCAATCATGCAGGCCGCAACTGCCGAGATTACCTGTTCCCACCCAAGAGCGGAAATGCCTCCTCCCAGAGCAAACTGAACGCCTCCGACCAGAGTGATAAACACGAAAGAAAGCCCGATACCTGCGAACGCTCCTGCTACGACGGAACTCAAAGTATCAAGCCCCTGTTTCTCATAAAAGACCATGCCGCCGATAAACATCACGGCAAAAATCATAAGCACAAATGCCGAAGGCAAAGGACTCGATTTCGAAGAGAATACATCAAACAACCCGAGCCCCATGTCAACCAGGAATATACCCATAAGCAGCGCGACAGCAAGGGTCTTGACAAAAGGATTTTCAAACAAAGACTGAGAATTTGGGTTTCTGCTGTTAATTTTACCAGCCACCGTTATATTATGTGTTTACTTTTTAAGCTATAAACTATATAAATTATATAAACCTTTACTTAAATTTCAGCCCGGTTATTTAATTTTCTTTTTTCCGTCACATTCTTTCATAAATTTGTTAACACAACTTTCCTTTGCTCCGTTCCCTGTCCTGTCTAACTCGATAAAATTCCCATGCCATCTGATGATTTTTTCATTTTACCCGAGAACTCTCCCGCCTCCCCGTCCGACTGGCAGCCTGCCAAAGGAAAAGGAAAGATATTTTCTCTTCTCCATGCAGGATCTTTAAAATATACATCTCGGACCTGGCGTCAGTCTATTTGCATCTTTTCCGCAAAACCAGGATGAAGTTGAAGATAATTGATTGAAATAAATCAAATAGCCTCTTAAGAGCATCTCGTTAACGTTAATCTATAAATCAGTCCTTTTAAGCTAATTAACTCAATAAAATTCAAAGCAGCCTTCCGTAAGTTAATTTGTTCTCAACTTCCAAATTATTCCTCTTGAACTAAATTCATTTCTCAGATTCAAAAATTAGTCCTCTTGAGCGAGCAGAGCCAGCGAAAGGCCTGCATACTGTTGTAATGTAATCGCAACTACAAGAAAAATCTATTATTTTTCTATCTCGAGGCGTAATTTGTGGCAGAATGGACCCCGCCCTCCCGAGACGGGACTCGGTTTTATCTCAACCCAAAAATTAGTCCTCTTGAGCGAGCGAAGCGAGTGAAAAGGACCGCGTACTCCCGAGGCGCAATTCGGGGAGCGAAGCGAGTGAAAAGGACCGCGTACTCCCGAGGCGTAATTCGGGCGAGACAAAAAATAATATAAAATGACCTGTTTTTTCTTTTCCAATGAAAATCCTGATTGCAGAATTCGCTGTTGGTACGGATATTGAAAAATCCCTTATTCCTGAAGGGGCAGCTATGTTGAAAACGCTTGCCGAAAGCTTTGTCCGCGCAGGACATGAGGTATGTTATCCTTCTGCGGGCACTGAAATCGGTACAGGCACGGCATTGAAATCAACTGCTGAAAACTTCGGGCAGGTAATTGAACGGGAAGCAAAGAAATGCGACGCCGGACTGCTCATTGCTCCTGACGGACTGCTTCCTGAACTGAACAGGATTCTTGAAGAGAATACCGTAAACCTTGGGTGCTCTCCAGCCTCTGCAGCCCGATGTGCAGATAAGCTCCTGTGCACTGAAATCCTGAAAAAAGCAGGAATTAATGCTCCTGAAATTATACAGGAAGCGGAAAAAGGTGAAAAATACGTTATAAAGCCGAGGTTCGGATGCGGGGCAGAGGCAACATATCTTGTTACAGAGTTTGAAAATACCTGCGAGTTTATAGCAAGCGAATACATTGAAGGGGAACATCTCAGTGTAAGCCTTATTGCAGGAAAAAAACCGCTTCCGCTTACCGTGAACCGTCAGTTTATCGAATTTCATGAACACGGTAAAGGAGAAGAGGAAAGTTTGAAGAGAACCGCAAATTCGGGCATAAAATATAACGGCAGCCTGACCCCCTATCGTACTTCCAGAAAAGAAGAACTTTATAAGACTGCAATCTCTGCGGTAAAATGCCTTGGTTGTTTTGGATATGTGGGTGTGGATATTGTGCTTTCTGACCTTCCATATGTCGTGGATGTAAATCCAAGGCCTACAGCCTCGATATTCGGTATCAGCAGAGTCATGCGGGAGGAAATGGGCGAGCTTCTCCTTATGAACAAATTCGGGACGCTACCTGATTTCGTGCAGATAAAAGGAGAATACCATTTTTCAAAAGATATGCTGGGCGAGCTTTTCAGGAAGAATTGAGCCGGGAAAACACAATAATATGAGAGTTATTATAGATCTGGAGAACACGGACCTGGAAAAACACGGAAAGGAATCGAAATGAACTCAAAATTTATAGGGATTGATATTGGAGGGGCGAATACAAAGCTTGCTTCCTCGGACGGGACTGTTGTGGAACTTCATTATCTGCCGCTCTGGAAAAACACCCGGCTTCCGGAAGTCTTAAAAGAGATCTCGCAAAGGCTGAAACCTGAAAAAGTAGCTGTTGTGATGACAGGAGAACTCGCTGACTGCTTTGAAGACAAAGAGCAGGGAATCCGCTTCATAAAAGAAACCGTTGATTCCGCTTTTGGCCCGGAAAAAGTCTCGTATATAAACAGCCAGGGCAGATTCCAGGCTGAGACCGATCCCCTCCGGGAACTTGCTGCCGCAAACTGGGCAGCCTCAGCCAGGTTAATAGGGAAAGAGTTCGGAGACTGCCTTTTCGTTGATGTTGGCAGTACTACAAGCGATATTATCCCGATTATATCAGGGGAGCACAGGGCAGGCTTTACAGATTTCGAAAGACTTCTTCGGAGTGAACTTGTATACGCAGGCACTCTAAGAACAAATCTGGCAGCTCTTCTTGAAAAGGTAAATCTCGAAAAAGGGATATGCAGGACATCTTCGGAGCTCTTTGCAACAACGGCAGATGCTTACCTTATACTCGGGAAAATTGATGAAGGCATGTATACCTGTGAAACTGCTGACGGAGCAGGCAGGAGCAGGATAGAATCCATGCGCAGAGTTGCAAGGCTGGTCTGTGCTGACCTTTCAGAAATCGGGGAGCAGGAAATATGCAAGATCGCAGAGCAGGTGAAGGAGAGACAGGTTTCTACCCTTGCTGAAGCCATTTCTGAAGTTGCAAAGAGGAATGGGCTTAATAAAGTTGTAGCAGCCGGTCTTGGTGAATTCCTTATAATTGAAGCTGCAGAAAGGCTTGGATTTGAATGTGTTTCCGTTGCCGGACACTGGGGAGAAGAGATCTCGAAGGTATTTCCTGCATATGCCGCCGCCTGCTTGCTTGAAGCGGAAACATCAGGAAACTGAATTTAAAAAGCCTGCTCTGAATAGTTAAAAACCTGCTTTGAATAGTTAAGAAGTACTCCAAATAATTAAGAAGTAAACTGAGAGTTGCCAGTGGAAAGGGCTACAATGGAAAAGAAATGTGTATGAAACCTGTTAGAGTGGTAATAAAGTTGGGAGGAAGTCTGATCCGGGAAGCTCCGGAAATTGTAAACAGGCTGGTAAAAGAGTTCGGACCCGGGGATCAGGAAACTGCTTCTGATAAACTTGCTCCTGGGGAAACTCCTTTTTCTGTCCTTATAGTGCCCGGAGGAGGGATATTCGCTGATGCCGTAAGAAGAGCTGACAAAACTTTTGGGCTCGGAGATGATGCGGCTCACTGGATGGCTATACTCGGTATGGAGCAATATGCATGTTATCTTCAGGATAAAACCTTTGCAAGAGGAACGGATTCGATAAAAGAACTTCCATGCGGAGTTTCAATTCTTTTCCCCTACAGGCTGCTGAAGGCAGAAGACCCTCTGCCCCATTCCTGGGGCGTGACCTCGGATACTATTGCTGCCTGGATAGCAAAACAGATAGGAGCCCTATTTATTAAGGCTACGGATGTTGACGGGATTTTTAAAGAAGGAAGACTGATAAGGGAAATTTTTACCCCGGATTTGCCTGAAAACTTTGACAGCTGCATTGATTCTGCTCTTCCGGGATTCCTTCAAAAAAACAATATGGAGTGCTTAATTATAAATGGAAAATTCCCGGAAAGAGTGATTCAGGCAGTTTACGGGAAGCCTGTGCCATGTACGTCGGTAAAGGGGAATATTTAAATTGTATATCGTATATGACTAGGGAGAGAAGCAAACCGTGTCCAAAGAGCATCATTACATTCATGTCATCAGATTTGTTGATGTTTATACAGGCGCCGAAAAAGAGCGGATATGAGGCTTAAGGAAGGCGCCTGATCACCGGTTATACATTTCAGTTACCTATAAGGAATAATTCAGGAGAAGTAAAATGTCATCAGAAAAAGTAGAATACTGCACCTCGTGCGGAATCCGCCTGGTGGAGAAAGGCTATGTGAAGTTTCCCTGCCCTCAGTGCGGAGCAGAGATCGGAAGATGTACAAGCTGCAGGCAGCAGGGCAACGTATACACCTGCCCGAAATGCGGATTCAAAGCCCCGTGATTTTGGACAGAGTGCCAGGAAATCCAGATGCAGATTGTAAACTTAGCTTAAAGTGGTTTACAGGACAATATTAACTATAAGAGGGATAGAAATGGGTGATGTCGCAGCAAAAATTAAAATTATGCCAGAAAGCGTTGAAACCGACCTTGTAGAATTAAAAGATAAAATAAAAGCCGTAATTCCTGCAGGGGCAGACCTTCACGGAGACATTGTTGAGGAGCCTATCGCTTTTGGCTTGAAGGCTCTCATTGTAACATTAATTGTTAATGACGAAGAAGGTGGAACCGAACCTGCAGAAGAAGCCTTTGCAAAAGTTTCCGGCGTCGAAAACGTTCAGGTTATGGAAGCTTACCGCATCTGAGAAGGAAAAAAAGACCGGATAAATTTCCGGAAAACTTTTTTCACATTCTCTTTTTATCAAAAGGGCTCGTAGATCAGGGGAAGATCGTTACGTTCGCAACGTAAAGGCCGCGGGTTCAAATCCCGCCGAGTCCATCTTAAAAAGTTTTAATAGTCATAATTAGCATTAATTTTGTTAAGATATGTACCTAAATAATAGGTATGCAGGGCTCAGCAAATTAATTGTTGTGGAACTGGCACTTGTATTTCGATTATTTTTCTTCTGTAACTTTGAACCTTATACTGAATTCAGTTCCATTGTTTCTTTTCAGTTCAAGTTTCCCATCTAACTGGTCTACAAGAGCGGTTATCAGCTGCATGCCAAGGGTGTCAAGATCTTCAATCTCAAGATTTTCAGAGACGCCAATCCCATTATCTGAGACGGTCAGAATAAAACTATTAGTTTTATCGCCTTCCTTTTTGTATTCTTCATTTTTCTGCCTGTTTTCGTTTTCCTGCTTGCGGAGTTTGATTCCGATCTCTCCTCCGTCCCTGCCCTGAAATGCATGTTTGAGGGAATTGGAAATGAGTTCATTAACAATTATTCCCAGAGGGACAGCAACATCCATATTAAAGAGAGCATTTTCTTCCAGATCCATTTTCAGGAGGATGTCTTTGCTGTTAAGACTGTAGGACTGGAAAAGACTCTCAGCCAGCTCACGGATATACTCACAAAAGTTCAGCGTGTCGGTTCCTTCTCCTTTATAAAGTTCCTCATGGATGAGAGCCATGGATATTACCCGGTTCTGGCTTTCCCTGAAAGCCTCAATAACTTTCGGATTATCGAACTTTTCAGCCTGGAGATCAAGAAGGGAAGAGATAACCTGCAGATTGTTCTTTATCCTGTGATGAATTTCCTTTTTACGGGTAACCTCGATATTTGCAAGAGCTTCCTCTGCCTTTTTTTTCTCGGTAATATCAAGGACGAAGGCTGTACCTTCATTATGCACCTTGTCGAAAGTAGCTGACCCGACAATAACAGGTATTCGCGAGCCGTCTTTGCGGATGTATTCCTTCTCTTTTGGTTCTTTTACACCAATTGTTTTCAGTTCAGCAATGCACTGCCCGCCGTGCGGATTATACTCCGGGGATGTCATCATGTTCCAGTTTATCTCTCCAGCTTGCAGGTCTTCGCGCATGTAACCGACTATTTCCAGAAACTTGTCGTTAGCATCAAAGATTGAGCCGTCCAGATTATAGTAAAAAACGCCTATCATATCCGACTCATAGAACTGGCGCAGGCGTGCTTCACTCTCGCGCAGTGCTTCTTCAGCCCTGATACGCTCAGTAATGTCTCTTATAATACCTGAGATTGCCACGAGCTTTCCCGTGAGATCAAAAACAGGAGAAAGAGTTACTGAGACATTTATTATGGTGCCGTCCTTTCTTAACCTTAAGGTTTCATAGTGCTGGACCTTTTTTCCCTGTTTAATCCTTTCAGAAAACTGCTTAATTTCCCCTTTAATATTATCCGGTTCAAGTATTGATACATCTTTCCCAATAACCTCCTCGACCGGATAACCGTAAATGTGTTCTGCTGCTCTGTTCCAGCTGGTAATCATGCCGTCAAAGGATAAAGTTACAATAGCATCATTCGAAGATTCCACAGCGTTTGCCAGTATCCGAATTCTTTCTTCTGTTTTTTTACGCTCAGTAATATCCTGGACTATTCCCTTCACCCGAACAGGGACTCTGTGTTTATCAAAGATAACCTCAGCTTGCGAATGGACTGTACGTTCTTCACCACTGGATAAAACAATACGATACTCGATGCCCTTTTCAGGTTCTTTTTTTAGCCCATTCTGGATGCTTTTATCTACATAGTCTCGATTATCAGGATGTATATAATTTAAAAGTTCATTATAAGAGGGGGCTGATTCCTCAGGACTGCGCCCAAAAATACGGTACAGCTCACTGGACCAGTATCCTTCACCCGTTAAGAGATTCAAATCCCAGTTCCCGATATGAGCCATTTTTTGAGCTTCAGCAAGACCTGTCTCACTCACTTTCAATGATTCATATGCCATCTCGAGCTCTGCCGTGCGCTCTTTGACTTTTTCTTCCAGATTCTCGCGCGCTTTTTTCAGGGCTTCTTCTGCTTTTTTTCGCTCGGTAATGTTAGCGATCATAGCAAGTGACCCTGCGTATTTTCCAAGGCCATCAAACAGTGAACTGGAGGAAACAATGCACCAGAGTTCCGACCCATCCTTCCGGATGAACCTGCAATCGACTACCTGCTGGTTAATCCTCTCTATGTTCTCATGCAGTCTATTATTAAACTTTTCGTGAAACTCCGGCGATATATAATTTCGAGGAGACTGCCCCAGTATTTCCTCTACACTATATCCCAGCATCTCAGACATCTTCAGGTTAATAAAGGTGGTTTTTTCATTACTGTCAATTAACCAGATTCCCTCGTTTGCGGTCTCAACAATCTGCCGGAACTTCTCTTCGCTGGCCCGTAAAGCCTCCTCTGTCTTCTTGCGTTCTGAAATGTCTCTAATGATCAGGCTCGAATTTAAATTGCCATCGGCATCTACAAAGAGTTTGGAGGTGGTATCGCAGATGAAAGTTGACCCATCTTTTCGCTTATGCATCAGTTCGGCTCTCATCCGTCCAGTCAGGTTTCTTTCCTCAAGCGCAGCCGCAAGTTTCTCATCGTTGACTACAGTGCCTTCTCTTCCTGTCTGTATGATTTCATCTTCAGTCATGCCAAACATTTGGCACGCCTGAGGGTTTGCACAGAGAATGGTGCCGTCGGGCTTTGTAAGAAAAATCCCGTCGAGGCTGTTTTCATATAGAGAACGGTAGCGTTCTTCACTAGCTTGCAGAGCCTTCTCTGCCTGTTTCCGCTTCTGCTCTGCCTTTTCTCTCTGCAGAACCTGCACCACCGCAGGCGTAATAGCTTCAAGATCCTCCTGCTGCTCACTGCTATACCCGCCCTCACGGTTTGCGACTGCTATCAAGCCTATTGTATCCCCTTCCTGGATAAGGGGCACGCCAAGAAATGATGTAATCTGGGGATGACCGTCTGGAATTCCAATACTATCGGGATGTAACGGCGGATCATTGGTAAAGAAGCCTTTCCCGTTGTCAATCACACTGCTATAAAGACCATGGACAGCAAAAATGCTCGGTGGACATCGATGTCCTGTCTTATCGTACATAACACATTGTTCCCACCCAAGCTCGCTTTTTGCAACATCATGCAGCAGTCCATCTGCACCCATTGCATTAATGAAACCAAACTGGCTGCCGGTTATTTCCAGGGCTACAGATAGACACGCCTCTCCTACTTCTTCTTCTGTTTTTGCCTGCACTGCATTACTGAAGATCTGATTGATTCCCTCAAGGATACGATTGTATCTGCGTATTCTGTGCTCCTCCTGTTTTCGCTCATTGATGTCATGGGCGATATAAACACTCCCAATAAATCTTCCCTCAGGGTCATGCAGCGGTGAGGCACTTACTGAGAAATAACCACCAAGACAATCTTCGAAAAACTCTACCGTGTATTCAGCTGCATTAAACAACTTTTCATTAGGGCAAAAAGAGGGGGGATTTTCTGTTCCATGAATAACGCGGTAACAGGTTAATCCTGCGCACTCTTCTGGCGTTAACTCCAATTTTGCCGCCATTGCTCTGTTTACACGAACAATTCTATATTTATCATCTATTATGGCTATCAGGTCAGGCACAGCGTCAAAGGTATGTTCCCAATTTTTTGCAGCCTGAATAGCTTGTTTTTCTGCCCTTCTCCTTCCGGAATTTTCTATTCGCTCCCATTCCCCTTTTCTTTTAATTAAAGCGAACTGGTGGTTGGAGACTACATCAATAATTTCGGCTGCGCTGCACACATCGAGATAATACGGACATAGGGATATCACGTTATATTTCTCGATAATAGCATCTATTTTACTTTCATAATCTACAAATGTTCTCCAGCCTTCTTTTTTCAGCCAGTTATTACTCCCTGCAGCCCTGAGTCCGTCATAGCCCTTTGCCAGGGCCTGGTTTATTTTTTCAACCCAGTTATTTACTGCTTCTTCCGGATCGAAATTATCCTCCTTCAGATAACCGTAAGTATAGGGGATGATTTCCATTTGCCCTTTATCCAGATAGTCATCAATATCAGGGACAGCACATTTGAGAACCTCTTTTGCCTCTTCTATTTCCCTGGGCTGTGAGGTGACCCACACGCAAAACTCGTTATTTTCCAGTCCTGCTTTGAAGTAAGGAACAAGTATATCGATTAGATCTTCCCTGGTCTGATAAAACTGGCAGAAATGCGTTCCCCAGGTTACATCTCCAATAATATCAATCCCAGAATCTCTGGCATTTTTTCTCATCAATACTGTCTCCGATTTTTAAGGGTATTAGGGCAAAAATTTCTTTTATACTGGAGTATTTGGTTTTTTCTTCGCCTTACTACTTACTGGCACCAATCCAGAAACATTCACCATTTGCTCTATAGTTTTCTTCCGATTACTGGAATCAATCATTCTCTGGAAGTCGCGGATTCTAACTTAAATGCTTTTACAGCAACGAGAACGGAAACAAAGCAATAACTGGACATTTAAAATAATTAATATTAATAATTGGATAGAAATAAAAATATATATGACAGGTATATTAGCTTATTGATTTTTCAGCAATAAGGGAAATCCCGCATTCCTTATCGGGTGCTTACCTCTCATGCGTTCAACTTTTGTTTGCCGAAAATCCCAGTTTTTATCTCTGCAGGTTTTTCTATATGGGTTAATATTAAAAAACCTTAGTTATTCGCTTCAAACTCCACTGTAAAAAACGATATGTCTTATTATCTTGTGCGTGCTCTAACTCATTATTTATATTCTCCCTTATAATATAACTTCATAAAAATAGCAAAGAATTAAATAGAAATAACTCTTATTAAATATTAGTGTGGTTATCCACACAAGAATAACCCCCTCAGATGGCCAGGGAAAGTTGAAGCTCCCCCTGGCCACTATATACAACTTATATTTTTTCTAAGGCATTCCTGGAAATGAGATTCCTTTTTAACTTCTTTTTATGCCCTTTTATAAAATCTAAGCTTTGAGACACTTCTTTTATGAAATTTATATACCCTGGAATTTATTTGTCCTGTTTTTGTGCAAATAGGGCAGCAAGCTTTCTTCTTGAAAGCATTCCAGGCCCTGTTTCTCAGAGAGGTCTGAATGGAACTTATGTAAACTGTAATGAGAGCTTCGTCAGGCAAATTACGGGGCTTCCTGAAGAGATGGTTACAGGTTTTTCATTATCTGAGTTCCCGAAAATAGTCCCGGAAGGGCTCGAAGAGATCTATTTCATACATGATGGAGAATTTCTCGAAAAGGGGGAAACCATTACTACAAAACAAAGGTCAACGAACCTGTATTTAATTCTTTAAAACGTGCATTCTCATCAGGCAGGAAAGGAAAAATTTGCATCAAACTCAGCAGGGAAGAAAAGAATTCAGGGAATAAAAGTATAAGTAATATCACTAATAATATTGGTGCTAAGAGTTCAGTTGAGAAAAATGTTCAGTATACGCTGGTAGTTTCGGACGATGGGTTGGGTTTTCCGGAAAACATTGATTTCAGGAGCACGAACTCTCCGGTCTGCAACTGGTAAATATACTTGCCGAGCAGCTGGATGGTTCAATTGAACTTGAAAATGATTCCGGAACCAGGTCCAAAATCTGGTTTAAGGATCCCTACCAGCAATCTGAAGATTTATCCAGTATCAAAGGGGAGATACAATGAAAAAAGCAAAAATTCTGGTTGTTGAGGACCAGAACATCGTCGCTCTAAACATCAGGAACAAACTTAAAAATTTGGGTTACACTGTGCCCGGTACTGCATCCACTGGAGAGGAAGCAATAAGAAAAGCGGAGCTGACGAACGCAGATCTTATTTTAATGGATATTATGCTTAAAGGGGACATGGATGGCATTGAAGCTGCCCGTGAAATAAAAACTCGCCTTAAAATTCCTGTACTGTATCTGACTGCTTATACTGACGACGAAACCCTGGAAAGGGCAAAAATGACAGAGCCAGCAGGATACATTTCTAAACCTTTTAAAGAAGAAGACCTGCACAGCAATATCGAGATGGCGCTCCATAAACACAGAGCAGAAAAAAAGGAGACTGAAAGCTCCAGTAATGATGAATAAAGCTTATCATAAGCTTTATTACATCTGCTTCCGGTTTAAGTGGGAGTAAATCTCTCGAATTCAGCTTATTCTTAGAAATAGGTAATAAGTATTACTGAGACTTTAACGAGTCACTGAAATTTTAACCGAGTTTACTGTTAAGCTTCCCGGGTTTGAGCAATTTCATGAGGCTGTAGGAATATCCCTGACTCAGGATGGGATGTCTCAAACCCTTCTCCTGGAAATCCTTTTAGAGTTTGAAGACCTTTGCAGCTTTCAAGGCCTCACTGACCATGTTTTCGATATCAAGTCTTTTCTCTTCAAGAACTACAAGGTCATAGTTTGCCTTTACCTCGGGGCGCTCAGGCACTGCGGTGCAGCTCCCTGCCGGTCTTGTTGAGATCTCATAAGTCCCGATTCTTCGCGCAATATCCATGATTTCACTTTTATCAAAGGCTATTAAAGGGTGATAAATCGGAATAGAAAGCTGGTAAATTTCTGCATGCATGTTTGCAGCAGTCTGAGAGGCTACCTGCCCAAGTGAAGAGCCTGTAATAATCCCACTCGCGCCTTCTTTTTTCATAATCTCGTAGGCTTCCCTGTACATCATGCGCTTGCAGAGAAGGCAGGTGTTTTTCCGGTCACATGTGTCTATAAAAGAACTGAGGTTCGGACCATGAGGAATCTCATAGGTAGTGAACTGGTGGCCTGGGGCCCAGGTCTGAAGCTGCCGGATGCAATCAAAAGCACGTTCTCTTGCTGCATCTTCTCCATAAGGTGAGGTATTGCAGTAAACTGGAATGATCATCACGCCTCGCTTCATCATGAGCCATGCAGCAACAGGAGAGTCAAGACCTCCGGACATAAGCGCTACCATGCTTCCCTGAGTGCCGAGAGGGAGCCCGCCCACTCCTTTAACCGTTTCCAGGTAAACATAAGCCAGGTTCTGCCTCATCTCTACAAAAATCTCCTTATCCGGAGAGCTCAGGTCAACTCTGGGATGTTTTCCTTCATTCTCAAGCATGTTCCATACGGCATCCCCGCACACTCTACCTATGTCCGCAGACGAAAATGAATGGTTTCCGCTTCTTCTTGCCCGGATAGCAAAAGACTCGCCTTCCAGTATGAGGCCTTTTCCTAGAGAAGCACAGGTTCCGGCTGCACTCTTAAGGTCCGGTTCCGTTATTAATGCAGGCGAGGTTGAGACAACCCCAAAAACGTCTGCCGCAGCTTCAGCTGCATGCGGGTCTGTAGTCTCAATAAATATCCTGCCCCACTCTCTCCGCATAAGGGAGTATGGAATATTTCTCGAGTCCAGCATTGCAGCAATGTTTTTCATGAGAATTTTCTCATACAAGTTCCGGACTCCAGGACTTTTAAGAGCAAGCTCCCCATACCGGACTATGATAACATCAATCTGTTTTCCAGTCCTCTGATCATTCATAGTATCTGTTGAATCGCCCTGCATTTTCTTATTTTCTCTTTTTATTTTTTGTCAATAGAAGATTTGTCAATAGAAGATTTGTCAATAAAGGATTTGTTAATAAAGGATTGTCAAGAAGATTATAGTATCGTCTCGGTCTTACATGAATTGCCTGTCATATACGCTCATATTAGATATACTAACGGTTAGCGGCAAGAGTTTTTAAACCTTTCAGGAAAAGAAATTTTTTCTGGAAAAAAGGGCTTGAAGACCTGAAATGACAATAACGGGTACTATTTAAAAAGGGAATCAATATCAGAAGTCAATAGAGAAAGCAGTGAGAGACCCCTGCCTGATATTCTTGCTTCCCGGCAAAGGTATTGAAATAAAGGAAGAAACCAGAGGACTTTCCTTTCACTTTCCCTTTTCCATCTCTTTTGGAAAGAAACTATTTTCTTCAAACATAATATCTATACATCCTAATATTTATATCTTAGTCTTTAAAACTATTATTATATCGATATATAATTTATCTATTGTACTGGTAGTATTTTGAGCATAAAATTACGGTTTTTTTAACTGGTTTCAAGTCTAAGTTCATTGACTATCCAGAATATGATAAAGAATTTAATTTACATCATTTTTAATGAAACGCGTTAAGACACTAAAAATTTTTATCTGTACTAAACAAATATATTATATAAGTTGGGGGCTATATGTAGTATTAACATGGTTTTATGTGAGCCGCAAAATCATAAAAAATGGCACCTAAGATGATGGAATTGCAAGTTTTCGATAAACCAAAAGTCCTCATTGTTGATGACGAGCAAGATCAGGTAGAATTATTATGCCTGCAGATTGAAGACGAATATCTTCCAATCCCTGCATACACCGGAAAAGAAGCCATTGAACTTGTGAAATCCGAACTTCCGGATCTGATCCTATTAGACCTGATGCTGCCCGAATGTGACGGTTATGAGATATGCCGCATTTTGAAAAACGATCCCAGTTACAGGTTTATACCTGTAATTATTGTTTCAGGGTTTCTTGAGAACCCGAACAGAGTAAAAGCAACTCAATGCGGAGCTGATGACTTTATCAATAAGCCAATAGATAGGTTTGAACTTAAAACCAGGATAAAGTCATTGATCAGAATAAAGAAAAATTATGAAGCACTGCAGGAAAGCGAAAACAGGTACAAACAGCTTTTCAATGATAGTCCTGCCGTCTCACTTCTTATAGACCCGTCCAGTTATTGCATTGTTGATGCAAACGATTCTGCGTGCGCTTATTATGGATACACTTATGAAGAAATGACTGCACAAAAACTCTCAGATATTGCTATATTATCTCAGGAGGAAAGTAAAGAAATTAACCAGCGGATTTTTTCTGAAAAAAAAGGTCATTTCTATTCATGCAATAAACTTGCCAGTGGGGAAACAAGGCACGTGGAAGTATACATGAATACTATTCATATCCAGAGTAAAGATCTTTTTTTTACAAACGTCTACGATATAACCGCCACCAGAAAGGTAGAAAGGGAACTGGCAGAATCGGAAGAAAAGTTCAAGCAGGTTGTAGAATTATCGGTTGACGGCATAATTATAGGGACAAATAGCGGGAAAATTGTTGATTGTAATTGGGCAGCCTGCAGGATCTTCGGATACAGTAAAGAAGAGATCATAAAACTAAAAGTAATCGACCTTCTTCCTGAAGACCCTTCTGTTATCATTCACGGAGTAATATACAGTAGCAACAATACGGGCGGTAAGACAGTCGAGAGGGTAAGTAAAAGAAATGGCGGTACACTTTTCCTATCTGAAGTTGCAACCCGAAAATTCAGGCTGGGAAATGAAGAGAGGCTAATAGTGTATGTCCGGGATATCACGGAACGAAAGAAAGCTGAAGAGGCATTAAAAGCCAGTGAAGAGAACTTCCGTACCCTTGTAAACAACACTCTTGACGGCATACTGATACTTAATTTTGAAGGTAAAATTATAGCTGCAAACGCCGCTGTTGGAAATATATTAGGCCTGGGACTGGAAGATGTGACAGGCAGGAGCATTGCAGAATATCTGGCTCCCGAATCAATACCTGTTGCAATTGAAGACCAGATAAATGTCCTTAATGATAAAGGAGGATATCTCAGTATTTATAAAGTAAATCCTCCTTTTGGAGAGCCTCTATGGATTGAAGGACTCGGTACAAAAATAACCTATATGAACCAGCCCGCTAACATTGTGGTTGTAAGGGATATAACCGTTAGAAAAAAAGCAGAAGAGGTTCTGATAAGGGCTAAAACAGCTGCCGAGGAGGCTAACCGTACAAAAAGTGAGTTCTTAACAAACATGAGTCATGAATTGAAAACTCCTTTGAATTCCATAATCGGTTTTTCGGACCTGCTAAAAGAAGGAATTGCAGGGCCTCTGAATGAAAAGCAATCCCGGTATGCTCAGTTCATTTCTTCAAGCGGAAAAAACCTCCTTAATATTATTAGTGGCATACTGGAGTTCTCAAGGACGGAAGCAGGCGAAGATGAGCTCAATCTGGAAGAGTTTTCTGTAGATGAGTCTATCAATCTGGTTATTTCTACAAGCCTTCCACAGATTCAAAAGAAAAATATTAAATTGAACTATAATCCAGAAAATAAAACTTTATGCATTTTTGCAGATGAAAATAAGTTCAGGCAGATTATATTCAATTTATTAAGTAATGCTATAAAGTTCACTCCCAAAGGCGGTTCGATTGATATATCCTTAAAGCAGGAAGCCGACGCTGCAGTTATCATGGTTAAAGATACAGGAATAGGGATGCCTGGAAACAGCCTTAATGACATTTTTAAGCCTTTTGTACAGCTCGAATCTTTCTCAAGCCGTAACTTCGAGGGTACAGGACTTGGGCTGGCTCTGGTAAAAAGATATGTTGAAATGCACGGTGGCAATATCTCTGTGGAGAGTGAACCGGGAAAAGGATCATCTTTCAGAATTGAGCTGCCATTAAATCAAAAGAAAATAGTTGAACCCGTTTTACGGAAATTGGAAAGCCTGACAGTCAAAAGCTGAGCTGTCAGGCGGAATACTGACAGACAATAAAAAGCAGAAATGAAACTCCAATACAGATTGCTCAGGCAGCAGCAAGAATAAATAGCAGGTTGAGTTTCCTTATGAGGAAACTCAACGAGAATATGGATTAAATATTGTTCAAAATTGACTCCCTTCTTGGGTTTGGCAAATACCCTTCTCTTTGTAAAGCTATTTTATAATCGTTTATTGCTCCACATAATCTGTGAGTATAATTCATGAAGTTGCGGCACTCCTGCCCTTTAAATAGAAGTCTTTCCGTTACCTCTAAAAACTCAGGGTGTACGAATACAAGTTCTCCTTTTGTAAACAGGAATAAATTTGCAAAATTTTTATGTATTCCCATACTCCTTTTAAGAATCTCAGAGCCCAGATTTCCCTCAGGAATATACGAAGAGAATTTAACCAGCATATAAAAGGCTGCTATGTCCTGATTTAAATTATGGAGGATTAAATGTAAAATATTATCAGTTTTCGGAAAGGGAATATCCGGGGGATAAGGGCAGCAACTGGATAAAAATTTATCGTTTTCTATGTTTTTATTCAGGGTTATATCGCGGTTCGTTTTGGTTTCGGTTTCTATGTTTTTTTCCAGGGTTGTATCTCTGTCCATTCTGTCACCATTTTGCGAAGTTTATATACAGCCAGTGTCTGAAAGTCTCTGTTAATCTAATTGAATTATTTTTAAGATATTTTAAAAACACACTTATTAATTTCAACAATTGTAAGCATATATTCTGAATCGTAAGCATATACTTTGAATTGTAAACATGTACTCTGTTTTCGCCGGTGTATGGCTGTTTTTCCGCTTAAGAAACTTAAGCATAGCCTGAGCTCATCAGATGTTAATTTACAGATTCAGCTTCTAGCCGGGTTACATCGTGTGACCGGTATAATTGCAATAATAAGTGTAAGGGATAGTCTGTTTTTCCGGAGACACTAGACAAATACTTAAACATTTAGAATGTTGTATTTTTTGGTATAAAATACTTCTCTATACTATATCTATCTAAATATAATTACAAATAAATTATCTTTAAAACCCCTGGAATCATTTATGTACCTATAAATATTATTAACTCTGTAATACACACGAGATATCAATAATACAGTAACATAATCAGTGGTAATTAGCAGCTTTAGTATGGGTCGCTATTTATAAATAAATTCCATATGCGGCTTTACGTTCTCACATGGTTTTTTACAGATACAGGCTGCGTCAGATTCTGGTCGGATTCTAATTCTGGTTAGATTCTGCATTCTTCTCTGATTCTATCTACATTCTGCCCAGATTCTATCTACATTTTGCTCAGATTCTATATTCTAAACTCTGGTTTAAGATATCCTTATATCCTTATTCCGTTATAGCACTGCCAATGACAAGTTACAAAGCTCTGGTAAATAACGTTATTAAAAAAGCTGATGTCCTTCTCGAGGTCGTAGATGCCAGATTTCCGGACGAGACACGAAACAGCGAGGTTGAAAAAGAGATAATCCGTTTAAAGAAGCCGTTTATAATAGTTATCAATAAATGCGACCTTGTCTCAAAAGAAAAACTTGACAGAGCTAAATCCCGTCTCTCCAGAATTGCCCCTACGGTTTTTATATCCAGCAAGGACAGGTCAGGAACAACCATGCTAAGGCACCAGATCCTTGCATCCGCCTGCATAAAAGAGCGTGATATACTCGTCGGCACACTCGGATACCCGAACGTTGGAAAATCTTCAGTGATCAATGGTGTTACGGGCAGGCACAGGGCGAGTACTTCTTCCATATCCGGACACACAAAAGCAGTGCAGCATGTGAATGCAGGTTCGCGCATTATGTTTATGGACACACCCGGAGTCATCCCGTTCGACGAAAACGATGAATACGTGCAGGGACTGCTCGGAATAAAGGACTCAACCCACCTTCGGGACCCTATAGGTGTTGCCCTTAAAATAATAGAAAAAATGCTTGCGGAAAATAAAACTGCTCTCGAGTCTTTTTATAATGTTACTCTCGAAACCGAGGAATCTTATTCCATCCTTGAACAGATAGGCAAGCAGTGCAATTTCCTGCAGAAGAAAGGCGAGATTGATGAAATGAGAACAGCTGCCAGAATAATCAGTGACTGGCAGAACGGGCTGCTTCTTGTTTAAGAAAACTGCAGCCGAACAGGATTAAAAAAAGATAACGATTTGCCTGATGGGTAGATAGAGATGCTGCTCGACTCATAAAAGCTGGCTTGCAAAGCGGTTAAAGATTTTTTCCGGCAATTCATCCCTGTTTTTCGTATCGACAGCTAAAACTTCGAATTCTTTTCTAATCCTCCGGGCCAGTGGGTGTCTGCTCGAATGATGAAGTACGGCCAGAATAGGTTTATTTGATTCCAGAACCTCCTCCACAGCAGCAACAAAAGCCCCGGATATCAGTTCCATGGGGCCGATCTCGTCAATTATAACAAGGTCGCAGAAAAGTGAATTTCTGATAGCATTCACTCCTATCCTTTCCAGGTCTTCCATGTTTATGCGGTACTTCCCGAGCCTGTGCCCGTTGCCTTTGATGTGGCTAAGGGTTCCTGTTTCTCCTGTCACAAGGTCCTGGATCGAAAAACCTTCCCTGTGCCCTCCCTTCCGTATCTCAGCAGTCCGGATTCCCCCGATCTTGAAGCCCGGCTGGCTGGCAAGCTTTTCCGCAACTTTTGCCACAACTGTTGATTTCCCAGTTCCGGGGCTGCCTGTTACTGCAATTCTCAGCATATTCTTCTTTTCCTTCCTTTTTCCTCTGCTTTTTCATCCCTTTTAATCCTTTTTTTATTCCTGAAAAATATATCTTGATTTTATTTAAGGCAGCCAGAAGCGCACTTCTACGTTGATTTTAATAATATTGTAGAGAATAACTGAAATATACGTTGGAAACTTTCTTTATGCTGGCTCTCGTTTATTATAAGGAGATGAGATTGTGACAACAGACCAGGAAATTCTTGTCAGACTGAGTGAGATCGAAAAGAGAATGGAAAAGATGGAAGCTGCACTGGAAAGCATAAACAGCATCCTTAAAAAAGTGGAGCAAAATACGTATTTTGGGTGTTATTTGGAGGGAGAAAAGCTGGGTTAAAGCTTATTAGTCTCATGGAAATAAATTGTGGTTTCACACCTGTTCTTGAGGCATGGCAGGTTGCAATAAAGAGGGTTTTGGCGCTTTCACCTGATCTCATTGGCTCCCCACCTGCCATGAAAAGTTTCACAACTGTCTTTTTTCTTTTATTCGCTGGATGAATCACTTAAAAAAATAAAAGATGGAATTTTGAAAATCGGAAAATCAATGTGAAAACCAGGAAGCAAAGAAATTAGTTTTACATTTTTGAAAAATATTATTTAATTCCAGTACATATTTAATTCCAGTACAGGATAGGTAGTTGACCTTAGGTAATCTCTAAAAAAATCAATTAATTCGGAAAACCTGCTCTTGCTGACTTATATATCAAAAATAAACCATCTAAGTTTTTCAAAGCTTATCCCATGCTGATTGCTCCATGTGCACATACATCCAAACATAATCCGCAGTCAGTGCATTCATCTTCAATCACATATGAAACATCATTTTCATTAATGGAAATTGCATTTGCAGGGCACTCGCCTATACAGCTTCCGCAGCAAGCACAGAAGTCGGCATTAATTTTTACTACCATATTTTCATCCCTTGTATCCATCAGTGAGTTGATTTCATTAATTGACTTTAGATTTAACCATGGTCGATAGTTCAGTGTACCCCCAGGGCCAGGTTAGATTTCCGGAAAGCACATCAGGGGTATCAGGTACTTGCCTGTTAAGAAACCTATTTCCTATTTCTTGCCTAATTATATAAAAACCTATACAATATTATTAATTTCCAGTTATCTTAATCTCCACAGACGAGAAAGTAATAAACTGAAATTATTACTTTAATGAGGAAAAATAGGGTTCATGGAGAGGAAAAAGAACTGGAGAGGAAAAAGATGAAAAAAAACATATGGTTTATGGTTGCCCTGTTGAGTTATATTGCGGCAATTGGTTTTATTATTGCATATTTTATCGGTGGATACTTTCCCTATATAGCTATAGGTGCCATGTGGGCATGTATAGGAAGTCTGGATTTGATACATGGCGTGCATGGCAGGAGGAAAGAAAATAATAGATAAATTTCAATTTGTATTACTTAGCACAGTATGCCCTTCCCAGGCAGGGGAGTTTAATTTGCAAAACCCGCACTATTTATCAACAAATCCAAAGAATGAATTGGAATATCTATTGCATTGTAAATGCAACATTGTAAAAAAGTTTATCTAGTTAGAAGCCTTATATTACTATGGACACAAACGCTTCTTAAGGCGTTGAGTCCCTTCATAGTGGGCAGGTGAAATATTCCTGCCCCCTACCTTGGACACTTTTTGCAAAAGGAGATATGTTTATTTCCTGTTTACATATCTCAGTGACAGCTTTCCGTCTTCATCGTATTTTGACCATACTGTAGTGTTTTTGTCCTGTGACCACATATACTCAAATCTGGTGGCGTTTTCTACGTTTCCGGTTTCTATCATAGCTCTACAGAAGGTCTCATTTTCAAATTCTTCAGTGCCGGCAATTGTCATATTCAGAACCCTGCCTGTAGTGGGGTTTTTTACCTGGATCTGGGAACCTGCAGGGCACCAGCTGCCTTCAGTTTGCTCGGAAAGGCTGATGTTTAGTTCAGTATCATTGCCCGAAATTGATATTTTTTTCCCGTCTTCATCTGTGCAGCCTGAAACTATGAGAGCGGATGCAAGAATTAATATAAGCAATACCTGTTTTTTTGACAGATTTATCACCTGAGTTTATAATTTACCCTGTCTGGGTTTATATTTACCTTAAATTTATGCTTACCCCGGAGACTTATTTCTGAAAAGTTTCGTTTCTGATTGTTTCTG
Organism: Methanosarcina hadiensis; assembly: GCF_046529725.1. GTDB lineage: Archaea > Halobacteriota > Methanosarcinia > Methanosarcinales > Methanosarcinaceae > Methanosarcina > Methanosarcina hadiensis. The sequence goes on along the minus strand of NZ_CP136241.1, from coordinate 2,331,282 downwards.
ATTAAGACATAGGTAGCACATAAAAATCATTCGATTATCTACTTAAAATCAGACTGTTTGCATAAGAATAAATTTCAGGTACCTTATATGCTTTTTTATAATAAAATAGAATGAAATAAAATATTTTTACTATTTTTTTCCAGCGAAGGGCAAACATAACGGATATGACAAAAAGTCCCCTGACTGGAAACTAGAGGACGAATTAAACAAAAGGACTAACATTTGAAGTTAAGGGCAATTGAGTTCAGGAAGAATAATTTATGGGTAAGTTTGGATTCTTATTTCCGATTATTTATATTGAAAACTTTTTTCCTTCGGGATGATTTTTAATAGAAATACCTGTATATTTTAATACAGGATATAAAGGGGTGGATAAGATTATCGGAAATCGTTTTAAAAAGATTCTGGTTGCTACAGATGGGTCGGAGAATGCGGAAAGAGCAGCTTCTTATGGGATAGATATCGCTAAAGCAACCGGAGCCGAAGTTTATGCGCTATATGTTGTTTCTACCGAGCATGCAGGCACTGCACGGACTGTCATGGGCTGGACGGATGCATTTGAGGAATATCTTGCCAACAAGGGAGGAGCTGCAACCGGTTATGTTCAGAATTTAGGACGGGACGCAGGTGTTAAAGTGGAACCCGTATATCTCAGAGGCAGCCCGGCTGAAAAAATTCTCGAGTATGCTGAGGAGAGTAATATTGATCTTATAGTAATGGGCACACAGGGGCTTACAGGGGTAAAAAAGTTCCTTACGGGAAGCGTGGCAGAAAATGTGTTCAGGCACTCAAAGGTTCCGGTAATGATTATACGGTAAACATAACTCCAGATCTACAGATTGTTTTAGATCTTAGATTGTTTCAGGGTCAGGGATGGAGCATCTGAGGTAAGGAGATACTTACTTAAAGAGGTCCGTTTTCAGGACCTGATGTGGATTTCCTGACCCTTTCCGTAAATTAGAGCTATTCAACCTCAGGGTTTTAATCTTCAAAGATTCCCGATCCCTTAAATATGTCTCTTGCTTCCTCAAGGCTCAGGTCTTCCGGAGGTACGATAATATCGGATTCCATTATTTCTTCGGTTTCGACTGCTTCCCCTTTTGCCTTTATTTCGGAAATCAGCCTTGCAAGTTCTGTCCGGAATTCATCGTTTTTCCCTTCCGTGACAAGGGCTACGATTCTGTTATCTATTTCGTTCAATTCATCACATAGGGCTTCAGGTGCCCTGTACTGGCCTTCCCCCATTATTCTGATAATCATCTTCACACCTCCTTTCCTTCTTCCGGACCCTTGCCTTCTCCAGAGGTTTTTGTCTGCCCTGCTTCCTTGCCTGCTTCGGCTTTGAGCTTCGCAAGTTCGGTTTCAACACTTGTCTGGGTGCTGATTTTTGCAAGTTCCCGTTCTATATCGTCTCTGCTGCCTGTAAGGTCTTCGAGTGTACCGGCTTCCATTAATTCATCAATAGCTTCGGCGCGTGCCTTCATCTCTTCGGTTTTATTTTCAGCCCTTTCAAGAGCAAGGCCAACATCTGCCATTTCTTCGCTGATTCCGGTTACTGACTCGTTTATTTTCACCTGGGCTTCAGCCGCAGAGTACTGGGCTTTAATGGATTCCTTCTTTGTCCTGAAGATTTCAACCTTTGTTGAAAGGCGTTTCTCTGAGGCTATGAGCTTTTCTTCCTGTTTTTCGAGCTCAATAATCTCCCTATCAATTCCATCGACCTGCTGCTGAATGGCAGCCTTTCTCTCAAGGGCAAGTCTTGCCAGGTCTTCACGGTCAGCTGCGACTGCATCTCTTGCCTGCTTTTCAAGCTTCTCATTGCTCTGGATCAGTTTAGCTCTCTGGAGCTGAAGGCGCTTTTTTGAAGTTGTTACTTCTGCGACACCCTTCTTCACATTCTGCAATAACTCCAATTGTTTTTCATACGAATAATCGAGGGTTTCCCTCGGATCTTCCATTCTGTTAAGCACTTTGTTCATTTTGGACTTGAACACTGTTTCCATCCTTGAGATCAATCCCATGTGTTTTCCCCTTTGATTTTTTTCAAAAATTATTTCTAAGCAGCCGGATTTTGCTTCCCTATTGAGAGAGTACGGATTTCTGAAAAACCTTTCCTGTACTATTCTCGCAGCACTTTTTTCTTCCTATTCATGTTAGCTGGAGTCCTATTTTTAGTTTATCCGTATTTATTTTATTTCATTTAACCTTACAGTTTATTTTTCCCCTTTTTCCTTTCTTTTATTTTATTAAATATTTACATTTTATCGCTTCTTTTATTTTAATTAACTGATTATTATATTTTGTGCCTGATTATTCGTAGTCAGGCGAACTTTTTATATATTCAAAACGCAACTTATCTCAAGATATTATGGCAAAACCTGAGACCAAGACTGAATTCTTTTATACCGAAAAAGGGTTTGTAGCAGTAGACAGCCCGGTTAAGCTTCAGATCCTGAACCTGCTCAGGGAAGAGCCAAAGTCTTTTGATGAAATTGTAAAATATACGGCAAAAGCCAAATCAACTATTTCGGTCCATCTCAATGACCTGAAATCATACAGGCTGGTTGAAGAAAAGTTTGATCCTGAAGACCGGCGAAAAAAAATCTATTCCCTTACTTCCCGGTACATGGGCTGCTCCCAGGAGCCGTTCTCAGGTCATTACAGAAGCCTGCTTGAAGCAGTTGCTTCAAACGGAAACGACAAGTTCCGCTTCATGGAAGCTCTTTTTCATGCGCTCAGGTATGGCTTTGAAGCTTACGGGATTGATAATTCCCCTGTTGTCAAAATGATTGGAATCGATATTGGAAAGCATGTGTCTTCAAATTTTGAATCAAATACTTTTGAAGCCCTTTTACCGGAAATCGCAGTCTTTCTGGAATCCCACGGGGATTGCCAGGTCTCGGTGTTTACGGAAAGCACTCCTGCACTTAAAGTAGAAGACAGCTTCAAGGCTACTTCCATGCCTGTAACAGGAAAGCCTTTCTGCGCCCTCAGGGAAGGCATCATTGAAGGGATCCTCAAAGAAAAGCTGGGAAAAGAGTGTGGCGTTCTGGAAATCGAGTGTTACGGAACCGGACACACACACTGCCTTTTCGAGATTATAATCTAAATTCTTTTCCTGGAACTACGGTTTTACATAAATATATTTTCAGAATCAGCCTTTTAAATAATAATTTATAATTAACTGCTTCCGGAAATGGTAAAATACAATGGAATTAACGGGAATCTCCTATTACGACTCCCATCTCTGACTTCAGGCGAGGGCCTATTGCCGCCACAATTCCGGGCCCATCTGTTGTTTCCCTGCATACCACTGCATGTTCAAGCAGCCCCAGGCGCTCGATTTCATAGATGTCCCTCCCGTGCCCTGTCCTTTTAATTGCACTTTTTATTTCCGAACGGGTAGCAGCATTGATAACAACTCTATCCGTACTTGCTTTTTTCCAGCCCCACCAGAGATCAAGCTGTTTTTTAGTGAAGCGGGCTTTTATTTTTTTGTTTGCTTCCACGATTTCAACTTCAACCGGCAGGTGAGGAATCAGTCCGAATCTTGATGCAACCTGCTTTGGCTTTCCGCTGCCCAGAGCTTTCAATTCCTCAGCTTCAACCTGTACAGGGACACCGATATTGACTATAAAAGCATCTTCCGAAAAAGCCTGGAGAAAACCCATATATACCTTGCCAGGATCAGCTTTTTTTGTAGGGGTCCCATATCTGGATGCCAGAAGGTTTGCTGATACCTCTTCGTCTTCCCCTTCAAGGGAAAATTCTGCCCAGTTTTCCGGAGTAATGGATACATCAACCTTTACTTCAAGATCTTTCAATTCATTCTCAACCAGGGTCTTCAGGAGCTCAGCCATCCTTTCCCTGTTTTTTCCATAGATATGCTGGAGGGTTACAACTTTTTTCATTTTCTTCCTGCCGATTATTCTACTTTCCTGTACTGCCTGGAATCACATACCTTCCGGCTTTGAGCCTTTGAGGTAAGATTCAAGGAGTCTTTCTGTTTCTTCCAGGGCTGAGACCACAGCTTCGTCAACAGGAGTCCCTGCATTTTCAATCTGGTTATGCAGTTTTTTGACATCCCGGCTGTTAGGGCCAAGCTTTCTTGAAATCATTTCCCTGTTCTGCCCCTTCTCAACAGCTTCCCTGTAGATGCTCTCTATTTTGCTCCTCAGATTCCCCACCTTTTCCAGGATTTCGGCACTGAGGGGATCAAGCTCTTTTGCTTCTGTGCTTTCGGTTTCTTCCCATCCTTCGGACTCTCTGTATTCCGTTCCTGCGTCTTCCCTGACTTCTCCTATTGTTTTCGTTTCTTCTGCTGCCAGGTATTCTTCTCTCAAAGGAGACTCTTCCGCAATTATATTCCGGAAATCTTTAAGGGCAGTTTCTACTTCCTTTCCATACTCCGTAAGCTCAACAAATTTTATCCGCCCTTCGAATGCGAATCTGATCAGTCCGGACTGTTCCATTTTAGAAAGAATCCTGGTTGTATGAGCAAATGTCGAGTCTATCTCCTTTGAAATAACAGAAGCATAGGTCTTTCCCGTCGAACCTATGAATAGCAATGCACGTGTGGGTTTTTCCTGCAAAAACAATTTTTCTGCATCTTCTTCAGGCATGAGTATCACATAGAGTTTTTTTAGCGGATTATTTCCGGGTCTAGCTCAGGCGTTTATTATTCTTTAATAGTTTATATAATATTGGACATCCTTTCTATCCTCAGTTTCCAAAAGAATGTTCAGTTATTCTGATAGTGCCAGAATTATTTTCTTGATTTCGGTCACAGGAGCGTCTGTTTTAAATGAGGTTCCGCTGAAGTGGGTTCTTGAAGCTTCAAACCCGCTTGCTCTGAGTGCTTCAATAAGGCTCTCAATACCCGTTGCAGAAGCTCCCAGTTCTTTGCAGATGACGTGCTGGTCATAGAACATAGGAATGTCGAGCTCATCCCTGCAGAATGTAATTATTTTTTTGATTTTATCTTTTGTATTCAGAGGGTGTGCTTCAAGCTTGGAGATCACTTCATTGCAGAATTCCGGCTCTTTATAAGGCCCAAGCCATAAAGGCCCTGCAATTTTTGTTAATCCTCCACATTCAGGGCATTCCTTTTCAATGTGGACGGCAAGCCCGTAAACAGGTTTCCTGAATCCGCATCTGGGGCAGTGTATATTGAACCCCATGGACCTTAGAGTCCTGTCAGCGTGCTTCGACCCCGGGAGGACTGCAAGGTAAGTACGGACATAATGGCGCGTAACATGGGAGAGCAGGGGCAACATGCCTTTTTCATGTTTTGCAAGCTCCCTTGCACAGGCTCCGAGCAGAACCCTTAATCCCATCTCGCTGTGATATTCCGTGTTAAGAGGTATGGATGCATACTTTCTTATTCCTGAATTGAGGTGGGCTCCGCAGAGGGGCGCCGTATCCGTAGCAGTTATCGAAAGCATGCTGTATGCTGAAGTTGCAGCTGCATCCAGGTAGGGTGAAGGAGTACCGAAAGGGTCAACATCAACGATATGGAACCTCTGCTCATGAAGCAGAACATTTGCGTTTTTACGCGTAGCCTGGGCTTTTTCTTCAAGCCCGTTGATCTTTATATTTTCCTTTATCAATTCAAAGGCTTCAGGGCTCCAATCATTCATTGTCGCATGGATTCCTACCTCCCCTGCGATCCTGAGTCCACGGATTCCTGAAGCCGAAAAAGCATCCACGTAACGGATCTCCTCTCTGCTTATCTCTTTTTTTGAAAGAAGCCTCTCCACAAATGCCGCTGTTGCTGCAACATTGATATCACGGTTCAGCTCCATTTCCGGGTTATAGAACACCGGCGCTGCCGAGGGAGGAAAATTTGCATCCGGAGGCGGCACCGGAACTGATATTTTTGTTGTCCCTTCCACTATAGTTCTACAGATCATCTAAAGTTGCTATACTTTGGGATATTATTTTACAGTGATGGTCATCTGCATGTTCGGATACCCGCTAGCGCTGAAATTGTAGCTTCCGTTTTCATTAAATGTGTAATTAAAGGTATTCCCGTATCCAAGCCTCTGATCTTCAAAAAGTCCTTCTTCGCTGGTCAGGGTAAAAAGGGTATCTTCAAAATTCCTCCATACAACAAGATCCCCTGTATTTATTTCCAGTTGAGAGGGAATGAATACGTATTCTCTGAGCCTTACAAGATATGTCCCTGGTTCATCTTCCGGAGACTGCTCGATTGTGGCTTCTTCTCCATTTGAGGTAATATTTTCAGTCTGATTTGCTTCAATCCCGCCAGCAGATCCCGGAGTCAGCATTTCCTCAGCTGTTTCTTCTGGTGTACCGGTCTCCTCAAATGTTTCCGTTTCGACTGGAGTTTCCATTTCACCAGGCGTTAACATCTCTTCCGCAGTTATTGTTTCTTCTGGCGTCATTGTTTCTTCCGGTGTTTGCATCTCTTCATATCCCTGCGTTCCTCCGGAGGTCCCGCCAGAACTTCCTGCATCCCCTGAGTTTTCTTCTTGCTCCTGCTCTTCTCCCGAATCAGCGCAGCCAGAAACCAGAACTGCCAGGACTACAAGTAACAGGAGCAGTTTTTTTATTCTCATCACTTCCCCCCTCAATTGGTTTATTTTCTTACTTCCAGTTCAATATAATCCTATTAAATAATAACACTTTCATATAATAAACCTTATTTTTAAAAATAGTTTGTTTGTAGTCGATTTTACGAGTTTTTCTCCGAAAAACCAGTGTTCTGAAAGTATTATTTGAAAGTATTATTTGAAAGTATTATTTGAAAGTATTATTTACCAACCTGTTTCCGGCTTTTTGTCTTCTGGTCACATTTTTATGAAAATGAAGGAAATCTCCAGAAATAAAGAACTGACACAGAAGCTGATATAGAAAAAGTTTAATCAAAAAAGAATTTTACTGGAAAGTATTGTAATCTTTCCGGTAACGTCATAAGCATTTTTAAGATTTCTTTTATATTTTGAGATTTTTTTATTTATCTATAAAGAAGTCATTTAGGGTATTTGATAGACTTATTCAGGGTTCGTTTACATTTACTGTGACATTCATCCTGGGCTGCCCGACAACAGTAAAGTCATATGTCCCTGCTTCATTGAAGGTATAGGCAAAAGAACGCCTGTATGAAAGACTCTGGTTATCAAAAAGCCCCTGTTCGCTTACAAGGGTAAAGACTCTCCTCGGGCTGTCCTGATAATTCAGCCAGGCGACCGTTTCTCCTTCCTTGATATCAAGACTTGGAACAGATGCTCTGAAGTTATCCAGTCTTACAGTATAGACCCTTGAACTGGAATTGTTAACTGCTGCTCCTCCTTCGGTATTGTTTTCTTCCGCAGTTACATTTTCTTCTGTGTCATTTATTGCAGGGGTCTCAACCTCTTCCGGTGTTTCAGTTGCTACCGGCGTTTCCGTTTCTTCCGGAGTAATAGTTTCTTCCGGGGTTACTGTTTCTTCGGGTGTTAGGTTTTCTTCAGGGGAGGGTTGTTCATTTCCAGCACATCCCGAGAACAAAACTACGCTTAAAACCAGAAGCAGAATAATGAGTTTTGTCTTCATTTCATTCCCCACATCTCTTTTTGTTTCGAAATTAGGAAATCTGCAGAATTAATCTGGCTATATTATTTTTACTTCGATTTTCTAACTTAATGTCCCTATTTTTTTCGAACATTAGTTAGTTTTTCTTGTTTAATTAACAGCTAATGTAATTTAGTCTTAAGCTCTTGCTTTTATAGACTTTTTTTCTTTTGAGCTGTTAGCTTTCTTTATACTCTTATTACATATTAATATATTTTCATGACCTTCTTTACCCTGGCTTACTTCTCAAAACAAAATTCTTTATGAGATTTAAGTGTTTTGATTGCATATTAGGGTACTTCATGCTTTTTTGAAATGCCCAAAGTTAGTAATCAGTCCCTGTCTGCAGAATTCCATAAAAATAAAAACGAGTATATGAACTATGCGAGAATTTGAAGAAATTAATACAAAAATAGAGTTCCCTAAAGAAATGGACCTTACCTGAAAAAGCTCGTCTCAATTTTTTATTCCGAATATCTTCCTTTCCCTGAAAAATATTAATCTCCCTGATCTCTCACAGCATGTTCCATAAAAGTAGAGCAGCAGTCCCGATGGATGCAATTATACCGAAAGTTTTCAATGCGAGAGAGAAAAGGGAGGCGGAGCCTGAGATCTTGGAAAGCAGTATTTTATTTACCGTGCTCACCAGACTTGCAAGGACCGCTGTGTTTGCCGCGGTTGCATAAGAGATAGTCCCGTCATTAACGGCAAGAAGAGTTACGGAAACTATTACTCCCGAACTGCTGAAAAGAGCTCCCAGAGCAGTAACATAGATCCCGATAGTTCCCGCAGTATTATATGCGAAATTACCCAGGATGAGAATAAGGGTGAAAGCTATGCCGAATTTGAACGCCTGCCCGAGTGAAAACGGAGACTCGATTTTAAGCTCTCCTCCACCCGTAGGGCATACTTTCCTGTTGCGCCTGAGAATTATTACAGCTGATACAAGGATGATTATAAGCTGGGGAGGAAGCATAAGCAGGGTAGTCTGGCCCGTAGGGTCAACTATCAGAGCTAAAACAAGGTTTCTGATGAGCATGGAAATATTGCAGAGCAGGATCCCTGTGAGGACAGGTTCGGCTATATCTGCTGCCCTCTTTGAAAGCCCTGCAAGTGCTCCTGTTGTAGCTTCACTGTTTACAAAGCCTCCCAGAAAACCAGAGTAACAGATACCGCGTTCTGTCCCGAATTTTCTCAGAAGCACGTAACTCAAGAAACTGATCAGCGAAACAATTACCACAATCAGGATTGCCGATCTCAGGTTTATAAGCCCGAAAAACTGCTTATCCGACATTACCGGATAAAGGATGAAAGCTACTGCAAGAAACTGGACTGCATTATAAAGTTCTTCTTTTGTGAGGTTTCCTGCAAACTGGTGGAGGAGCTGTTTCTGAATCAGGAGGAATGCTATTACTATTGACGAAACTATAGCATACAGGCCATAGTCATAACCAACAAGGACGCCCATTACGAAGATAAAAAATAGGGTAATCGGGCTTGTTACTCCTATCCGCCGGTAGAGGAATATCTTTGCATAGGTAATTATGCAGCATATGGCTGCAAAGAAAAGCGTTGCTACGTATACGAAGCCCTGTCCTGTTGACTCGCTTACGAGAGCAACAAGCATGCCTGTTATGCAGGTAATACTGTAAGTCCTTACACCTGCGAAAATCTCATGCTCAAGGCCTCGGTGTTCTCTTTCTACACCTACCATAATCCCTATCAGGAAGGCTGTGGCAAGTTTTGTAAGGAAATCTACCAGAACCGGATCGAAACCGAACTCGTTGACAACGTCCGTAGCTTAACCTCTTATATTTTTTTATATAAACCTTCCCCTATAAAAACAATGCCATAAAGTGGATTTTACAGGTTAAGGCGAATTCCATGACACCTGTGAAAACATAATATCGGTGAAGGCATAATATGAAATATACGCAAGACAAAAATATAATTCTATAGTAGTGATGTTCCTTTGTAAGATTAGCATTGAATTGTTAATTTGATGGCTTTCATCCCCTTTCTGCAGGTATCTGAGGAAGAGTATTTCCCTTCTGGAAGAGTATTTCCCTTCTGGAAGAGTATTTCTCGTCTTGAAGTCGACTTTGTATTAAGCCTTACTATCCCTTTATACTTCCACGAATTCAACCTCAATAGGTTTGTCTTCGGTCTCCTGTATGGTTATAAGAGCGCAGGAACCTTTGCAGGCCTCCCCGGGATTTACAACAACTGTTTTTCCTGCTTTCTCCATGCCTTTTGCTTCATGAATGTGCCCGCAGACAATAAGGTCTACCCTATCAAGGAATTTCTGGATGGCTTTGCTTCCCACGTGCCCGAAGGGGAGTTCGTCCCTGGCTCCGTGCGGGGGGGCGTGTGTAAGGAGAACTATTGTCCCGCATTCCCCTGAGTTTTCGGCTGAGCAGACCATTCCTTCAAGGGCTTTTTCAATTTCTTCTTCTGAAAGCTCAAAAGGAGTATTGAAAGGAGTAGGATTCGAGCCTCCAAGCCCGATAAATCTGATATTTCCGATCTGTTCGGCTTTTCCATGGAGGTTGACAGCTTTTGAATTATCAAGGGCTTTAAGGATGCTCCTCTGGTCGCAGTTTCCTGGAATTGCAAGCACTGGCCTGTCAAACATTTCTGCCAGTTCATTTACTTTCTCGTCAGGTCCAAAGTTGGTTATATCTCCAACCACCACGGCAAGATCAAAATCTCCGGCTTTTTCAATGATCTTTTTTATCTTCGAGTAGTCCCCATGAGGGTCGGAAATTGCGAGTATCTTCATCCGTTTCCCATCCTATATGATTTTTCGATTCATTGATTGTTTATCATGATTTTGAGTTCTGATTTTAATTATCAGTCGAATTCTTAAATACTATCTCTTTTTCTTAAATACTATTTCTTTTACACTTTATGCCGTGTGTTCTTTCGTGAACATGCATACATCTTTTATATCCCTTACGTAATATTACTGCCCCATGCGTGATATCGTTATCATAGGGCACAAAGCAAAGACTAGCGGTGATTTTTCTTTAAATGACCTTCCCGGGTCTGCAGGAAGAATGGATATTCTCTGCCGCTGCGTAAGCTCCGCCCTCTTTCTCTCTTTCGGAATGCGCAGGGACGTAAATGTGCACCTGCTCCTTCTGGGAGAGCCCGAGCCCGGAAAAATAATCAGGTTTGAGGGCCTCCACCTTAGATACCTCAACCCTGACGAAAGAAGCAGCGGTTCACTTATCCAGAAAGCCCTTCAAAAGGATGCAGCGGAAAGGGATGTAAGGTCAACTCCCGGAGTCTGGATCCGCACCGGCGACTTGAAATCCCTTCTCGCTTCTTTCGAAGGAAGGAATCTTCTCTACCTTCGGGAAGACGGAAAGGATATCAGAGAAATTGCCAGGGAGATCCGGGACCCGGTTTTTATTCTTGGGGACCACACAGGCGTTACGGAAGAAGAAGAAAAGCAACTTCTTGAAGCAGGAGCCCAGATTATTTCCGTTGGCCCAATTTCCCTTCACTCCAACCACTGCATAACCCTCATTCATAACGAACTCGACAGGGCTGAAGCAGAAAGAGGAGAAGTTCCAGGGGGAGACATTTCCAGGCCCGAGGAATGAGAGAGTTTTTTGTCTGGCTTTATCCCAAAAGTTATATCCTATTCCCCTGTATCAGGACAGGAACTTATCCGGATACGCTTTTCAGAGTGGAAGTCTTTATTTGCATTCACATATCAACGATATTTACTCTCAGTAAATTCGCCAATAATAGTTTAATATAATCCGGTGAAGTTAGTCTTTCAATTAAGCTTAGTCTTTCAATTAAGTTTAATCTTTCAATTAAGTTAATCTTTCAATTAAACCTGGTCTTTCAATTGAACCAGGTCTTTCAATATTGCTCTCAATAATCTGCTTCAGATCTATTTCCCGAATAAGCTTAGAGAATGTGAAATAAATGGATGTACTCGAAATTTCAAAAAAGATTCTGCACGAAGGCCCTATCTGCGATCACTGTATGGGCCGTCAGTTTGCAAAACTATCCACAGGCCTCAGCAATAGAGAGCGCGGGCAGGCAGTGAAACTAGCCCTTGCCCTGGAAGGGGACCGTATCTATAAAGGTGAAAAGGACGACGCCCTTCTAAAGGAACTTGCCCAGTGCAGTGCCCTTGCAAGGAAAACTCTCAAAATCGAGGGTGAAGACGAGCAGTGCTGGGTATGCCTTGACCAGTTTAAAAAGCTGGATTTCTGGGCCAGTGAAGCTGCAAAAGCTCTGGAAGGGCTTGAGTACTCCACCTTCCTTGTTGGCACAAAGGTCAGCGGGCTTCTCAGTGAAAACGAAGAGATCCTGTGGGCTGAGGCAGGGACTGCATATGCCGAACAGTTGAAAACCGAGCTTAACAGGGAAGTGGGCAAGCGGATTGCGGAAAAGGTCAATAAGGAAGTGGATTTCGAAAATCCTGATATCGTGATTACCCTTGACCTTGCGACAAATAAGCTGGAGCTTCAAATCCGCTCGGTGTATATCTACGGGCGCTACCTGAAAAAAGTCCGCGGCATCCCCCAGACCCGCTGGCCCTGCAGGAAATGTAAAGGCAGAGGCTGTGAGCAATGCGGGTTCACAGGTAAACAGTACCCAGAATCAGTAGATGAACTGATTAAAGGACCTGTTATCGAAGCTTTTGGAGCTGTTGATACGGCTTTTCATGGCTCGGGCAGGGAAGATATCGATGCCCTGATGCTAGGGAGCGGAAGGCCATTTGTGGTTGAAGCAAAGTCCCCTGTAAAACGCAGTGCTGATCTTGAGGCACTTACTACGAAAATTAATGAAAATGCTGCCGGAAAGGTAGAGGTAAAGGATCTTCGCTTTGTTGAAAAAGGCATGATCGAAACCCTGAAAAGCTCAAAGGCGGATAAAACTTATAAGCTTAAAGTTACATTTAAAGAGCCTGTTTCAGAGGAAAAGCTTAAATCCTGCCTTGAGTCTTTGAGTGGCACGGAGATCGCCCAGCAGACCCCAAAGCGTGTGGTCCACAGGAGGGCGGATCTTATCCGGAAAAGGTACGTTCATAGCATAACTCTTGACGAGCTGACAGATGACGGTTATGCTTATATCACGGTAAACTGTGAGGGCGGGCTGTACGTCAAAGAACTGATTTCCGGAGATGAAGGCAGGACAAACCCGAGCCTGACAGGGCTTTTAGGAGTCTCTGCAGTCGTGGAAGACCTTGATGTGGTTAACGTCGAAATTTAAGCCCCATATCTGAACCTGCCCTTAAAACCAATTCAATCTAAATTAATTCGATCTAAATAAATTCAATCTAAATAATTTGGGTAGATCTGATCTGAATATCTGGATCTATCTGACTGAATGAATCTGATCCATCTAATCGGTTTCACTGGCCGGCCGAGTCGCAGGAATGAGCGGCTCCATGAACGGTTCATTTAAATAATATCCATCTTATTTAGACGAAAACCAATTATTAAACAGAAACTTTATTAAAGAGAAACTGATCGAGCATTCTAACGGAGGAACATGCGATGACAAATTCCCACGGTGAAAAACGCTGCACAAGGTACAAATTACAGAAGACGGTTCGTGAAAGAGGGATTTCCCCTGTAAGCAGGGCAATCCAGGAATTCGAAGAAGGACAGATGGTTCACATTGACATTGACCCCAGTGTCCAGAAAGGGATGCCAAACCCGAAATTCCAGGGCTCTACAGGAAAAGTCCTGGGACAGCGCGGCCGCTCATATATTCTGGCAGTCCGCGAAGGAAACGCAATGAAGGAAGTATTTTCTCTTCCGCAGCACCTGAAACCCCAGAAATACTGACTTCGAGTATGGCAGTTAGGTTTTACAACCTAAACTCCCTCTCGTTTCGGGTTTAAGGTATGCAGGCCTCCAACCGGAGGTTTGAATCCTGCCAGAAATTCCAGCAAATAAGGCTGAATAATTGCCAGTCTGAAGGATTATATACAATAGAATTAATGTCCCTGAAAACCTTAAAAGACTATTTATAAAAGGGATCCGAAATAACTGCTTTTTGAAATTAATATCTTATCCCGGTAACGGAACATCTATAATTATATATCATTTGCAGAACATATGATTGGGCTATAATATTTGTGAACATGGTGGAGTTAATTCAGGATAACATTATCCGGGATAGTTTCCGAATTGTTCCGGCTCATCGGGTGGATCCGGATGCTGAAGACAGAAACTGGCAGCAGGAATCAGAGCTCACAGTAAGCATTACAGCAGATTGCTCTGTATGAAGCGCAAATAGCTGAAATTTTTAATTCAAAAGAGTGTATTTCAATGATAGTTAAGGAAGTCATCAACGAAGAGTTATTGACACTGGCCGAGGTCAAGGATATACTTTCCGGGATCGCTGACGAGCGCAGAGAGCAGGGGCTCGAGGTTTCATATAATTTCAGAAAAGCCCTTCATCACGCGGAACAGTTCTCAAAAATTAGCGGGGCAAAGTCGAGAGAACTTGTTAACAAGCTTCTTGAGCTTGAAAAGATGAAGCCAGTCATTGCAATCAGGATAGCGGATATTCTGCCTCAGTCCAGGGATGAACTCCGGTCAATATATGCAAAAGAAAAGTACACACTGAGCAATGAAGAGCTGGATCAAATTCTGGACTATGTATTTGCAGCTATGGAATAATTAAAAATTAAAGAGAATAACTATATAGCAGTTTATTTGTTATTTATGAGGGAAGTATTCGAAATCCGGTTAGAGTACTTTTAAGTATGGAAGTATCCTGACCTCAATAATTTAATTGCAGAGAGTTCTCCGGTTCTCTAAATCTCCGACCCTGGGATGCCGCTACAGGCAAATCTCGGTTTTCAGAACCGGAAGGGAGTAGAGCGCAGCTGGGAAAGATAGTTAACCAGCAGAAGCGATATAGAAGCCTGACATATCTATGTTTGAGCATATCTCAAGATGGATAAACCCGGGTTTCAAAAAGGGGTTTCATATTTACCGATAGGATGGGTGCTGATGAAAGTAGAGAAGTCGCAATCAGGTAGACCGTACACTGGCAGACCTCCTGCCGAAAGACCTTCTTCTGGCGGCAGGCGTCCGGCAGGCAAACCGCAATTTGAAAGGCAGTCAGAAAGAGCTCCGCGCTCATCCGGGAAAACCATGGAAAGTTCTCAGGATAGAGAGGAATACGTATGGGTGCTTGACTATCTTCCTTACGGGAAGTCTATTGACAGCAAGTCAGCCTATCAGAAAAAACCTCTTGTGCAGGCTATAGGGGATAAAAAGTTCACTCTTATGGAGCTCGTCCCCAAGAGTGGAGTGGTTCCTGAAATCCAGTCAAGGGTTTATATAGGTCCGGGAGACAGGAATGAAATAGACCATGTCAAGCAGAGGATAGGCTATACCGACCTTACCACCGGAGCAAACCTCGAATTGCCTTTCATCCTCGAAGCCATTGTCAGGCATAAAGAAGAAATATTTGTAAAATTCTTTAACGATGCACATCCGATTACAACCCGCCTGCACATGCTCGAACTCCTCCCTGGAATAGGCAAAAAACTGATGTGGGCTATCATTGATGAACGCAAAAAAGGGGACTTTAAGAGTTTTCAGGATATCCGTGAAAGGATTCCAAGCCTTCATGACCCTGCCAAAGTCATTTCTCACAGGATTGAAGAAGAGCTCAAAGATGATTTCATCAAGTACAGGCTGTTTACCACTCCTCCCCGCCGACAGAAGCCCGAGTGAGCGGGAAACATTTTTTCCTTTTTTTAATTATTCTTACCCGCCTGCTTCTGCAGGTCTAATTTTGAGGATAAAGAATTTCTACAACTTTTGTTTATTAAAGCATTTAATCTATTCAGGAGGTTTCAGCCCTGGTTCGTTCTATTCTTAAAAAATACAATATCAAAGGAGGCACCTTTGACCAGCATTTCCTCATTGATACATGCTACCTGGACAGGATAGTTGCTGCTGCTGAGCTGAGTCCGCAGGATACTGTTCTTGAAATTGGTGCAGGAATCGGAAATCTTACCGAAAGGCTTGCAAGAAGAGCAAAAAAAGTAATTGCAGTCGAGCTTGACCCCTCCCTTATTTCAGTCCTGCATGACCGTTTCGATGCTGTCGGGAATATTGAAATTATCGCAGGTGACGCCCTGAAAGTCGATTTTCCCGTGTTTGACAAGGTCGTCTCAAACCTTCCCTATTCCATCTCTTCGGAGATAACCTTCAAACTCCTGCGCCATAAGTTCAAACTTGGAATCCTTATGTACCAGTATGAGTTTGCAGCCCGTATGGTCTCTCCTCCCGGCTGTAAAGACTACTCCCGCCTCACGGTTGGCACCTATTATTTTGCTGATGCCTCTATCCTTATGAAAGTCCCGAAAGGCGCTTTCCAGCCAGCTCCTGAAGTCGACTCCGCAGTTGTCAAACTTATTCCGCGCCCGGCACCTTTTGAAGTCCGCAACGAGGCTTTTTTCCTTGAGTTTGTGGCTGCAGTATTCAGCCAGCGCCGGAAAAAGCTTAGAAACTCGATCCTTAATACCAATTACTTGCTCAAAATCCCGGACGTTAAAGAGGTTGTTAGCCAGCTACCGGAAGATTTCATGAGCAAAAGGGCTGAAAACCTTACTCCTGAAGAACTTGCCGGCATCGCAAATATGATTTTTGACCTTAAGTCCGGATAAGCCATGATTGAAATAGAATACAAAAATGCCCGAGTAAAACTCGGAGCTTCAGACCTTGTTTACGAGCCGGCAGAAGACTCCTTTTTGCTTGCCGATGCAGCCCTTGAAGAAGCAAAGTCAGGCATGTGTATCCTGGAAATCGGGGCAGGCTCGGGTTTCGTATCTGCAGTTCTCAGGGCAAACATTAAAGGCATCCGCGTGTTTGCAATCGAAATCAACCCTCATGCTGCCAAATGTGCAAAAACAAATGGGGTTGAAGTAATCCGCACCGATCTTTTCAGAGGATTGAAAAAAAGCAATCAGAGAGCCTCTTTTGACCTTATTCTTTTTAACCCTCCTTATCTTCCAACTTCAGAAGACGAGAAAGTCCCGGGATGGCTTAACTACGCTTTTGACGGCGGAACCAGCGGGAGGGAAACTCTTGAGAGATTCCTTAATGAAGTCAGGGGCTACCTCAGCCCGGAAGGGAAAATTCTCATGTTAATTTCTTCTATTACGGGTTTCGAAGCTGTAAAAGAAAAAATGATGAGGCAGGGATTTAAAGTTGACATTGTACGCCGGAAAAAAGTTTCATTTGAGGAGTTAATGGTTGTAAGGGGAAAGCTTTCTTAAGTTTAAAATCTTTTTTCTGGAAAATACTTTTATGGGTATTTTTTCGCCAAAGCACAGGATTTTTTCTAAAACCCAGACTTTTTAGACATTTCTTCATATAATCTTTGATTCTCCATAGAAAACTCTATATCTAATTAGTGAATTGATCCCTCTGAATTTCACATTCAATGTAACAGACTTAAATGTATTCAGGCAAAAACATTTGCCTGATCAACTGGAGATAAATACTGGATGTATTACGATGAAGCCGCAGATGCGGTTCTAAAAACCCTGAACACATCCGAAACCGGACTGAGTTCGGGAGAAGCAGAAAACAGACTTAAACAATACGGGAAAAACGAACTTAAAGAAGAAGAAAAAACATCTGTGTTGAAACTTCTTCTCTCTCAGTTCAAGAGTTTTCTCATCCTAATTTTAATGGTTGCAGCACTGGTTTCTGCCTTTCTTGGAGAGCTTGTCGATGCCTTTGTAATCCTGTTCACCGTATTTCTTGCTGGAGTCCTCGGTTTTGTCCAGGAATACAGGGCAGAAGAATCCATCAAACTTTTAAAATCACTGACCAGCCCTGAGGCTCTGGTTATAAGGGATGGGAAGGAAGTAAAAGTCTCTTCTTCCTTACTTGTCCCGGGCGATGTCCTGATTTTGCAGGCAGGAGACAGGATACCTGCTGATGCCAGGCTGCTTGAAGCCCAATCTCTTAAGATTGATGAATCGTCTCTTACGGGAGAATCCGTCCCCGTAGAAAAAAGCACTAAAGTTTTTCCTTCGGAGACCCCGCAGCCTGACCGGAAAAATATGGCATATACCGGGACTTCGGTTACCTATGGAAGAGGAAAAGCAGTAATTACAGCAACAGGCATGAGTACTGCTTTTGGAAAACTTGCCGGGCTCCTCGGTGAAATTGAAAGGGAAAAAACCCCATTACAGGAAAAGCTCGACCAGTTCGGCCGCTGGCTCGGAGCTGCAACCCTTATTGTTGTGGCTTTTGTAGCAGTGCTCGGAATCTTTGAGGGTTTCGATCCTTTTGAAATGTTTCTCTGGGGCGTTGCACTTGCAGTTGCCGCTATCCCCGAAGCCCTTCCTGCAGTTGTGACTGTGGGGCTTGCTCTCGGGGTTAGAAGAATGGTTAAAAGGCACGCCCTCATAAGAAAACTGCCTTCCGTAGAAACACTTGGCTCTACCAATATTATCTGTACGGACAAAACCGGAACACTCACTCAGAATTCTATGACCGTTGAGAAAGTGTATGTTAATGGGACAAGGTTAAGCGTTACAGGCAACGGATATGAGCCTAAAGGAGACTTTTTTAAGGGAGATCAGCCTGTTTCCGAAGATGTACATCTCCATAAGTTGCTGGTCACAGGAGCACTCTGTAATGATGCAGGTTTAGTCCAGGAAAAAGAATGGGATATTCTGGGAGACCCCACCGAAGGCGCTCTTGTGGTCGTAGCAGCAAAGAAAGGGCTCTGGAGGCCTGATCTTGAGCTAAAGCACAGGCGTGTCGGTGAAGTTCCCTTCTCTTCCGAAAGGAAGATGATGACCACACTCAACACTTCCGAAGAGGGCATACACGCCTATTCAAAAGGGGCTCCGGAAGTCATTCTTGGCTGCTGTACGAAAATCTTCCTTGAAGGGCAGGAAAGAGAATTAACTCCTGAGATAAGGAAGGAAATTCTGGATACTGTTAACGAGATGGCAAACCAGACCCTCAGGGTTATGGGATTTGCTTTCCGCAAGGTTCCTGAGAAAACCGTTCCTGAAGATTCTGAAAGAGATATGGTCTTTGCAGGGCTTATGGGCATGCGCGACCCTCCCAGAGAAGAGGTAAAGGCTGCAATTGCCACCTGTACGAATGCAGGCATCAGGACTGTAATGATTACAGGAGACCACAAAACAACTGCCTTTGCTATCGCAAGAGAAATCGGGATCTACCGGGAAGGAGACCTTGTCCTTACAGGCATAGAGCTGGATGCCCTGGGAGATAAGGAATTCGAAGATATAGTGGAGAAGGTTTCGGTCTATGCAAGGGTATATCCCGAGCACAAGCTGAAGGTCGTTAATGCCCTTAAAAAGAAAAGCTATATCGTTGCAATGACCGGTGACGGAGTAAATGACGCTCCTGCCCTGAAAGCCGCAGATATGGGCATTGCCATGGGAATTACCGGAACCGAAGTCAGTAAGGAAGCTTCCAGCATGATCCTGACAGACGACAATTTCGCTTCGATTGTTTCTGCAGTCGAAGAGGGCCGGAATATATTGAAGAATATCAAAAACTTCATTGCTTACGGCCTTACCTGCCACATAGGAGTTGTCCTGATTGTCCTCGTCGGAGTGCTTGCCTGGCAGATCCTGCCTGTAATTGCAGTCCAGATCTTATGGATCAACCTTATTACAGATGGACTTCCTCCAATGGCGCTTTCTCTGGAAGCTCCTGACAGGGGGCTTATGAAGCAGAAACCCAGAAAATCAACGGAAGGGCTGGTCTCCAGAAGGATGCTTATAGCAAGCCTTGGACTTGGGGCTTTGATTGCAGTCCAGTCCCTTGGGGTTCTTTACTGGGCTCTTGAAGAAGGAGTACCCCTTGCAAAGATCCAGACTCTGATCTTCACTCTTGTAGTGATTTCTCTGATGTTCAACGCTTTTAACTGGCGTTCGGACAAGCTCTCGGTCTTTTCCCTGGGAATTTTCACCAACAGGCCTCTCATCTATGCCGTCCTGAGCACAGTGCTTCTGCAGCTTGCGGCAATCTATGTCCCTATTATGCAGACTGCTTTCCGGACTGTGCCTCTCTCGCTTTCGGACTGGGGAATGATCATTCCTCTGGCTTCGACTACCCTCATAGTTATGGAGGTTGCCAAATATCTGGAACGGAGAGCTCACAGGTAAAATCAAATAATGAGATTAAATCAAAAATGGGGTTTGCTTTTTTGCATACTCCATTTTCCAGCTTATTAAATATTTTGAACCAGCATTGCGATGATTTTTATGATGGTCTCTATGACGCTCTTTCTGACAGTTTTTTACTCTAAAACCCATTATTTGCTGAAGCAATAATACTATTAGAATTAAAACTCTCCCGTAATCATATATATGACAAAACCCAATAGTATGGACATTATGACCCCCACTAACAGAGAAAATCCGATTTATCCGAGATTTATAACAGGTATAGAACCGCCAGCAGACAGGACCGACAAGGCTCTCTGGTTCATTTTCAGGGGGCGTGATATTCTTCTTAAAACTCATAAAAACCCTGGTGCAATTCCCAGGCTGATGGATATCAGGGATCTCGGGCTTCCTGAAGTAAGGGAGCAGTACCTTGGTATGCTTGAGGGGACACATTGTTTTTCTGTTGAGCTTCCCTCGGATACGAAAACTCCTGAAGGAATGGAATTTGTAGACCTCAGGCAGGCATATTCCCAGATGAGTGAGGGGTGCTTTGAGCTTGTGAACAAAGCAGTGCAGGTAATGGAATGGGACAGGACAAACCAGTTCTGCAGCAGGTGCGGAACAAAGACCTCGCAGAAGCCTGGAGAAAGAGGCAAGGAATGCCCTGAATGCGGAGAGCTTTTCTATCCCAGGATCTCGCCTGCTGTTATTGTGCTCATAAAAAAGGGCAATAAAATCCTGCTTGCAAGGTCTCCCGGTTTCCCGCCTGACATGTACAGCCTTATAGCCGGTTTTGTCGAGCCCGGAGAAACGGCTGAGGCAGCGGTTGAAAGAGAAATTTGGGAAGAAGTAGGCATAAAAGTAAAAAACGTTACTTACTTCGGGACGCAGTCCTGGCCTTTTCCGAATTCCTTCATGATTGGCTTTACCGCAGAATACGACTCAGGAGAAATCAGGCCAGACGGGTTTGAAATAGAGGATGCAAAATGGTTTTCAGCAGATAACCTGCCTTTCCTGCCCGGAAAGATCAGTATTTCAAGGAAACTGATTGACTACTTCCTCAAAGAAGAAGGACTGTAAGTTTAAGGCGGATTCATATTCTTTTCAAATTTTATATTAAATTTTTATATTTTAGTCGAAACACTTCGCATCTTGCTACAGGGGCGTAAATCTTCACGGAACCATTATAATGGAACCATTATAATATAACTTATTTTGATTTAATTTTTGATAACACAAATTCATCTAACCATGCTGGGATAGAATCTTCACTTAACAATATCAATGAATTATCTGGCTTTTTTTCAGCGATTAACTGCATTTGTTGTGTTGAATTATCAAAGATGTATGCTCTTCTACAATGTTGTAAAGCAACAAATAAATTCTCATGGGATCGAATATACCGATCTCGGATTTTGTTAGGAGGAACACCATGACCTCCATTTTGCACTCTCTTCCACACGACTATGATTGATGTAAGAATCTACTGTACTGACAAAATATAGATATACCTGCCATCCACAATTTTTTGCATTTTTGAGAAAATCTACTTTTGATGAATGGGAAAGAACAGTCTCAAATGAAAATAATGTTTCTTTTGAGTAAAGATAGCAATGCCGTAGATAATCAGCCAGCATCGCACCCATATATGAATTTCTGTCTGTTATGTAAAAACGATTGTCATTAACTTTAATTTCTTTGATATCAATGTTACATTTGTCATCAAAAGGAGATTGAGATACAAAATCTCGAAAATCGTTCTCATCGACTTTTAATCCAAAGTCGTTGAAATTAAGCACATTGACTAAATTGAGGTCGTCAGGATTTATATGGCGATCAGGATTAATCAATTTACTTCTTTCTTTAATAAATTGATTAACTAGCGTTGTTTTGCCAGACCCGTTTGGACCTGCAATTACTCTCATGCGCTTCATAAATAGTAACGTCTTTTTTCTGGAACTACTGAACTTTTTTCGATTTTCCGAATAATGTCAGTTCTTCCATCAGGATGCATCTTGACAATGGATTCGTCTTGCTGTACAGTCACCGACCTTCCTTGACTAAATGCATTTTTTTTCGCGTTGCTGGAGGCTGTTCTTGCAATCCTTGCAATAACTTTATGTTGTTTTATTTCATTTTTTTGCCTTTTATTTATTAGTGATATACAGAATCCCCCTTCGCAATTCGTTACATTCACTGCTATATACGACATTTGCATAAATAGATTTGTATTGGTTTTATCCTCACATTATAACACATTTATGTTTAAACCAGTGGAAAGTATTTTACACTACTATGTAAAAATAGAATAGCTATAAATGTGGAGAACTGGCTTTTTTAATATTGTAAAGAAAAACCCTTGCTATTAACTTCCTTTTAACATCCTTTAATTCATCATCTGAAGTTCGAGTCTCTTATAATGATGTATAAAGGTCAAAGAATCGTAATTATGATATAATTCTAAACATCTAAGCTTCTTTTCTCTTTTTCTTCTCAGATTCCACTGGCTCGGTTAAGGTGAATCCGAATGCTGCGAAACCTTTGACACCCATTTTGTGAGATTCGGAAGAAATAGCAGGAATGATGAACCGGAAAAATTCACTGGTATACTGCTCGTAACTGAATCCCTCCGCCTCTATCACCATTTTCCATTTATTTTCCATTGACAGGATACCCATGAAGGAGATCATAAGGTACATCGAGGTCAGGAAAGGATCGAGATCTGCCCGGATTGTACCGTCATTGATACCCTCCTGGACCGCATCCCGCAGGATCAGCCGGCAGGTACCGTATCCCTTTCCGATCTCTGCGGTACACGGGTTTT
Organism: Methanosarcina hadiensis; assembly: GCF_046529725.1. Classification (GTDB taxonomy): domain Archaea; phylum Halobacteriota; class Methanosarcinia; order Methanosarcinales; family Methanosarcinaceae; genus Methanosarcina; species Methanosarcina hadiensis. The sequence goes on along the minus strand of NZ_CP136241.1, from coordinate 2,308,714 downwards.
CTTTTGAAAAACGTTCGGACCCGTAAAAATGGATCATTCGGAGATAATCGGGGTATTCCTGTGCAAACTGGTAATAAGCCTGGCCCATCAGGGCTACCTTGACGATACCCGGAACCTCTTTTTCCATGCATTCCGTGTATTTTTTCTTCAGGATCTCAATGCCACGGAGCACGATAGTAGCGTAAAGTGCCTCCTTGTTTTTAAAATATAGATAAATAGTAGCCTTATTCAGCTCAACCTCGCGGGCGATGTCTTCCATAGAAACATCTTCATAATTTCGGGAAAAAAAGAGGCCTTCAGCTGCATCGATGATCTCGGTTTTTCGCTGTTCCTTTTCACGTTGTCTTCTATCGGCGATTCCCATAGTTCCACTCCACTTAATCCTTATATTCGGGACATATTCATTAGATAAAAAATTCAGGCTCCTTTCTCTGACTATAAAGCGTATGGAGGCGCACAGATGCCTCTTTGACCAGCCCGGGTTTCATCGACCTGGCATTTTGCGGGCAGCTTTTGATACATGCACAACACGTGATGCATTTTTCTATATCAATCATACGGGAATTTTCCGCATCAACAGCGCCTACAGGACACGCCTCTGCACAGGTTCCGCATTGCGAACACTCATCGCTGACTGCAATAAAATCAACAGTCCACAATTCTGTAACTCCTCCATAAGGATAATTGCCAGGCACATTCACATCAGAAACCCGAGAAATGGATGAAACGGATTGCAGTTTTTCATGTATTTTCTGCCCAAATGCTTCTGCATGGTTTAAATCATATTTGTCTGGACGTCCTTCTGCTGTTGGTGTCTCGGAATTTGAGAATGAATGTTCCCCGATATATGCTGCACAGGCAATGGGAGTACATCCGCATTTCGTTACAGTATTTTTAAGTTCGAGCAATGCATTGTCATACACGCGGTTACCATAGACGACAACGCACACCGTCGGCGTATTATGAGCCTGAATTGCGTTCAGCCATTCATTTAATAATGCCGGCACTCTCCCCATATATACGGGAACTCCAATAACAAGCAATTCATTTTCCGATATCTGTAACGGCTGTTTTCTTGCATCCGGTCTGGTAATATCAATTAATTCCGTGATGTCTGGATTGATGCCATTAGCAATGCCCTGAACAACCGCTTTTGTTGTTCCGGTAGGCGAAAAATAGACTAATTTCACAGATTCTATTTCCATTTTATTTACTCCATCAGTTGTATAACTCCAGGATATAATATAACTATAGGTGATTAAATAACTATTGGTTAGTAAATAACTGTTAGTTAGTTTAAACTTGTTTCCCAAGAAAAAATGTCAGATATCTGACGAAGGCTCAAATTTTGTTTGGGACGAATAATAGATTAAGGCTCTTAGAGAGTTTTCACGAGTCCTGTTTTTACTGTAAATAACTCATTATAGCAACTTAACGTTTAACCAGCTTTATGGAAGTCTAGAAGAATTTAAAAATAATTAAAATATTATTGGATTAAAAAACTATAACAGAAGGCATAAATTGAATTTCAAAAAAATTATCTCGCACATCCAAGTAGTGCTTATAATAATAGCTGCATTAACGGTCTTTGTTATCATAGATGAAAACGAAAAAGGTATTGCAGCCTTAACAGTTATCGCGGTAGTAGCCGCAGTTCTGTCATTGCAACAATCAATCGAAGCAAATCAAAAAACAGGGAAAGCGCTAGAATTAACCGAAAAAACACTCAAATTAACAGTAACTGAACAAAAGATAAGAGACCTGAAAGAACGTTTAAACCTTTTCTACTATCCGGTATACGATTATCAAAACTCGATTACAGGTGCAGGATTTGGAAACTTAAACGACAAAAGAGCGGATTTCACTCGTATAGTATCATTTAGATATCTAGCAATAGGGAATACAAAAGAAAAATTAGAAAAATTCTTGGAAAAGAAAGGCAAAACAGAAGAAGACTCAAGTGGATTGAAAATAGTACTGAAAAATGATATATCAACCTGTGAAAAAGAGATACAAGAATATCAAAAGATTATGGACAAATTAAATATATAAACATTTTATAATACTATGTTCTACTTTTTTGTGACTCATAGCCACCTAATACAAAAGAAATAACAGAGTTTTTCTAATTTAGGACTTACGCACTTGAAGTTTGAAATCAAGATCAACAGACCTTGCTATTACATCGAGGGTTTAGACAGTTGAAGGTTTAGCTCCGTTGTTTTTTCAGTTCAACCGCGTAAGTCCTATAATTATAAGAGTTAGACAAAAATCTAAGAAGTTGCTTTTTTTCTCTTAATTTTCTTTGCATTGTCATGAAGAATGCCTAGGAATTGCCACAAAAGAGCATTTAAGTAATATAAAAGTTTATTTTTGAGATGTAGGTGAAGTACTCTTTTTAATTATTTTTAAGCACACTATTAAAATGTCTGACCAAAAAAGCGCTGATTTAAAAGTATTTTTATAGGTAAATTACCATTTGACAATCAGTGATGATATGAAAGTATTTATCAGTTGGTCTGGAGATTTAAGTAAAAGAATTGCTACTGCCTTAAAAGAATGGATTCCAAACGTACTTCAATCAACTGAACCTTATGTTTCATCGGAAGATATTGACAAAGGAAGTCGCTGGAGTACAGACATTGCTAAAGAATTGGCTGATTCAACATACGGGATATTATGTGTCACCAGAGACAACTTTAGGGAGCCATGGTTAAATTTTGAAGCAGGAGCATTATCTAAAAAAATGGAAAGTTCCAGAGTTTGTCCTTTTTTGTATAATGTAAAGCTGTCCGAAATCGATGGACCTTTATTACAATTTCAAGTTACTATTTATAAGAAGGAAGATGTCTTAAAATTATTAATTTCATTAAATAATTCATGTACAGACCAAAAGCTTCCAGAAGAACGACTTGTTAAAGCATTCGAATTATGGTGGCCAGAATTAGAAAGAAATTTAAAAATAGAAGATGTTGATATAATCCAACAAGGCGTAAAAAGTGAATCAAATAATGCTCACAATGACGCAATTCTAGAAGAAATTTTATCTTTGCTTCAAACGCAGCAAAAAATACTTAGAAGACCTGAAGAAATTTTGCCACCTGATTATCTAATTGATTTGATGAAAAGATCTGAAAAAGACAGATCCACTAAACCCATTGCTCAAGAAGCTTATTATGAGTTATTTGGTGTATATGACAGGTTGCGGATTGCTTCCATCGATAATCTAAAATTCTTAAGATCGGTTGAAGGAATAAATAAAGAAATTCTTATGCGTGCAGAGAAAATGGATAAAATATTCGAAGATATGGAAAGGCCTATCAATTATATTCAAAGAAGAGTTTTGAATCGCAAGTTATCCGATAATCTCTTAATTATAGAATAAAAATCAAAGATCATATCGTTTCCTTAAATTTTCAACCGTGCCTACTTCTATAGCTTCCTGTTTTTCTATTTTCTTCAATTTTTCAATGTACTCAGGCTTTAACTCTGGCTCTAAAATCTCTTTTTCATACTCTTCAGCCATTTTAATAATAGCAGCACTTTTGTCTTTTAAGCCGTATTTGGCTTTGATAATATTCAAAATTCGATTAGTGCGCTCATCAATGTTTATTATCGCTTGAACCATGTATATCCAATATTAATAGAAGATTAATACCATATTAATATATATCGTTCTGCTCTGCCAGGATTTGATTTCCACTGGCTTTTTGAGTCCTGACCTCTATAACACCCAGAAAAACCGCTTAAGGAAACGGTAATTTTTGAGATCTACGGCAAAAAACAGGTAGTGAAATTAAAAAAGAAATATATCATAATGTAGACTGTATTGAATGAAGGCGTAAACATGGGAAACAGATACCATATAATAGATCTCGAGACCTGGAAAAGAAAAGAGTATTGTCAAATATACAGGACTGCGGTACAGCCTCAATATTGTGTGAGTTTTGAGCTTGATGTGACGAATTTTAAAAAGCACGTTAAAGAAAATAACTTATCATTTACAATGGCGTTTATATTTGCTGTTACGAAATGCGCAAATGAAATTGAGGAGTTTCGGTATCGTTTTCTTGATGGTGAAGTTGTATTGTATGAATCGATTGATGCCTCATTTACATATCTGGATAAAGAAACGGAGTTATTTAAGGTAGTAAATGTTTCCATGCAGGACACAATTGAGGAGTTTGTACAACTGGCAACCTTAACGGCAGAAAATCAAAAAGAGCATTTTACAGGCCCTGTAGAAAACGATGTATATCAGTTCTCTGCCCTTCCATGGATAATGTTTACGCATATTTCGCACACGGATTTCGGAAACAGGGAAAAAGCGCAACCCATATTTGATTGGGGAAAATATCACGAAAAAGAAGGCAGAATGATGATGCCGTTTGCAGTACAGGTCCATCATGCATTTGTTGATGGTATTCATATTGGCAAACTTGCGGATAGGCTGCAGAGATATCTGGATGAAGTGTAGATTACAAGCATGGCGGTAAGCATAATGAGAAATTAGAACGCTTTAAGAGAAAAATTCGGAAGCGGTAACATTTATTTTCAGACAATTTTTATTCCCAGAGTCCGCACAGCAAGTTCTATTGCTTGCCCGGCATTGACTATAGTCCCTCTGAGTTCGTTGCGTGTATCGGATACTGTGATCCCGTCAATGATACAATCCGATAAGTCGATGTCTTTGAGTAAGGTTTTAAAGAAATCCGCTCCAGTGAAATTAACCGCTTTCAGCGTGGGCTTCTTTAACCGAATTTCGGATAAGAAGGCTTCCGTGAAATTGCAGTCGCGAATGGTGCAGTTCTCCAGTACGGAACTTGAAAAATCCGCATATCGAAAAGAACCATCTATTAACGAGGTTTCTTTTATGTGGCTCTTGCTGAAGTTGCTGCCATCGCCCTTGCACGTTAATATTTTTGAGCCTTTCCAGTAGCTTTCCGTAAAAGTGCAATTCGCAAAATTGCAGTTATCAAACACCGAATTGTAAAAGCTGGCTTTTGAAAAATCGCATTTGATGAACTGGCATTGTATAAACTGTACAGATTCAAATTCTATCCTTGTGATATCGACATCCGAAAGCATCTCGCCTTCAAAGCGCATACGTTCTATAAAATTGTCATCAGATTGTGAGGTTAGAATTCTGGTTTCCAGCATGCTTGCGTCTCCAGATATTGAGGTTTCAAAGGATGATGCTATACAGGACTTACAAACTAGCCAGGACTTACTCACTGGCAGGCAAGCCTATAGTAAGAGAGGACCTCAGGTTATAGCTGAGGATAAGTTCAGATTTGAAGTATTTGCACTTCTCATTGAAGAATGGCTTGGACGAAACTTAAGAAGAAACTTAAGAATCAGGACAGCAGTGAAGTGTCTGATATAAATGGAGGCAGAGTAAAAGTGGAGGAGAGATTTTAGCAGTGAAGGAGAGATTTTAGCGATAATACTGAACCTGACTTTTATCTCCGTCTCCATCTTTCTGGTCCACCAGATGCTACTGCCGGAAAGCAAAAGATAAGTTTACTGCCTTTCATAGTCAGAAAGTCCCGGAACTGCGGATCTTAATAAAGCATCCCTTTTTCATACCCTATCCTCTGGATTTTTTTACCTGAGGTTCTTGAATACATCCTGGCTCCGGGTATCAGGCTTAATAATCTACTAACTTGCCTGTAGCGTTCAAGAAGGCGCTGTTCCTGACTGATATCATCAAGCTTCTTAAAAATATACGTGTTTTCGGGGATAAAGGGGATCTGAGTTCTAAGAGTGCCAAGCAAAGACTCAAGCTGCCTGTCAAGTTCTTTTCTATCTTTTTCAAGATCCTCGAAACTCCATGTTTTGACCCTCTGATTTACAGCACATGTAATTTTTTCCGTAGGCTTGCCTTTTGCCTTAAAGCATGCTGTTCTTGCTTTATACCTTATTCCGGAAAGAACCTCTTTTAGCTTATGTTCCGTAACCACTTTTCCTGTTATTGAACACTCTTTTCTCAGGTTTTTCTGCTCAAGAATAGCGCCTTCTTCCACAATATCCAGAAGCTCTGAAGCTCTCTCAAAAGTCTCAATGCAGGTCTCAAGAAGCTCCTTCCGGGCAGGCAAATCTCCGGCAGTCAGATTTCCTGCTGCTAAAAGGAGCTCTGAAAATTCTTCCATAATTTTGAGGAGCCTCTGGTCTTCTTCCAGACACCTGGTCTCATGGGTTATCTCTGAAACATATCGATCGCTTTCAGGTCCTGAAGACCTTTTCCCGAAAAGGATCTGTAAGAGAGCATTGTAAAAGGGATAGTATAATTCGGGAATAACAGTGTGGGTAGAGGCTTCAGCCGAATCTTTAAAATATTTGACTGCCTCTTTAAGCCCGAAAAGGTAAGCAGCTTCGTTTTCAGCATGGAGAGCCCTCCAGAGGGAAGCTTTTCCAAGGGACCGAAGTGCGTACATACGGACGTAGATATAGGGGTTATCAATAAGAACCTGCAAATCTTTCCATGCCTCTGTTTTATCAGGCACATAAAAAAAGGCAGGTCCAAGAGTTTTTGTTGCTGTCCTCTGAACAAAGTTATCGCCATGAGCTGAAAGCCTGATAAGGTCGCTCCAGACTTTTCTTTTATCCGGAACCTTTGAATAGCCTGACGAAAGAGCAAGTACAGCCCCTTTTCTTACCTCCCTGTCTTCAGCGGATGTAAGCCTCAAAAGATCGTCCCATGCTTTTTGCTTATCATCTGAGTATGCAAATGCGGCAGTAAAAAGCTCTGCAGCTTTCTTCCTGAGATGGGCGTCCTGGCTCTCAATAAGCTTTACAAGGTTAGAAAAAACGGCAGACTTTTCCTCAACAACCGGAAAGGCACGCGAAAGCATGCTTGCAGCACCCTTTCTAACACCTGTGTCTGTATCACCAGACATTTTTAGAAGTTCGTTCCATATGTCCTGTTCTTTGCCTGATTTTGCCGAATAAATAGTAAGAAGAGAATCGATTGCACCTCTTCTTATCTGCGGGTCCGGATCCGAACTGAGTCTAAGGAGCTCTTCTATAATTTTCTCTTTTTCCGGAAGACCTGGGTATGATCTTGCAAGAGTTTCTTCCGAATCTTTTCTCAGATATTCGTCCCTGTCATTTGCAGGCCCCAGGAAACTAAAGGCGGATATTCCCAGTCCTTTTTCTTTAACCTTCTCACGTTCGATCCTGTCCTCGCTTCTCATTTCTCTTTCCCCTGTCATTCCTTTTTTCTCCTTTTTCCGTCTCTCTTTCTCCTTCACCTTCTTCATACTGACGTATTCTTCAAAAGAGTTTAAGTTATCAAATAAACTGGAATTGTCATTTAAATAAATGTCTATTTATTCCCAATAAATAATAAAGCTGCAATTAATTTTGAAAGACCAGAAACAGGAGACAAATTTTTAATCATGATCTACATTTTTTAGTTTTGTATAGAAAGTCGGAATGATTAACTAGAGGGCGAGTTATGGGATATCGTATGGAGAATTCTCCATTAAATGGTTGGAATGTTGCTGGGAAATGAATTGCTGAACAGTATTCAAAAGTGAGATATTCAGGGTTGCAAATCTGCCTTGATTTAATTCCGGGGTATAGTGATCACAAATTAGAAGTGATATTCTTGAAAGAAGTTAAGAAAAGAAGCAGGAATATTTTACTGATTATACTGGCATTTTTTATTTGTTCAACTGCTATTCTAATTGTTATTCTGATTGCTCTAACTTATCCGAATTACCACGAGACTATGACGGAAGCAGAAAAGCAATTGCTTGCTAACAGTACTATTTTGAAAACAGAATATGGGGATATTGAGTACACCGTAGAGGGAGAAGGAATGCCTGTCTTACTGCTGCATGGCGCAGGAGGAGGTTATGATCAGGGACTCTGGGCCGGCAAAGTATTTTTCGGGGACGGGTATAAATTTATCTCTGTTTCACGATATGGCTATCTTCGGTCATCCATTCCGGATAATGCTTCAATTGAGTCGCAGGCTGCTGCTTATAAAACTCTTCTGGACAATTTAAACATAGATAAAATAATTGTTGTTGGAGTATCAGCCGGAGGTCCGTCAGCCACTCAGTTTGCAAACGACTATCCTGACAGATGCTCGGCATTGATATTGATTTCTGCCGTAAGCATGGGCCCGGCACCAGGCGACCAGGACCCTTTTTATGTTAGTATTATTCACATTATCCAGCAATCTGATTACGTATACTGGCTCTTCACAAGATTTTTTCAACCTGCAATTCTAAACCTGATGGGAATCCCACCACAGGTATACGAAACATTTAATCCGGAACAGAAAGAACTGGCACAGGAAATGCTTGATATAATGCACCCAATGTCTCAAAGGTATAAAGGCACAGTAAACGATGAAAAAATGATTGAATTTTATACCGTACCCACAGGCAATCTCAGTGCACCGACATTAATTATCCATGCCAAAGATGATGCGCTGGTAAGTTACAAACATGCGGAAAATGCTCACAGTAAAATAAACCAATCGCAGCTTGTATTATATGATACCGGAGGTCATGGAATGTTATCTCAAATGAACGGGACAAGGGTGCTTGTGAAAGAATTTCTAAACGAATCCGCTTATTAACTGCATTGACCTGGACATTCAACTAACCCTTTCTTCAACTAACCCTTTCTTCAACTAACCTTTTCCAAAACTGCTTGGGATTGGCAGTCTGAGATATGGGAAGATCTCCTTTAGTTGCACTATGGGATTATTTTAGAAGCGAGAAGAAAATGATAACGGGCTTCTATTACTGGCCTCTATTTCACTTATTTTTACTTTTCCTAAAGTTATATCTCCAGAATACTTGGGTTTCAGATTTAATGTAAAGCCTGTTTATAAAGCATTAATATTACAGTACGGGGGTGAACTGAAAAATAACAACATAAATAACAACATTGGCGCTGCATAAAGATGGACAAAGATTTCACAATAAATGTTAACCAGAGATAATATATGGTTTAAATTGTATTCATAGTAAAGAAACAGTAAAAGCATTTGCCTTTACAGGGGAAAAGGTTTTGAGGCTTTATCAGGCCTGCGGGGAAGAAATAATTTACATGTTTGAATTCTGCTAAATGATTTTTTTCTGATGGGCTTGATGAGGTCTAATGTTAACAAAATAGTTGCATGAAACATATAGTTGAGGGTATCTTATGAAAGGCGACAACTGTAAGAATCCAATGGATAAAAATGATTTAGGTGAGCCGCTCCCAAGCAGAAACCAGACAGTGGGGGACACTACTGAATTAACTACAGTAGCAGGAGCTCCGGTGGAAAGCAATCAGGACAGCATGACAGGCGGTAGACGCGGACCTCTTATGCTCCAGGATATCTGGTTTCTGGAAAAATTAGCACATTTTGACAGGGAAGTAATTCCGGAGCGCAGGATGCATGCAAAAGGTTCGGGAGCGTTTGGGACGTTTACCGTAACGCATGATATAACCAGTTACACCAGAGCAGCCATATTTTCTGAAATAGGAAAACAAACCAAAATGTTTGCACGCTTTTCTACTGTAGCTGGCGAGCGTGGAGCAGCTGATGCAGAGCGTGATATCCGCGGTTTTGCTTTAAAGTTTTACACCGAAGAAGGCAACTGGGACATGGTAGGGAACAACACGCCTGTATTCTTTTTCAGGGACCCTTTGAAGTTTCCTGACCTGAACCACGCTGTTAAACGTGACCCGCGTACCAATATGCGCAGCGCAAATACTAACTGGGACTTCTGGACATCTTTACCCGAAGCCCTGCTGCAGGTAACTATCATTATGGGTGACCGTGGACTACCTTCTTCTTACAGGCACATGCATGGGTTTAGCAGTCATGCTTACAGTTTGATAAACAAAAACAATGAACGCGTATGGGTAAGGTTCCATTTCAGGTCACAGCAGGGTATAAAAAACCTCACAGACCAGGAAGCTGCAATAGTTGTCGGAATGGACCGTGAAAGCCATCAAAGAGACCTTTACGAAGCCATTGAAAAAGGCAAGTTCCCAAAATGGAAAATGTATATACAGGTTATGACAGAGGAACAGGCAAATTCTATGAAGAATAACCCCTTTGACCTGACCAAAATGTGGCATAAAAAGGATTTTCCACTGATCCCGGTTGGTGAATTTGAGTTAAACAAAAATCCTGAAAACTATTTTGCAGACGTGGAACAGGCTGCCTTTTCACCGGCTAACGTGGTCCCAGGAATCAGTTTCTCCCCTGACCGCATGTTGCAGGGGCGTCTGTTCTCTTACGGGGATGCACAGAGGTACAGATTGGGTGTAAACCACCACCAGATACCTGTGAATTCTCCTCAGGGCGTTAAAAACTATCAAAGCTTCCATAGGGACGGGCAGATGAGGGTTGATGGCAATAGAGGAAGCCAGCTGCATTATGAACCCAATAGTTATGGAAACTGGAAAGACCAGCCTCAATATGCACTCCCGGTTGAAAAAACAGGATCAACCGATATCCTGAGATATGATTTCAGAGAAGATGACAGTGATTATTACACCCAGCCAGGAGAGTTATTCAGAGCCATGACTCCTGATCAGCAGCAGGTTTTGTTTGAAAATACCGCCAGAAATATGGGTGATTCTACCCTTCAAATCAAGCACAGGCATATCTACAATTGCTATCAGGCGGATCCTAAATATGGTGAAGGTGTTGCAAAAGCATTGGAAATTGATATCTCAACCGTTGATTTAAATTTGCCAGCACGTACTTCAAGAGAAGCTAATTATGAAGCAAACAATAAACACCCTGAATTAAATCAACCTACAATGAAAAAGGATTCGTGCAGGGAGATTGATACTAACGGCGATCCTTACATTGAACCCGAAAACGATCCCTGGCTTTTGTAACTATTGAATAATTAAATGTAAAATTAGCGGTACTATCAGGTCTAAAGAGGGATAGACAAATTTACAGGTTCGAATATAGCTGAAATAATTCTTAGCCCTCATAGACCTGATAATTCCTTTTTTTAATGCTTTTTGACGTATGGTAACCATTAACTTTTTTTAGTCCTGATGGGAGCATAGCTGTCATCAATTTCAACTTAATTTTAACATTATTTTTTATATCAAAATGTAACTTGTCGATTCAGTGTGTTTTGTGTAAGAAAATACTGTATTAATTAGAAGGATCTGCCAAATTAGGGCTGGGAACTTGCATTTTTATTCAGCATACTAAAAAACTCATTAACATCCTCCCTGGTTACTTTAAGTTTTGATCTGTGATTGTAATTTTCACTCTTTTCCTGCCGGACAGGGCAGGCTATCAAGATAGGGAAACCTGAGTGACTACTAGAAGGATTGAAAATCACCTGCAGGCTCAGTATAGTTGAGCTCAAAATTTTATTCTTTTGTAAAAAATTTTCTTTATTATCTCAGCCGTAAGGATGTACAGTCCTACTATGGCTATAATAATTAAGATCACTGAAATCGGGAGAGGTTTGAAGCCAAAAAGGGCTGCAAGAGAAGTAAATGGGAAGCAAAGAGTCAGGCCTCCTACAAGCAGGGTAGATGCTAGCAGGTATTTTCCGGGCGTGCTCCTGAAGAAGGGTTTTCTACTCCTGATTACCAGTACTATCATGGATGCCGAAATAACGGATTCCACAAACCAGCCAGTTCTGAATCGCTCTGTCATACCAGGCAGGAGGAGAAACAGAACACCGAAGGTCAGGTAGTCGAATACCGAACTGGTAATGCCAAATACCAGCATAAACTTGCGGATAAAACCTATATCCCACCTGCGAGGCTTTTCGACCATCTCCCTATCTACTGCGTCTGTGGCTATGGTCATTTCCGGAAAATCTGTCAATAAGTTGATTAACAGGATCTGTGTAGGCAGCAGGGGAAGGAAAGGCAAGAAAAGAGATGCTCCTGCCATGCTGAACATGTTCCCGAAATTGGCACTGGTAGCCATAAAGATGTACTTCAGGGTATTGGCAAAGGTTTTCCGTCCCTCATTTACCCCCTCAACAAGTGCATCAAGGCTTTTTTCCATCAGCACAATATCTGCAGCATCTTTGGCGACATCTGCAGCACTGTCAACCGAGATTCCTGCATCTGCTGCATGAAGAGCAGAAGCGTCATTAATGCCGTCTCCCATATATCCGACGACGTTTCCATTTTTCTTGAGTGCAAGGATAATATGCTCTTTCTGTCTCGGCTCTACCTCGGCAAAGACATCAGTATCGTTTACCTGCTTCATCAGGGCTTCGCTGCTCATCTTATCAAGTTCGCTTCCGGTTATAATCCTTGAGTTCTTAAGCCCTATTTCCCGGCTGATATTGGCAGCCACAAACCTGTTGTCTCCTGTAATTACCTTCAGAGAAATTCCAAGTTGCTCCATGCTTTCTATCGTTTTTATAATGTCTGGCTTTGGTGGGTCAAATAAGAAGAGGAAACCGAGAAAGGTCATCCCTGTTTCCTGTTCCTTTTTAATAATTTTCTGCTGACCCATTTCTCTGTATGCAACTCCCAGAGTTCGAAATCCCTTTTCGCTGAACTCCTCAAACTGCTGTTCGATTCGTTCCTTTAACCCGGAAATTTCTACGGATTTCCCAGGTTCAATCTCTGCCAGGGAGCAAATTTCAAGAATACTCGAGAGCGCACCCTTGGTTATCATCAGGTTATTCCCGGTTTTTGAGACAAGAATACTTAACCGTTTACGTATGAAATCATAAGGGATTTCGTCCAGTTTTCCATACAAAGTCAGATCAAATTTATTCTGTTCCAGGATTGCCCTGTCGATAGGGTTCTCAAAGCCTTTCTGGTAGTAGGCATTGAGAATGGCATAAAGCAGGAGCTTTTCATTCTGTTCTCCTTCGAGGTCCTGATAGGAATGGAGTTGCAGCTCCCCTTCGGTCAGAGTGCCGGTCTTGTCAGAGCAGAGAATATTCATGCTTCCGAGGTTTTCAATAGAAGCCAGCCTCTTGACAATCACCTTTTTTTGCGCCATATCTCTTGCGCCGTGAGAAAGGTTAACACTTATAATTGCAGGCAGAAGCTGAGGGGTCAGCCCCACTGCAAGAGCCAGTGAGAAAAGTAAAGAGTCAAGGATTGAGCGGTGGAAATAGATATTGATCGCAAATATTGTTATTACCATCAGCATCGTAACTTCCATTAGAAAGTATCCGAAGTGTGAAATCCCCTTTTCAAATTCCGTCTCCGGGGGGCGGAGTTTTAATCTGTCTGATATTTTTCCAAACTCAGTCCCCTTTCCTGTGGAAACTGCCAGCACTTTTCCAGTGCCGCTGATCACACTGGTTCCCATCCAGAGCGAATTTGTGCGCTTTGCAAGCGGAGTTTCTGCTTTCAATACGCCGGCTGTTTTTTCTATGGGATATGTCTCTCCCGTTAGAGTCGATTCGTTAACAAAAAGGTCATTTGAGTCCAGAATAAGGCAATCTGCAGGAATCATGTCTCCTGCATTGAGGATTATTATGTCTCCTGGCACGATCTCTTCCACAGAGATTTCTGTCTCTTCACCGTCCCTGAGCACTGCAGCTTTTATTTGTACTGTTGCGAGCAGTTTTTCAAAGGCATCAGCAGCTCCCTTTTCCTGCCAGAATCCAAGCAAACTGCTAATCAGAATAATAGCCGCGATGATTATGGTGTCTGTCGGTTCGTGAAGGAAAAAAGCCAGTCCGGCTGCAAAAAGGAGAATAAGGGTAATCGGACTTTTAAATTGCGAAAACAGAAGTGTAAGAGTATCGGACCGTTTTTTTGGTTTGAGAATGTTAGCCCCGTATTTTTTAAAGCGTTCACTGCTTTCGGAGCTCTTCAGACCTTCAGCCGTTGTTTGGAGTTCCTGTAACATATCAGATGCGGGAGAACTCCAGAATGTAAGCTTCTTCTCTTCATTGGCCAATCGGCTTTCTCCTTATTTACCTGCTTATCTGTCTTTTATATTCTCAGATCTCCGAACCATCAGGGGTGTATCAAGTTCCTTTCATTTGTTCTATATGGTTTGGAAGATTTCGAGACTTTCTTGATATCTTCCGGGATCACAAGAAATTACCATTAATTCCACTGACGATTGATTGCAATCAATTAAAATTTCGAAAATAATAAAAAGCCTCTTCTTTTTCCATTATCTGTTCTTTTTCCATTATCTGTTCTTTTTCCATTATCACTCTTCATTTCTCCTCGAAGATCGAAAAGACAATCGCTTTTTTGCATTCAGAGCAAACAGATTTTGTTGGTTTCTTTATATTTAGATAATGGAGATATAAATAAATCAAATAGAATAAATTATCCTTACAATTAGTAATTCGGTCGTCTCTATTATTCGGTTGATGCTATTTCCAAGTGTTTTTACTTGATTAGTTTATTCTCTTTTTTATTGATCTACCCGATAAACTCCTGTAAATCCATTCGATAGAAAAGCAGAAAAGAATTATAATTACCAGTAATTCCAGAGTTAGTTTTGAATTTACGAGCTCATAGTATGCCAGCACCCCAAAGAAAATAAGGCTGCTCAGAAGCGAAATCCATATCAGATAGGATTTTGCTCCGGTTTCCTTTAAAAGGCGGAGGTGGGAGATGTTAACTGCTATATAGTTTATTAGCAAGGAAGCGCTTGCGAGCATGCCGATTCCTTCAAGCTGGAGAAGATTTGCGCAGAGGACAACCAGACCTGATGTAATGAAAAGCCCTTCCTGGCTTCTGTTCCAGACTTTCCTCTCAAAAAATTCGGGTAATTCTCCATCTTTTGCAAGCATATAACTTACATTTGCACCTCCGTAAAGCGAGGCATTGATTGCAGAAGATGTCGAAAATAGGGCAGCAAAAGCCATTATTTTGAAGCCGAGATTACCAAGGAAAGGCTTTGCAGCAGCTGCAAGAGCATAGTCCTTTGCACTTTCGATCTCAGGAACAGAAAGGTTACCCAGCACAGCAAGGCTAACGGATACGTAAATCAAAATTACGAGCGCAACACTCAGATAAAGGGCTCTCGGAATGGTTTTTTCCGGGTTCTTTATATCTTCTGCAGCGTTGGTTATCAATCCAAATCCCTGGTATGCAAGAAATACCATTCCTGCACCGAAAAAGACGTTTTTAGAACCTGGCCAGGCAGAAATGGTGAGGTTTCCCGGATTCATGTATAGAATGCCAGCAGCGGCGAAAAGAATCAGGAAGCCAACTTTTATTGAAACAATAAAAATTTCCGACTTTCCAACAGCTTTTGATCCTATGAAATTAATGGCAGTAAAGAAAAGTACTATTGCTGTGGCAAAGATATTGGCCCATATTGGGGCCGGGCCTGGGGGCAGGAAGGTTACTGCATAGTACGAAAAACTTTTTGCATACAGAGAAAGCCCGAAAACATAGCCCACCCAGAGCAGAAGGTTGAGCCCTCCCGTTAAAACTCCGTCCCCAAACCCTTTCAGAAGAAACTCTACAGGTCCTCCAGCAGAATGATATATAACTGCAAGTTTTGCATAAGAATAAGCGTTTAGAAGGGCAATAATTCCTGCAATGATAAAAGAGATGTATACCGCGTTTCCAGAAATCTGGACAGCTGTCCCGAAAATAGAAAAAATCCCGGCTCCAATCATAGCCCCAATGCCTATTGAAGTTGTAGCATAGAGCCCCATTGATTTGTTTTCAGGCATAAAAACCTCTGATTTACAGCTATCTTAAAACTCGACCATTTCTACCTGGGTACTGGGCAATTTTGGCTTTAAATTCGTATAGGTTACATTTGTATAGGAAATTATTCAGAAATTAAGGTATAAATTAATCTTATTGTAGAATATTTTATCCTGATTGTAGAGTCAAATGTAGTTTTGGGACTGCCTGTATAAGTCTTAATTCAATTCATTCTTATCCTTATTCAAGTTACCACTTGAAAAATCTAGTCGCCCAAATCATATTTTTTTCTTATTATTATATCTCCGAACCGCTCGAGAGGGTCCGCAGGTCGATGAAGCTTCTGATAAAAGAGGGTGGTTCTTTTTTTCACAATGGAAAATGCCGTACTATAGGTGTTGTCATCTTGCTCAAAGGATTGCTTTACAGTAATATGCCGGAGCCGAAGGATAATGGTTCCCGATCCTGCAGGGAGGAATGTAATAGGACTTATGCCCTAAGTAACACTGGATACCTGCGTAGAAATTGTGGTTTAATCCAGTATTCTGCGCAGCTGGAAAGATAAGGAAAATATCCGAATCGAATAGTAGAAATTTTTACGGAAATTTGTGCGACTTCATACTCTCTGCAGGTAAAAAGCTACTGGGAATCCTATTAGCGTTGGAATCCAGAACGAAAATACCCTGTAGCCGAGTACAACAACAACCGCAGTTGAACCTGGTACCCCAAGCCCTGTATACAGGGCTACCATAGTGCTTTCCACAATTCCAACTCCTCCGGGTATAAGAAAAGTCATTTTTCCGAAGAGCAGGGGGAGACCATACCCCACAAGCAGAACTGAGGGCCCTACGGGATGGCCTGCAGCTATAAAGAAGAAGTAAAGAGTCAGCATATCAAAACCTGTGGAAAGTGCGGATCCCAGAGTCAGCCGTTTCCAGCCCCCATTGTCAAGCGTGTCAAGTGCCGAAAACATACGGCTTACCGAGACTTCTGTTGGACCGGAAATATAGGGTTTGTGCAGGAACCGGGCAAAAGAAGCCGTTATCCTTACAGCTGCGGAGGTGAAACTTTCCCGGTGGCTTTTTCCCCAGCTTACCGCTGCAAAGCCCAGTCCCAGTAGGGTAAGGATCAGTAAGAAGGCGAAGAACTGTAGCGAAGAAAGTTCGTGGACCAGTAACAGGTGGATTATTCCGGCCACTGCAAGTACCATTAAAATTGCATTGTTAAAAATAGTGGGAAGGGTGCCTGCAAGCCCGGAGCCTTCGGCGTTGACACCCTGTTTCCGTACCCACCAGTATGTAGCTGCTGCATTCCCGAAAGTGCCTCCTGCCACCATTCCCATGCTTGTCGCAGCAAGGTTTATCAGCGCGCCCTTAAATATTGAGAGTTGCTGGTCTACTATTGCTACAACCGAATACAGGAGATAACCTATTCCTGCATAGCTCATTACCTGGGCAAGGGCAGCCAGCAGTACGGCCCACAACGCCATTGTTTTTATGACTTGCAGGGACAATTCAACTGAGGCAAGCAGGGGGAGGATGAGGTGGACAGCCAGTCCCAGAAATATAAGGGTTAGAAGGGAACGGCCTGCCTTCAGGATAAAAGGAGGAGAAATCAGGCCACTGTGACTGTTGTTTTCCGCTTTCATATTCTACTTCCTTTATTGTTTGCTTCTTCTCATCTTCCATCCCTGATTCTTTCTATTCCTTGCTTTCCTATCCCTTGCGCTTCTAACCCTTTTTATTTATTACTCAGGGGGCGCGGGGAGTCATGAATGCCTCTTCCTTAACAGGCTGTCCGAAAATTACTTGTAGTAATAAATAATGCTCATCTGGAGCTAGACTGGAACTTTATAGCTTTATGAAATTTGTATTCGATTCCTTATTCCTTTTTTCGACAGGAAAATCTCCATTTATTTCATTTTCCTCTTTCACTTAGTTCTTTTTATAGGTGAGTCCATATATTTCTTAAATTGACTGTAGTAAACACCAAATTAAATTCATTCCTTAAGGATTTTAATCCTCTTGTGAAAAATTCCCCAATAACTCTCCCAAAACATCTGTTATAACTACATTATTTTTTGACGCGGAAGCTTTTAATATAGACCCATCTATGCTTCTGCTCAAGACCTATTACTCCAATATCTTTAGCAGCCTTAACCGTATTTTTAAATACTTCCGTGATCAACTTTTCACTATATATCATAAAGTCACTGGCTAATCTAAATTACCATGCAGGATACGATTGAGAAGTTCGTACAGCTGGCAACCGTAACGGTAGAAAATCAAAAAGGACATTTTGCCGGACCTGTAGAAAACGATGTATATCAATTCTCTTCCCTTCCGTGGATAATATTTACGCATATTTCGCACATGGATTTCGGAAACAGAGAAAAAGCGCAGCTCATATTTGATTGGGGAAAATATCAGAATAGAGAAGGAAAAGTTGTACACTATTATTATACCTTTTAAGTTATATATTCAGAGTACATAGTTTTACAGTACAAACCTGTGCACGCAGGAAATTTTATATTCTAGTCTAAAAAATCTCAAAAATTGTTGAATATGCATACTCCAGAACCATTTTCAACTTGCTGTAAAGACTCATTTGTTTTACAGAAAATTCACTGTATTTCCATCTCTTTTGAGTGCATTTTTTCAGTCATTTTCCATACTTCACTCCCATATTTGTCAAATTACAAACGTTTTTATAGCGTTAGACTGTGTTATATAATTGAATACGTTCATTGGTTTAATAGTCCACCAAAAAATATTACATGTGAAAAGCCTCACTACTTTAGTGTTAGACGGTTCGCAACTTAATTATCGGAGTATATTGGTGAAAGAATATGGGATTATTTAGTTTATAATTTCTGTATTTCAGGAAAAACGCTACACAAGAGTACGTAAATAATAGCCAAATACATATATGGAACAGCGAAAAAGGCAGTTTTAGTGGAAAAAAACTCATGGATTTCACAGTAAAGGTAAACCACATTAAGGCGTTGATATACTATGGAATGTGAATACTGCGGTAAGAAAGAAGCTTATGGTTTTACCTGCCATTATTGTGGTAAGAGATTCTGTTCTGAACATAAAATACCTGAAATGCATAACTGCCCGCACATTAGTCTTGTTAGTAAACCAGCAAATCCTGGAAAGAGAATTAAGAAAAGTCCAATAGAAAGAGTAAATGATGCAATTTTTTGGATGGATAAAGACAAAAGAGTCAAGAAGTACTAAGGTTATCTGGCCAAAAAAATGGAAAAGCTGACTGATGACGATTACTGATCATAAATATTATAGGTATGTCGATGTAAAACAATCAGGTCAAGCCTTTAAGATTTTGCCTGAGGACATATGTCCATTATAATACCGCCCTCTAGATGACCGGATTTTTTAAAAATATTAACTCGAAGAGGACAGATTATACAGGAGATAATTATAAGGAAGTGAAACCTGCTGTTATTGTTGAATTTCCAGAGCAAGTTAGAATAAGCATGAGGTCTTTAATAGACTTCCAATATCTATCTTATTATTTGACATGAAATACATTGATACCTGTTTTTCACTTATTCTCTTTTTTCTTTTTTTCCTGAAATAAAGCTCCTAAAGCCAACCCCATTGCAGGTCCGAGAGCAACTCCCAGCGCTATATTATCCATCAAAATACCAACTATCAAACCTAATGACATGCCAATTGCAAGTCCAGAGCCTATTGCATCTTCTTTTTCGTTCTCTTTATCTTTCCCGTTCATTCTTACCCTTTCCCATATTCCTCCGTATTTCTATAAAAAGAGTTTGAAACAGATAAAATGGACTTGGAATAGAGCCGGTTATCGGGCAGGAGAATTTTTGCAGCCGGTAAGAAAGATATTTCAGGAACTATCGAACCGTTAAAGGACAAAATATCAAAATATTTATCAATTTAACTTTAAGGCGGGAAGTCCCCTTCCTCGGAGGGCGTAGCCCGACAGGTGGGGGATGAAAGCCGTCAACTTCTACAAAACAACAGTAGCATAATTATTTATACTTATAGTTACATCAATATAGTGATAACTATGCAGTATAAACTAGATCGTGGAAGCCATTCTGTATATTCACTCCATTATCATTTCGTTCAGTGTGTGAAATATAGAAGAAAAGCTCTAACGAACCCTTTAGTTGTCGATTTTCTTAAAACTAAAATTCATAACATAAGTGAAACATACGATGTTGAAGTACTGAATATCGAGTGTGACAAAGATCACTTCCACTTATTATTTTCAGCAAAACCTTCGCTTGATATTCCAAAATACATCAACACAATCAAAACTATAACTTCAAGGGAGATTCGTAAAAACTTCCCTGAAGTAAAGACTATGTTATGGGAAGATACGTTTTGGTCAAGATCGTATTTTATCGCATCGACAGGGCAAGTAACCCTAGACGTACTTAAAAAATATGTGGAGAATCAAGGCAAATATGCATCTGACGAAGAAGATCAAGATAAATCCGACTGAAGAACAGGTAGATGTTCTTTGGCAACTATCTGAACAGTGTAGATGCCTCTATAATTTCGCTTTAGCTGAAAGAAAAGATGCGTGGAAAACTGAACAGAGAAGTGTAAAGTATGTAGAACAACAGAATCAGCTTCCAGTACTAAAAGTAAAATTCCCTGAATACAATATAGTGTATTCCAAAGTATTGCAATCGGTTCTTAAAAAGCTCGATGCTAATTATAAATCGTTCTTTTCGCTCTGGAAAAACGGGGATAAATCTGCAAGACCCCCCAAGTTTCGAAGTGGAAAATACTTTATGACTTTGGTTTATAATCAGAGTGGATTCAAAATCAATAATGGAAAGCTCAGTTTCTCTCATAAGGCAAACGAAATTCCATTGTCTTTCGAAATTGGAAATGCTTTTGATTTGCTGACAATCAAGCAGATTGAAATCTATAATGATAATCCATACAAAGGTAGGGGTAATTTCTATGTATCAATTACATATGAAGAAAATCCAATAAAAGAGTATGTTGATAACGATTTGTATCAAGCGATAGACTTAGGTATTACAAAAATAGTTACAGCAGTAAATACTCAAGGTAAATTCTTTGAAGTAAAAACACCCAGAGCAGATCAATATTGGAATACAAAGATAGATTCAATTAAATCCAGAAGAGATCATTGTAAAAAAGGAAGCAAGAGATGGAATAGACTACACAAAACATACAGAAAAATGGAAGCAAAGAAGTCTAATCAGATTAAAGATTTCCAGCATAAACTTTCTAAAACAATGATCGAGAACACCAGAGCCAATACAATAATCGTGGGAGATCTTAACGTAAAAAGTATGGCTCAGTCAAAGAAAGTAACTGGAAAAAGAAAACGTTCTCAGAACAGATCAACACAAAATCAAGGATATCTTTCCAGATTCATCGAATTCTTGACCTACAAAGCGGAGCTTGCAGGTAAAAAAGTAATAAGAATTGATGAAAGCTATACATCCAAAGAGTGTTGTATCTGTGGAACACGACATAACATGCCACTTTGGGAAAGAACTATGAAATGTGATTGTGGAAACGTAATTGATCGTGATAGAAATAGTGCTATCAATATAATGAAGCGTTTCTTATCACAAAATGCTTTGTGGACAAGCTATCAGAAGTTTTCTGATAATCTTCGACAAACAGGATTACAGATGGATACCTGCATCACTGCAAATATCCAAATGACATAATCACTCGAAGGAAGCTCCGTCCTCGCCATCAGGCAGGGCGGGGCAGTTCACTCGGATACTTCCATCTTATGAACAATCATAGCGAAACAGAAAGTTCAGGTCATAATTCAGTTCAAGGCGGCTCAGATAACATTCCAGGGTGGACTGAAGAGCTTGAACTGGCTTTTTCTGCCTACAAAGGTCCCTATCTTGCCGGAAGAGTTTCATCAAGGCATAAAACGGTCTGTGAGATCCTTGTACCGGGGGCTGTTGTACAGGCAGGAATTTCCGGTGCGCTCCAGAAAATTGGAAAGCAGCCGGTTGTAGGGGATTTTGTCGTTTTGCTTGACCAGCCCGAGACCGGTTCACGCATGATTGTGAATATCCTGCCCAGAAAAACCTGTCTTTCAAGAGGAGCAGTTGGAGACGGGGGCGGGGAGCAGGTAATTGCTGCAAACCTTGATACTATTTTTATCGTTACTTCTGTTGGTAAGGATCTCAACCTTCGAAGGCTTGAGAGGTATCTCGCCATTGTATATTCTTCCGGGGCAAGACCTGTGATTTTACTTAACAAAACCGACCTTGAAGGTAATCCAGCCCGCCTGGTAGAAAAAATCCAGTCTATTGCAGGTAACGTGCCGGTTGTTCCATTAAGCGCCCTCTCAAAAACAGGGCTTGAAGCACTAATCCCTTTCCTCAATCCGGGCGAAACAGTTGCACTTATAGGTTCTTCAGGCGTAGGAAAATCCACTCTAATTAACTCTCTGCTTGGTGAAACCGTCCAGAGAACCGGGGGTATCAGGGAAGACGATGAAAAAGGCAGGCACACAACTACAGTCCGCCAGCTTTTCCTGCTTCCGAATGGAGCTGTTCTTATAGACAACCCGGGAATTAGGGAAATCCAGCTAGGGGACTCTGCCGAAGGGCTTGAAAAGACTTTTTCCGAAATCGTTGATGCAGCTCGCAATTGCAAGTTTAAAGACTGCACTCACCGGGACGAGCCCGGATGCGCCGTCCTTCAAGCAGTAGAAGAAGGGCTTATTCCTGAGGAACGGCTTGCAAGCTATCACAGGCTAACTGATGAACTTGCGTTCCAGTCAAGAAAGTCAGAAATCGGGCTGAAGAGGCTTGAAAAGGAAAGGTTCAAAAAAATAGCGGTGGATATTAAAAAGTATAAGAAATCCACGGGGAAACTGTAAGATAGGACATATTTTAAAGAAGGCAAGCATCATCAGGATTTTATCAATCGTTTTCGACCTGGAAGGAAACGGGAGGAGTAGTTTACATTGAGCCCTCCCTGACTTACAATTACCCTGACTTACAATTACTCTGACCTATAATTACCCTGAGCTACAATTATTATATGAAAAAACCTATGCTATTTCTATGTCAAGGAAGCTACAGGATTCTGCTTTTCGCTTATTGAAGAAAGCAGCCGATGATATAGATCATGATAGATATAAAATGGCCTTTGAAAACCTTGATAAGGTTGAAAAGATCGAAAAAGAAGTGAATAACCCTGAGATCTCATATCATCTTCTGTTTTTTAAGGGCTTTGCAAAATACAGAACTGATGAACTCGAAGAATCGATTGTACTTTTCGGAAAGGCGCTGGAAATTAGCTTGGAGCTTTTTTCAAAAGAACCGGAAAAAGAAGATTACCGGTCTTTTATGCGAGACACAATTGGAAGCATTGGAGATATCCTTCTGAAGCTTGAAGATCCCGTTAAAGCAAGAGAATATATCTATCCGATGAAAGGGATTTTTGAAAAAGCGGTTCTGGGTTTTGAGAAGCTTTTGGAGTCAGATCCCGAAAATCCGGAATACCTGGAAGATTTCCTGAAGACGATCGAACACATAGGGCTCTGTTTTGAAGCCGGAGAATTGATCGAAGAGGCAATTCCACTTTTTGATAAAAAATTTGATCTTATTGAGAAATTACTCATAAGTGAAACTGAAATGTCCGACTATCTCAGCAGCCTTGATGATTCTCTTATGAACTTTGGAAGGATCTGTGAGGAAGAGGAATATTTGGAAGAGGGGTACATAGAAGAAGCAAAGCGCATTTATGGTCGGGCAATAAAGATTTACGGAAAAGTCCTCGATAGAGATCCTGAAAATTCCGAAACCAAAGTTTACCTGAGTTACGTATACCGTTATCTCGCAGATATGTATTCGGACCAGGAAAATCTCGTAAAGGCAGAGGAGTGCTATAAGGAGGCATTGAGCCTGCTTGAAAGCGAAATTGAAGAAGAGCCCGAAAACATTCCGGATTCTGAGAATATTGGAGTTTCCGAAAACATTCCAGTCCCTAAAAGTATTCCTTTTTCCATGGCCCTTGCAGATATGTACAAAGATACCGGCTTAATATTCTCAGATACGGAAGACACCAAAAAAGCCAGGGACTACTATACGAAGGCAAGGAAAACTTTCCGGGGATTGATAGATAAATACCCGGACCTGCTTGGAACTGATAAAAATCTTTCCAGCTCTTTAGACGAACTGGCAGAGCTGTTTTCCGAGATCGGAGATTCTGAAAGTGCAGAAATGTGCTATAAGGACGAGCTGCACATCTATGAAAACCTGCTGCAAAAAGAACCTGAAAACCCTGAAAACCCTGAATATTCTCTCAAGCTTTCCGATATTTATCGGGACCTTGGCGATCTCTTTTCGGAAGAGGAAGATATTGAAAAAGCGAGGGGTTATTACGATAAAGAAATCGAAATCTACGAAAATCTCCACCCAGCAGAAGCCGATAAACTCATGCTAGAAGCTAATAAAGCCGATACCTTGAACCGGATCGGAAGGTTATATGCGGAAGAAGAGCCTGAATCTGCAGTACAATACCACGAAAGGGCTCTCCCCATATTTCAGGAAGCCTTCGAATCTGATCCCACGAACGAATTTTTCCATGAAGAACTCCTCGAAACCCTGACAGACCTGGGTACGCTGTTCAAAGAGAACCGGGAGTTCGAAAAAGCAATCCGAATGTATGAAGGGGTTCTGGAAGTACAGAAAAAGCTCCTTGAGATAATGCCTTCTGCAAGCTGCCATGATCATGGCCACGACCATAATCTGAACCATATCCATGATCCAAACCATAACCATAAAACGGACGACGACCATGAAATGGACCATGATCATGCTCTGGAACACTGTCATGATCTGGATATAGAAACTACATATTTCGAACTTGGAGTGCTGCATTCCGAAATTGGGGACGAAGAAAAAGCCAGTAACTACCACAGGCAGGCGCTTGAAAGATTTGAACAGGTAATTGCTGAACAGTCCGAAAACCCGGAACTTCTGATCCTCACATCAGGTAAAGCATTCTTTTTAGGAATGGCCCTCCTTGAAAAACTGGAATCCGAAAATAAAGACTCAAGCATTGCCAGGAAATACTATGAGCTTGCACTCAGAACCATTGAAAAATTATATGAAGCCTACCCAACGAACCTGAAGCTTCAGGAGATGCTTGCCGGTTTTGCCGAACAAATCGGGGACATATACAGGGATGCCGATAAACTGGAGGAGACAATCCAGGAATACGAATATGCATACAGAAGCCTCAAAGTCCTGTATGAAAACGACCCTGAGAACCCAAAGCACTTTCATCATATGCTTGGAGCCCTGAATAACATCGGGATCGGATATGCGGTTACGGATCAGCAGGAAAAAGCGAAAGAGTGCTTTGAAAAAGCCCTTGCTCTTAACGAAAGCCTGTCAAAATCCTATCCTGAAGACCTTGATCTCCTGAAAAGAAATTTCTTACTTTTCAGCAACTACGCAAATCTTCTTGAAGAACTGGGAGATTCCGATACCGCAAAAGAATATCTTGAAAAAGCTGAAAAGATTGACGCAAAACTGGCTGAAGAAGACCCTGAATGGGATTCCTCGCTCGAAGAGCTCTGATCTCGAAACCATAGAAATCTGCGGGCACTTACTGCCCCATCATATTTTTTATCAGCTTCAAAAAGAGCCCGGCTGTGCTGTGCTGTCCCGCAGGCGATTGAGGACGGAATTATTACGGAGTAGCGGCTTGCCAGTTATCACAGGTTAACTGATTAACTTGCATTTCGGTCAAGAAAATCAGAGATAGGGCTTAACCGATTTAAAAAGAAAAGATTCAAGCAGAGAAAGGGTAGTTGAATCGACAACTGACCTTCCCTCCCTTCCTTAACAGCGTAACACCTAAAAACAAAAAAAGCTTTCTTAACTGCTAGAACGGGTAAAAAGTAATAATTCGATTTCTTTTGACGGGAGTTATTCGAATGGCAAGCAAAGTCTATTTCGCAGACCTTAGGGCAAAAAACCCCTACGAGAGTAAGATAAGCAAGATCCAGAAACTTTTTGACGAGGCAGGATTTGTCGAACTGCTTGGAGCAGAAGACCTGACTGCAATCAAGATCCACTTCGGGGAATACGGGAACGACGGTTACATCAACCCTGTCTTTGTCAGGCAGGTAGTTGATAAAATCAGGGCAGCAGGAGCAAAACCGTTTATTACGGACACAAACACCCTGTATTCCGGGAGCCGGCATAATGCTGTTGACCATCTGACAACAGCCATAGAGCATGGCTTTGATTACTCTGTCGTCCGGGCTCCGCTTATTATCTCGGATGGGCTGAAGAGCCAGAACATATCGGAGGTTGAAATCGACAAGGAGCATTTCAAGTCCGTAAAAATAGGGTCTGATATAGCTGCTGCGGACTCGATGATTGTAATGTCCCATTTCAAAGGGCATATTGTTGCAGGCTTCGGAGGAGCCATCAAGAACCTTGCTATGGGCTGTGCGCCGGCTGCCGGAAAGAGGGACCAGCATTTTCCGACGAGCCCGCAGGTCAATGAAGAATTGTGTGTAGGCTGCGGCAAGTGTGTTGAGGTCTGCCCTGCAGGAGCAGCCGCCCTTGAAGGTGAACTCTCAAGGATTGAAGTTGAAGCCTGCGTAAGTTGCGGGCAGTGCATGGAAGTATGTCCTGCAGGTGCCATTGACATCGATTGGGAAAACGATATCCCGAAATTCCTTGAGTACATGACGGAATATGCATACGGGGCAGTAAAAGGCAAGGAAGGCAGAACAGGCTACATCAATTTCCTGCTCAAAATCACGCCTGACTGCGACTGCGTGCCCTGGAGCGATGCACCTATTGTCCCTGATATAGGCATCCTTGCATCAGCGAATCCTGTTGCTCTTGACCAGGCAAGCTATGATCTTGTTAACAAACAGAAAGGGCTTGCAGGTTCTGCCCTGCAGTGCAACCATGAAGCAGGGGCTGACAAGTTCAAAGGTACCTGGCCCAGGGTTGACGGCACCCGCCAGCTTGAGTATGCTGAAAAAATAGGAATGGGGAGCAGAGAATACGAGCTTATTGAGATTTAAGCGAGGCTTCTGACAGTTTTAAGCCTGAAAATATAAGCCTGAAAATATATTTTTCTTTTACTTTTACGCAGAAATCCTGTTTGCTGGATTTCTTTTCTTTTTTCTTATTTTTGGGACAGGCTGCTCTCCTTTGTAAAGCGTTGTAAGAAAGGTTAGGTACAGCGAATGATGCTGTACTGGTTAAGATTTACTGTAAAAATAAAGCATCCCTGTAAAAATATTCCAGCGATTCAACAAGTTTTAAAGAATTTCCAGCTTCAGCAGGTCACATGGAACATTGCAATAGTTTTTCCTTTGCTTTTGTTCCACAGCTTAATCGCTTCAGGGGTTGGAAGGAGTTTTGCCCTGACATCTTTTTCTTTGAAGAATTTTTTAGCTTTTTTTGAAAGCTTTACAAAACCGATCTGGCCTGTTCCTATGACTACCTTTCTGGCTCCTTTTTCATAGATATATTCAGCCTCATCAAGAGAAATTTTATGGGATGTCCCGTAGATCCCTTTTGAAAGTTTTTTCCTGCGTTTTTCGACCTCCCCATCAAGACGGATAAGAATATCGTGTTTATAGGGCTTGCCTTTGACCGTAACCGAACCGAAACTTGTCGAGTTTATCTTCGGTTTCATTTTCTCTCCTCTCATAATTTTCCTTTTTTGTCATCTGATCCCCACGGCTCGAACTTCAATTTTTGAATTACGCAGTGCAATTATGAATATCGTGCTGTCTGCTTATAATTCAGTAAGAAACAAATGCTTCATTCAAAGTGACACGAATTCTATTTCGAAATCAACTTTAGTTGACTTGATCTCAAATCTATTTTTTAAAAAGATACATATAGGAGATGCTTCCAGTTAATATATACTATAATATTACCCAATTTTACTGGAGATGACTGAAAGTGACCATCTGGGAATACGACGTTAAAGAGATCAGGTTCAGTGAGTGGTCAAAGGCAAAAGAAGACCTTAACAACCTCGGAGTTGAAGGCTGGGAACTGATTAAGTTTTCGAATGAAATCGATGAAAACGGCATGATAACAGCTGTCTTTAAAAGACCCGTTGATTATGTTGATGCAGCTTTCTAAAACTCTTTTTATATTTACCATTTCTTGTCTTGTTTTTCTCCTTATAAGAACATCTGAGGACGTTACTTTTTGCTCTTTCAAACCCATGTTTTTCATCAAATCTGGTATCAAATTAAACTGGTATCAAATTAAGCTGTATCAAATGAATTTTTATCTGTTCTGGATTTATGACTTAGCCATCTTTGTCTAGAAGTATATTTTTACTATTCACTTCTTCCAGCAGTATATTTTTATCGTTCACTTATATCGAAATTATTTTTTCGCCTTAATTTTCGCCTTAAATCCGACTGATAACGTAAATTCAAAGTTTTATGGTAATTTCTGAGTCCTGAGATAGACTCAAGTATAAAATTTTGGGTTAACAGCGTTTACGCATCTTGCTATATGAAAAATTTATTATCTTGCCGAATATTACAATTATTTATCAAAATAATATTCCTGGGGGAAAATCATTTAACACTGATATTTTTCGGTTATTTGCAGCATTATTATGACTGAAAAAGGTATCTAATTGTAAGGGCAGACCATATCTTAGAGGAGGAGAGATTTATGGGAGACGAAGTGAAAAGCAGCACAGAAAAAAAACTTGACAAAGAAAGCGGTACCGACTTGATGCAGAAACCTGAGATAAGCGCAGACCAATTTTTCAAGGTTTTTGATTCCTCTATTCAGGGTGTCAGGCAGTGCAAACTGATCTCTGCAGCTTTTGAGCTGGGAGTATTTGAAGCTCTTAGAGTCCCCATGTCAGCAGGAGCTCTTGCTGAAAAGCTTGGTTGCGACCCTGTTCTTATGCCGCACTTCTGTGAGGCCCTTCATAGCCTTGGATTTCTTGACAGGTTTGAGGAAGGAATAGATAAGGAAGAGGAAAAAGCTCAGTCTGTTCAAAAAGACGCTGACGAAAGTGAAGACAGGAGAAAATCAGAAGCCGGGTTTGAAAACCTGAGTCCTGATGATCAAGCCAAAAATGGCAGAGCGGTGTATTTAATTTCCGAGCTCAGTGCAACATACCTTTTGAAAGACTCTCCGTTTTCTCAGCAGCATTACTTTGCCGAAAGGGTAAGAAATGCTGAACGCTGGGCACGTCTTCCTCAGATAATGAGAAAGGGACCTGATATTGTCGAGAAAGGGCCTTTTTTTGGGGAAATTGTCCACTGCATGGCAGAAAACGCGCGCTGTGGCCTTCTTCAGGAGACGGTCCGCGTTGTTCGGGAAAACGTTGATTTCACAGGTATTGAAAAACTGCTTGACCTCGGGGGAGGGCATGGTCTCTATGCAATCGCTTTTTCAGAATTGAACGAAGAAATTCAGGCTTTCGTTTTCGACCTCCCTCCTGTCACGAAGGAAACAAGGCATTTCATAGAAAAATACGGGGCTTCAAGAGTGGATATAATTCCAGGGGACTTTTTTAAAGACGAAATCGGAAGCGATTACGATCTGATCTTTTCTTCTTTCAATCCCGGAGGAAAAGTGCCCTCCCTTATCCCCAAGATTGCCGAAGCCTTAAAACCAGGAGGTGTTTTTGTAACCAGGCAGGTCCCTGATGAAAATACGAAATCCAATCCCATTATGAGCCTTGACTGGAATCTCTGGACTTTTGAAGACGTGAAAAAAGGGAGCTCAGGCTTCAGTTTTGAAAACAGCGTTCCTTTTAACGAATACATAAATATGCTGGGCAGTTATGGGCTTGAAGTCTTCCGTGCCCTTGACATGGATGACGGGTCAAGGATTGTGTTTGCATGGAAAGTGGGTTGAAGTTCTACGGGTAAAACATTAAGGCAGACTTATCAGTCCTTTCTGTCATTTTTCTGCTGTAACGAAGCTGAAACTTCTAACCCGTTTCCTATTTTTTGTGGGATTTTTGCGGAATAATTCTGCTACAGTAACCGTTATTACACAAAAAAACAATCACTAAATGGGGATTTTTGTGATAAAGGAAGCCATGTTCTACGAGAAGATCGGAGACAATAAAGTACACTGCAGCCTCTGTGCCCAGAGCTGCAAAATTGCACCCGGAAAAAGGGGCTTTTGCGGGGTCAGGGAAAACAGGGATGGAGACCTTTATTCTCTTATTTACGGCACTGTTTCAAGCGAGGCTATCGATCCTATAGAAAAGAAACCGCTTTATCATTTTTTCCCCGGGTCTTATGTTTACTCGGTCGGCTCCATTGGCTGCAATTTCCGCTGCAAGCACTGCCAGAACTGGTCAATTTCCCAGGTGTGCCTGGAAGATGCATATACAAAAGATATTATGCCGGACGAACTCGTGGAAAGGGCAATTTACTCAGGCTCGCAGTCCATTGCCTGGACATATAATGAGCCTACAATCTGGCATGAATATACCTCCGAGAGTGCAAAACTGGCAAAAGAAGCCGGGCTTGGCACTATTTACGTAACAAACGGATACATAACTCCCGGACCTCTAAGGGATATCGCGCCCTATCTGGACGCCGCAAATATCGATATCAAGGCTTTCAATGAAAAGTTCTATCATGACGTTGCCAGTGCAAAACTGGCTCCCGTGCTTGAGGCTTCTGCCCTTGCAAAAGAACTCGGAATACATGTGGAGATTACGACCCTTATTATTCCCGGAGTAAACGACTCCCTCGACGAACTCAGGGAACTCTCAAAATGGGTCTACAATAATCTGGGCCCCGACACACCGCTCCATTTCACTCGTTTCCACCCTCAATATAAGATGCAGGATCTTGCCCCTACACCCGTAAAAACCATGGAAGAAGCCTGTAAAATCGCGACCGAAGAGGGGATAAAGTATGTTTATATGGGCAATGTTCCTGGAAGCGACAGAAATAATACCTTCTGCCCGAACTGCGGCAAAATGCTGATCTCCAGAGGTTACTTCGATATAGAAAAATACGAAATCACTCCTGAAAAGACCTGTCCGGTCTGCGGGGAAAACATCCCTATTGTTGGAGAATACAGAAGCTTAAAACAGTCTCCTGATGAATCCGGGTTTTGAGCGGTCCTGGAGTGGTCTTGGAGCAGTCTTAGAGCAATCCTGGAGTGATCTTTGAGTGACCTTTATGCGGGGGCCTGAATCATAAAGAAAAGAAAATGGCAGGTTTGCCTCTGGATTTCAATACGGTATTTCTGAAAAGGCACTTCTCTCATCCTTTCAGAAAAGATACTTCTCTCGTCCTTCTTTAAAGATTTTCACTATCCCTGCCCTGAGGGAAGGAGTATATTTTCCTGGTTCGGTTTCAACAGCCCTGTGAAGTTCTTCAAGTCCTATCCACTCAACGGAGACGGCTTCTCCCGGATCAAATCGGATAAGGTGTGCAGTTTCTTCCGTACACCTGCCTGTAAATACTGTATGGTAAGCTCCTTTATTTCCTGAGATGCAGGGGATTTTAAACAATCTCCTGAAAGGGATCGAGATTCCCAGTTCTTCGAGCATTTCCCGCTCCATGCAGGCTTCATATGACTCACCTGCGACAGTGCCGCTTACGGAATAGGTATAGCGGTTAGGAAACCAGAATTTTGCAGGTGACCGTTTCTGCAGGAGCATCCTGTTTTCAGGATCTAGAAGGATTAGCTGTGAAGCTCTGTGAATATGGTCGCCCGAGTAAAAATCTTCTCTGGCGCGCAGTCCAAGAAAATTATCGTTTTTGTCAACTTCAGTGATCATTTCTATCAGAAAAGGCCCCCTTAGATAACCTGGTTTTAAAATAACTTTTGTATTTATGTGAAGCGGACTCAAAAAAGTTTTCGGAATTTATTAAACATGAAGATAGAAAGATATAAAAAATAAAAATTTTACTGAATTATAGCTGAATAAAAAAGGCAAAAAGAAAAGCTTATCCTTCAGATTTCTTTCATGGTTCTGAAACTTCTTTTGGCCTCTCGGCATGCCTCTGGATTTCTTCAAGAAGCTGGTCGTCGGTCTTGCCTCTTATGTCAATACCAAGTCTTTCAGCTGTTTCCTGCACCTTTGTTTTAGCAGGAGTCGGGGTGGGCTCAGTTAATGATTTCTCAAATTCCTTAAGGCTTTTTTCGGACTCTTTCTGGGCTTTTTTGAATTCTCCAACCGAACTTCCCATGGACCTGGCAAGTTCTGGAAGTTTGGCTGCCCCGAAAAGTAATACAATTACTCCAAAGATCATTAAAAGTTCTTGTGTGCCTATCATGGCTGGACCTCAAGCTTTTCGTTTTCCTTAATAATGCAAATATCAGGGATGATAGTGGCATATAAATGAATATAATTACCTGAATATTTAGCGAATGACCTGAACATCTTTAATTTAGGCTACTCTTTTCATGTTATATAAAGTTTTTATTTTATATTATTATCTAGAATGTTTTATATTATTTAAGTTTTTTTATTTTTCACTTCTCCAGAGCCTGTCCTTTTATTTCATTCCGGTATTTTGATTTTCAGGAGCTTTTTCCTGGTCCGGAATGGAGGATCTGCATTCCAGTGCGCTCAGAGGATTGGGCTTTGCTCCTTTGCTGTTGTTTTCTTCTTTCTTTTCTTTCCCGTTATCTGCGGGGCTAGCTTCGAGTTTTTCCTTATCTTCCTCTTTTTCCCTGGTTTTGTTTGCAGCCTTTCGTGTATAAGAATCGAATTCCGTAAGCTCAAGCTCAGCTGCGCGCTGGGCTTTTTTAAACTCGCCCATCGCACTTCCAAGAGACCTTGCCAGCTCCGGAATCTTCTGCGGCCCAAAGAGGAAAAGGGCAGCGATTATGATTGCTATCAGTTCAGTTGAACCTATCATTGCTGGCTACTATCATCAACCAAATATAAAAGTTCTTTTAAAACAGTTTGTGGGCAGTCCCTATCTGGAAATTCTTTTAAAAAGAAAGGTTTTTGACCGTGCTTCTTCCGCACGATTCGAGACTCAATTCAGATCTGTTCTTAAAACAGCCTGACCAGCAGCAAACTGAATTCGAAAAGGACTGCCAGTAAAACCGCCACAACAATCTGGGCTATGAAAGTAGGGTCAGGGGTAAGGAAAAGTGAAAAAGCCAGAATTCCGCTGTAGATAAGTATCCTCTGTTTTTTGAGAGTCTGGTACTGTACAAGTCCCATTTTCACCGCAAAAACCACCAGGAGAGGAAGCTGGAACACGACTCCGAAACCCGCAAGAATTGTGGTTACGGCTGAAAGGGTATTCTGGACTGAGAGCTGGGCTGTAGCCAGATCTCCCGAATAGAAGAGAATATATCTGAACATTGCAGGGAGGACAAGGAAGTACCCTATTGCTGTCCCCAGAAGGAAGAGCAGGAAAGATGCAGGAATAACCTTCAGGAAAAAGCGCCTTTCGTTCGGATAAAGTCCTTTAGCTGCAAACCTGTAAAGCTGGTAAAAGAACAGTGGAATTGTAATTCCAAGGGAAAATACTAGGCAGAGCTTGAGGCGGGCAAGAGTCCATTCTAGAGGAGAGTATGCCGACATAATCAGGCCAGGGCCTATGAATTCTTTCCAGATCAGCAGCATGCCCTTTGCCGAAAACGGAAAAGCAATAAATATCCCTATTATGAGCCAGATTAAAACTATTGCTAACCGGTTCCTGAGCTCAAACAGGTGGGCCATAACGGGTTCTTCAATATCCCCGGGTACACCGGATGCATATGAATTCTTCCCGGATGCATTTGTGGAAGAATTAACATTACCTGTTTGCTGTGAATCCATTTTTTTTCGCTCTTACTTGAGTGTACCTAAATATATTTATATCGGAATATATTATTGCTTCTGTCTGGAAACATGCCTGATAGTTACATACCTGAATATTTATAGTATTTAAATCATTATAGTATGATTCAGGTTAAAACAATAACCAATTTATTATATAATAGTTTGTATAATATTATAATAGTTTGTATAATATTATTTTTGTACAACTGATTAGGAAATGCAATCAAAGTTAGTAAACATAATCAAAATTAAGAAATGTAATCAAAATTAAGAAATGTAATCAAAATTAGGAAATACAATCAAAATTATGGTCTTCACCAGTTTAATTCCCTCTTAAACTGGAATTCTTAGAATAAGTAGAGAAACTCTTTATAGAAACTGCATAAAAACGAAAGGAAAAAACAAAATAGGAAAAGGAAAGTTGATGATATAAACTCCTGCAATGGATACAGCCTCTTTGAAGCAGGATCATGAATTTCTTTTTGCTTTTCCGGATAGGTACTCCACATGTCTGAAGCTATTGAAAACTTAAGTGCAATCCTTGTAACCCTGAGAAACAAATTGCTTGTGATAGCCGCAGTTCTTCTCACAGGTATTGTTGTCTCCTTCCAGTTTACAGGTCCCCTTATCGAGAGAATGAAAATTGACCTCCTTCCGGAAGGTGCAAAGCTGGTTTACGTATCCCCTCTGGAAGTAATGATGCTGCAGCTTAAGCTCTCTATCATAATAGGACTGCTCTTTACCCTGCCCATTATTGCATTCTATGTCTATCGGGCTATTTCAAGAAGGTATTCAATTAAGATTCCTGTGTCTATAGGAAAAGGCCAGTTTTTTTTCCTGGGCATAGCAGTTGTAATAATGTTTGCACTCGGGGTTGCTTATTCTTACTTCCTCATGCTGCCCCTATTTCTTAAATTCCTTTATATTGACGCAGAAAGTTCAGGGGTAACTGCAACTTATTCAATCTTCAAATTCATATCATTTATAGCAACAACTACAGCCATATTCGGTCTGGTTTTTGAACTCCCTATAGTGCTCACTTTCCTGACAAGAAACGGATTCGTACAATACAAAACTCTTGTGACCTACCGCAAGCATATCTATGTCCTTGCCATGTTTGTCGCAGCCCTTGTTACTCCCGGGGCGGATGTTTTCAGCCAGATGATGGTTGCAGTGCCAATGGTAATTTTTTTTGAGATCAGCATGATAATAGTAAGGATAATTGGAGTGAAAAATAAGGTTTCAAAGCCTGATTCCTCATTATCGTGAAAAAAAGACTGCCTGAAGATTCTGGGAAACACTGCACCCACCAGTATGGCTGCTTTTCCTCACTCGAAACTTCATTGTCTTCAGAAGCTCCATTCTATTACATTTTCAGAATTATCGATAAACTGAGCTTAGAGATGCGCAGAACGTTTATGGACATTGTTGCTGAAATCAGCCACTTGGGGTACTGATTCTGGGTCCGGGACGATCGCAAGTCCCCCAGGAGAAAACTCGACATTCACTGATGCTGAGAGGGTATCGTTTGAGGTGTCAATAACAGAGAGGGTCCCGTTCCCAGAAACGTTGCTGTTTGTCACATACACCTTTTTTCCATCTGGGGTTACTGCAAGTCCTGTGGGACTACCTCCTACAATATCCATTGTGGCAATAATAGTATTGTTTGAAGTGTCAATTACAGAGACAAAACCATCATCTGTGCCAGCCGCATATGCCTTCTTTGTTCCTGCCAAGTATACCTTTTTCCCTGTCGGATTAACTATAACTTCATGAGGAGAATTGTCTACATCCACCGTAGCTGTAACAGTATTTGTAGCTGTATCAATTACAGAGACATAATGACCCTCGTTTGCCAAGTATACTCTTTTTCCATCCGGGGTTACTGCAATTCCTTCCGACCAGTTCCCTACATGTACTGTAGCTGTAACCATATTGGTAGCTGCATCAATTACAGAAACGGTATCGTCAAGAGCATTAATGCTGCCATGATTGGCCACATATACCTTTTTTCCATCCGGAGTGACTGTAATCCTTTCTGGCCAGTTTCCAACAGGCACAGTAGCTGTAACAGTGTTTGTGTCGGTATCAATTACAGAAATATTATTGCTGTCACCACTGGTCACATATACCTTTTTTCCATCAGGGCTGACTACAATATCATAAGATCCCACTTTCACAGTATCCGTAATAGTGTTTGTAGCTGTATCAATTACAGAGACATTACCATCCCAGGAGTTCGTAACATATACATTTTCTCCATCAGGTGTGACTGCAACTCTTTCAGGCCAAGGTCCTATTTTTACTTTGCTTATAACTGTTCCTGTGGCTGTGTCAATTACATAGACATTTAATCCACTTGTAACGTATACAAATGGCCATGTGGATGAAACTCTTTTTTCAACGGTTATGTTAGTAATTTTGGAACTAGTATTGAGTCCATTGCTAGCCGTCAAATTAACGGTATAGTTTCCTTGAGCTCTATACACATATACAGGATTTTGTTCTGTGGAATCTGATAGACCATCATTATCAAAATCCCAGTTCCACACAACTGCATTTTCCGAAAGATCTGTAAACTTAACAACAAGAGGTGCAGTGCCATTAGTTACGCTGGCTGTAAAGTTGGCAGTGGGAGTAATTGAATTTTGAGGGCTGGACTGAGATACAAGAGGTAAATAGTCAAATTCATTCTCATAGATATTATAAGGCAGGTCTCCAATCCCATTTTCATCCAGGTCCACGCAGATCTGGGAGAATCCAGTCCCATCTGGCTTTGCCCAGAAGTTTCCTCCAATGTAAGGGTTACCGACAATGTTACTACCTGAAGTGAGTGAATTGTTCCAGGTATTTCCCCCTTCGCCAGGTGCAAACTTTATGTTTAGACTGTTATTAAAATAATTATTGTAGATTCGTTTGCGGCCATTATTTTCCGTATCAAAAATTCCACATTCTGCAGAGGACATTATTGCATTGTTGACTATATCAACATCACAGCCATCTCCTAATTTAATTCCGATATTACAGTTTAATATTGTATTATTGTCAATTATCGAACTTGCAAACGAAAGCCTAATCCCACAATCGCAGTCAGTAATCCTGTTATTACGAATCTCTACTGTTTGATCAGATTCGGATATTCCAGTGGAACAATTTGAGATTGTGTTACCTAATACTGCATTATTTACTGCACAGCAGCCAATGTGTATACCTTCACCGTTAGAAATTTTGTTTTCGGCTATTAAATTGCCCGAACTCTCGGATCCCAGAAGAATACAACCATTTTCAATGATATTACCTGTCAGTTTGTTCATGTCGCTAGAAACGACGATTGAACTTTCAGGATAATCCTTACTGGCTCCTATTATTTTCAAACCACTGATCGCGACACTGTCAGCTTCTATCAGAAAGGTACTTACGCTTTCATTCAGCGGTTTTATCTGCGCACTGCCATTATTTGATTCTGGCCTGATAGTTAGACCTTTTACGTCAACACGAACGTTTTCAGTATAAATTCCAGGCATCACGATTATTGTGTCCCCTATTACAGAATTATTCACAGCTTCCTGAATTGATATGAAATCAGCTCCACAATCATCATCTACTGTAATTTCCCTTGCTGATGAAATAGCTGAAATAGATATTATAAAAATAAAAGCTAAAGTTATTGAAAAAATTGTTCTATTTCTCACTTATTTTCCCCCAATTAATTCTAATATAATCAGCTATGAATATTAATCTAAACATTATTAATAAATTCTATACTTTAAATGATATTTAATTACTGGTTGTTCTTTTAAGGGCTTATTTTGGGGAATAAAAGTTAAATCGAAACAGGCTTATGTAGAATTACGAGAATTTTTCAAAGAAGAGCATAACATTGGAGTTAAGACGGTTATATTCAATTTCCTTCTATACTTTTACCATAGTCCGGAAAGTATTATTTAACAGAAACCCTTATTTGCAGAGGTCATGGAGCCCAGGTACGTAAAAGCAAATGCTCAGGTTATTGCTGCATCCGTTATTTACGGGTTTGCAGGCATTTTTTTCCTGTTCATAAAAGATATGGCTGCAGAATCTGTTGTCTTTTTTCAGCTTCTTCTTGGTTTTCTGGCTCT
The DNA here is from genome assembly GCF_046529725.1 of Methanosarcina hadiensis. Lineage (GTDB taxonomy): Archaea > Halobacteriota > Methanosarcinia > Methanosarcinales > Methanosarcinaceae > Methanosarcina > Methanosarcina hadiensis. The sequence goes on along the minus strand of NZ_CP136241.1, from coordinate 2,271,183 downwards.
TATTGTTTATCTGGGAGCCAGGGGAAAACTCTCAGGAATGAAACTTCGGGGAAAAAGGAAAGCCATGCTGCTTCTTGGAGCCTGGCAGGCTGGAGGGCTGCTGTCCTATTACATGGCTGTTAGCTCTACAAACGTTTCTTTATCAGTGCTTTTACTGTACACTGCCCCTGTTTATGTCCTGCTGGTTTCTCCTATTGTCCTTAAAGAAAAAATCAGCACAAAAAACCTTGCTGCCCTTGTGCTCTCGCTTACAGGCGTGATAGTAGTAGTTGGTCCTGAAAGTATTTTTTCCGGCACAGCAGCCGGTTCCGGTTATTTATTCGGAGTGCTCATGGGGCTTCTTTCAGGCTTTTTCTATGCCTGCATAACCATGACCTCACGTTATCTCGGAGATGAATATTCGGGGCTTGAACAGCTTTTTCTCTCAACAGGCGTGACTCTGGTACTTCTCTTTCCTCTGATGTTGAAGGTATCTTTTGCATCCCTTCTTGAAAATTTGCCTGTCCTTATCTTCCTGGGAGTAATGATTACTTCCATAGGCTCAATTCTATTTTTTACAGGGCTCGAGCACGTTAAAGCCCAGAATGCAAGCATAATGTCCCTTCTTGAGCCTGTGAGTGCTATTTTTTTTGCCTATCTGATTTTACACGATCCGATTTCTACAGGTACTCTGATCGGGTGCGCTCTTATTCTTACAGGTTCCCTCACTATGAGTCTGGAGAAAGAAAGTAAACATGAAGCTTTTAAACAGTGAAAAGCCATTCTCTATACCTGACCGTTCCTGTTACGCTCGACGCATGAGAGCAGCTTTCCCGCAAAAAAATAGAAGCGAAAGAAGAAGAGCTAAAACCAAAAATCACGAAATGAAAATAACAAATGGTTCTTGCAAGCCGGAAAGAACGGGTAAGTAGGGAAAATGACGCTGTACAGGTTAGAAATACAGTAACTTAACCTCTTTTGGCTTCTTGAACTCAGCTCAATAACCGCAGATCTTTAGCTCAACAACCGCAAGTCTTCACATCTTTAAGACAAACAGCTTAATCTAAAAATTTATATATATTGAATACTCTATTAGAATATGCAGACTGCCAAGGTGGCGGAGCGGTCACGCAATCGCCAGCAGAGCGATTCAGTCCTGGTTCAAATCCGGACCTTGGCTTATTTTAATTTTTTAATAACTTATTCTATTCTTTCGGATAAGTTTTAATTTTCAGCTTTCTTTAGATTTTATATGATAAGTTGAGATATTATATGATAATTTATCTCCGGCTACTATATCTAACTACTAATTCTCTATTTAACTACTAATTCCCTATTTAACTACTAATTCTTTAGCTACTATCTTTAACTAATAATTTTCTGTCTTTTCTTTTTATGTCATGAATACTCTCTAAATTAAGTTTATAAAAAAAGGTTATCTTCTCATGAGTATATCTAATTATAATCTCAGAAAAAAGGCTGGAAAATTGGAACTGGTTATTGATACCTTGAGCAAAGACCTCAAATTTATAGAGTTTCCTGTAGGCACAAGCAGGATACATAGGGATAATGTTTGCTACGAGCTGGATAGAGAAACCGATACTTTGATAATATGCTCGGAAGGAAATTTTTATAATTCCCTTAAAAAACTGGCTCCTGAACTGATCAACCGATACGGTTTAGGGACAATCAGTGTCCTGAAGATATTATCTATGTCTTTATCTGTTCTATTGTTTTCTTTGCTAATCCTGGAACTGGTGTTCGAAGAGGACCATTCGCTCCTGTCACTCTTGTTGATATCTGCAAACATAATATCTTTCGTAATTGCCTTAAATTTGTATGAAATCGAGAAATATTGTAAGGTTCTAAGATGCAAAAAATGTGGCAGGGACTTTGCGTACGAGGAACTAAAAAAACCTCTTATCAAAATGGTCAGTACTCAGAACAAATACGAGAAAACAATAACAAGTTATATGAAGTGCAAATACTGCGATGACGAAAATATCAAGATTGAAATCGCTCGCAGAAATTCCAAATCCAGAACAAAAGATATGGACAAAAATAGGAAAACCTGCAAAGAGTGCGGGAAAGAGCGCTCTTTAGTTGAGTATAAACGCCCTGATGCGCATCTGGAGCGTTATAACATTTTTAGGACAATCAGGCACTATAAATGCACAGATTGCGGGTACATGGAAATCAGCATAAAGGATGACCATATTGCTATAAACAGAATATAAAAGCAGTCAGGCAAGAAGTAATCTGTGGTAAGAAATAACCAGATAAGAAATAACCAGATAAGAAATAACCAGATAAGAAATAACCAGATAAGAAATAACCAGATAAGAAATAACCAGATAGGAAATAAAGAGAAGGGTATTGTCAACATTTCCTTTTTAAAATATGGGGATTGGGCATCTGGATAGTGGGGAGTTGGGGGTATGGGGGGTATTAAAAGAGTTAAAAATAAGTCTTTGAAGACCTGTCCAGATGCCCACTATTCTAGTGGATTTAATTATATTTATAATTAAAGATTAGCTGTTTATTTATCAAGTATTATCGTGCCAGTTGTGTGTTATTAGCTTGCAGACGGTCCAGTCAAAAGTTGTTCTCTGGAAAACCTGATGAAATCGGAATTTTTAGATGATAGCCTGAAAACTCCGGTCAATTTTAGTTTAAAAATATATAAGAAATGATAAATTAGCAAAGTTATATACCCCTCCAGATTTTTCTATAATTGACTGGCTTATATTCATGCCAGTTTATGGAAGAAACCGGAGCAGAACAAATGAGTAAAAGATCAAAGTTTATTGTTATTTCTCTATTAATCCTATTTTCTGAGATAATGCTTTCTATGACAGCAAATGCCATTTCTGAAGAGTCAATTGATGAGATGACAGGCAATGAACAGAAATCTGCAGAAGATCCTCGATGTGAGAAATGGAAAGAGATTCATACTGTGAAAGTCGAGGTAACAAGAGTTTATAACTACGAAAAAGAGGGAAAACTTAAGGTTACTGAAATTTATTCTGGAAAAGAGCTGAAAAGCAAATTCAAAGATGATAAATTTACAAGGTCACAGACTTTTATAATTCCTGAAGGAGAAGGAGTTACTATCAGTACGGAAAGCGGGAGCCTGAAACTGCAGCCCGGAGAAGAGAAAAAAATTGTGACCCAGGAATCCGCAGTACTTACAACTGAAAATGATCCTTATCCGTATTGCAGCAGTACTTCTTCGGATGCTTCTTCGACTTCTTCTGCGTACCCCCAGTGGACTTTCTCAAAGGTCAATTCACTTTTTAAGACGTATTATAAAATGGAAGACCCCATAAACCTTGTGTGGAAAGAGAAAGACCTGAAATCGGTTAAAAATGTCTTCCTGAGTAAAAAATGGGTTGACAATCCTGTGGAATACACCCATTACCTTTCATATCCTGACGGGAAGTGGGTGGCTGGAGACGGAATGGCTGACAGCAAATACAGGCTTTCCGGCGGCTACCATTTACGGCTCTGGCAACTTCCAGACGGAGATATAGTTTCAAATGCCCATCATGATGACAATGTTCTGATTATTCCCGGACACCAGGTAGACGGATATGAAAATGCAGAAGCCAAAGTTACCGGGTTTTTCGGAACTGTATGCGGAACATACTGGCTGGATAATGAATTCTATAATAGTGAATATAATGCCTATAATGACGGATATGCAACACTTGTATAAGAATTTAAACAAAACGTGCTTAGAGTTTACGAGAAAATAGAAAATGCCTGAAGATAAAAATTCAGAAAAAGACGTTGTAATACCTTAAATAATCAGGTAAGTATCTTTTCCAAACTTATTTTTTTTAAAATATTAAGTAAGATTATTTGGATTATTCAATCAATTATCATCTTAATTTTATTTTTCCTTAAGGAGCCTGTAGTCTTCCGAATTATTATCCTATTTTGCCTGCCAGAAGACAAGTTTTGCGTAGATATAGTGACTAAGATAACAAGAAACAGGTAAGAAGTATTAAGAAATATTTAGGGAACTTTCTTTCTTTGAATTTATAATCTTTTGTGAATTAATGTTATATTCAGTGCGGCATAAGTATATAATTGCATGGGACTGCGCTGGGGGAAACTGCATGACTGTAAAAATCGTTGTCGCTGGGGATGTGAATGTAGACTGGTATTACTGGCCCAGACCTTCATACTCTATCAGAGAAGACACGAACTGGAAGCTTTACGAGGGCATTGATACAAATCCACAGCCTGGTGGAGCTATTATTTTGGCTGAGTGGCTGAAAGATATTCTTCAGATTGAAACAGAGAAATCACCTTACTCGCTTGCGAGCCCTAGCTGTGAAGACCTGGTTAGAAAGAACCTCAGCGAGGTTTTGCATACAAATGTATACCTGGATTTATTTCCTTCCGTTCCTTCCACTGACACAAAAGAAGAAGCCAGGGTATATAGAGTTAAAAATTATTTAGGGCATATATCCTCAGCCAATAAAATGAACTACCCGGCTTTCCTGGAGATAATTAATGACCAGCCGGATGCGGACGTAGTTATAATCTATGACGCTGGCAGTGGGCTCCGCTTTGAAGAAGGTATCTGGCCAGAAGCATTGAAGGGGGGCAGAAAACCGGTTGTCATATATAACATGTATCCGCCTCTTTTCAAAGGGGATCTCTGGGATCAGGTTTTAAGGTATCATAAAGACAAACTAATTTTGATACTGAATGCGGATGACCTGAGGAAAACGGGCACAAACATAAGCCGTTCGGTTTCATGGGAAAAAAGTGCTGTAGAATTTTTGTGGGAAGTAAACAACAACGAGGATTTTGCGGAAATAAAAGAACTGAACAATGTAATTACACGTTTTAAGTATGAAGGTGCAATTCATTACAGGGGGAAGGCGGAGAGGTCAAAACTATACTTTGATCCTGTGTCAGTCGAAGGGGAGTTCTGGAACTCCAGAAGGCTTGGAGATATGCGGGCTACTAACCTTGTATTTGTTGCTAACCTGTCATCATGTTTAATCTCCAAACTGAATGAAAAGAAAAATGAATATCAGGAGAATAAAAGTCCTCGGGAGAATAAAAGTCCTCGGGAGAATAAAAGTTCTCAAGAAGAGCGTCATCAAACCTCCATAGAAAGTGCTATTAGAGAAGGTCTTGAAGAAGGCATAAGAGAAGGCTTGATTAAATCTCGCGAGTCTTTAATATATGGCTATGGTGACAGTAGCGGAAAGCCAGATTTCTTAAAGTGCACCCATCCAGATATTACCAGAAGCACAGGTGAAAGCTGTGTTTCGGATCAGGAGAACTTATCTCAGGACAGACCATCCAGAAACGAGTCATTCCAGAAAAGATCACTCCGTAACAAACCCTTAAAATCACCTGCCGGTTATATAGCAGATACTCTGCTGCCGTTAAACGAAGATATAGTCGAGCGTTCAGGTAAGGATAAGACTGATGCACACTTCTGGACTATTCTTAAGGAGAAAACAAAAGAAGAATCCGGTAAAATCTCAGGTGAAATGGATTCTACTTATCTGGAAAAGCTCGCTTTTACAATAGTAAAAAAGGGACTGCCCAGCATCAGAGATTTTCCTGTAGGCAGGTTTGGAAAATTAGTTACCGTAGACAGAGCGGAAATAGAAAGTTTCAGAAGTATAAAAAATGTAATGGAAGAGTACATAAATTCTGAAGAAAATTTAAAACCGCTTTCTATTGCGGTATTCGGAGCCCCGGGTTCAGGAAAGTCTTTCGGAATAACTCAGGTCGCAAAGAGTATTGACAGTGAGAAAATAGAGAAAGTAGCATTCAATATTTCACAGTTTATATCCACAAAGGATCTAACAAATGCTTTTCACAGGGTCAGAGATATTTCTTTAAAGGGGAAAATTCCACTTGTGTTTTTTGATGAGTTCGACTCAAAGCTTGAAAACGAAGAGCTGGGCTGGATAAAATATTTTTTGGTGCCTATGCAGGACGGGGAATTCCTGGACTTTGAGACCATGCATCCTATAGGAAGATCAATATTTGTTTTTGCCGGAAGTACATATAACAGGCTCAAAGATTTCTATGAATTTTGCAGTTACTCAAACATACAGAGCAAGTCTTATCCGGGAATGGATTCAGGCAGAAAAGTCTCAAATAAATGCCCTGATTTCCTGAGCAGGCTTCGGGGATATGTAGATATCCTCGGACTCAACAGGGCAAACGAGAAAGATGAAACCTACATAATCCGCAGAGCGATTCAGTTGCGTTCCTTAATCGAAGAAAATGCTCCGAAAATTATTATAAAGAATAACGCCCGTGTTAGCTGTGGAATACTGAATGCTCTGATTAATGTACCGGAATACATGCATGGGGTGCGCTCTATGCAGGCAATTGTGGAAATGAGCATACTTCATGAAAAAAACTCCTGGGAAACAGCTTATCTGCCTCCAGAGGACCAGCTCGAACTTCACATTAAAAGCATAGATGAGTTCTATAAACTTTTAGCCGAAAAGAAGCAGTCGTGTGCGGATATTAAATAACCACGGATATTAAACAACCATCTTTACCTTACACTCTCTGTATCAGAATTGAAATCAAACGTTTGAGAAACTCTAAATAGAACAGTAATTACCTGAGTTTTTGAGACTTACTAATATCTTTTAGACGTTTGACAATTTCCGATTAAAATCGCAACGTTTTTAACAATTGAAAAAGTATTGTCGAGTAACCACGTTAATTTAATAACTACATTCATTTAATAACTGCATTAATTTAAAAATCGCATTAATTTAAAAACGGCAGAAGGATCAAAGATGAAAGAAGGGCTTTTGAATTGTATAACCAGTCTGAGTTCGCCAATCTTGAAAATCATCTGCTCGAAAAGAAATACTACAGGAATACCAGTTGCGAGCATGTGCTTAACACCTATATTTTTACGGGCACAGTTGAGTTTAAAAAACCGAGATTTGAGAAAACTTCTCTTTTCCTTATAAACACATTTGATGAAAAAACTCTTAAAGTAATAAGCAATTCATTCTTCCTTTTCTGCATAGTTATATCCCTGGTTACAATATTCAAATATCCAGTAAGTCGCACTGCAGATTGGTTTTATATTCTTATTATGACGTGTTTTCTTATTCCTTTAATTATTTCCATTTTCATACAGAACGCGCTGGAGTATTATAAGGATACGTTCTGCAATGCGTGCGGAAAAAAACTTGCATGTGAAGAGATCGATGAACCGATCGTGAAGGAGACCAGCGGTTTTGGGAATTACACTCTTTCAGTTACAAGATATTGGAAATGTAAATACTGCGGAAATATGGAGATTAGAGAAAGTCAGGAGGATATTTTCGCAGCACAGGGGGAAATGCTGCCCGCATTTTCCCTGAAAGCTATTGAATGTAAAAAATGCAGGGAAACAGGCTCAATAGTAGAAATAAAAAAACCTGATATAAAGGAAATCGGGAAAAGGAGACTGACGAGAAGGTATTATAAATGTACAATATGCGGCCACGAAGAAATAAATGAACATGAAGAAATAGTTACCAGTAGAATACATGTTGGAGGACCATATTTAGGTTAGGTCGGCCGTAATCCTTCTTCTGTAAGCTAATTCTCCTCCTGTCTCCGGTTTACAGTGCTGTCGAGAATGAAACCGGAAATCAGAAAGACAAAACCCATAACAAACTGATAAAGATGCTCCAGAAAAAGCCCGCATATAAACAATAGGAATCCTGACATCATAAATAGTACACTAAGGAAGTAAATTGAAGAGATTTTAATTTCCGGATTTAAAACTCCAAAGAGCATGTTTCGGAAATATTTCTTCACATATTCACTGCTAATATTTTGAACATGATTTCGATTATTGCTACTGTACAGATAATTTGGTTTATTCTCCATAAATATGTCCCCATTGAACAATAACTCATTAAGTTCTATTTTTTCTTTAAAATATTATTCTCTTTTAGAATTAAAAGTTAATGTTCAGATTATGTAATGGAAAGCTAAACTGACCAATAGAATCCAAACTAACCAATAAATCCGAACTGACCAATAGATCCAAACTGATAAATAGTACCCAAAAGGATTCATAAATTCCTTAAAACATGGGATTAAACTCCCTTACAGAAGATAGAAAGTCTCAAAATCCAGAAAAGAAGTAAAATCCGGAAAAGAAGTCAAGCAGTTGCAAAAGAGATACCATAGTAATTGTCTTTGACTTTTATTTCGTAAGCCCCTTTTTCATTAAGGAAATCAATCGTCCGTTCCCATTCCTCAGGGTTTGCACTGAAATCCACACCAGGAGATTCAATAACTTTTTTCAGCAGCGGGTATTTATCGAGCTCCTCTTCAGTTACGATAACAAATTCATCAGGCGCAAATTCCAGTTTTTCGGCTTCGATAGATTTGGAATATTCATGATTAAGAGCTCCATAGGTAAAGAAAATTGCAGAGACCAGGAGAAGAGGCACAAGAGACACGATGAGGGCCTTGAGAACAAAAGTTGTAAACCACTTCTTTGAAATTAACAGCCCACCTGCAAATAGAAGTCCGTAAATCAAAAACATAAGATATATTGAGGTAGGAGGGTGAATCCCCCTAAGAGCGAAGCCGCTCAGGAAAAAAGTGATAACTCCGATAAAAACGAAAAGTAGATAATTAAAAGTTTTATTTTCGGAATTATTTGCAGGCATCAAGCTTGATATTAAGTTATATGGTTATTTAATTGTTCCCAATCTTGAAAATATATTCAAAATATCTACATTTATATCTCTTTTCTATAATTATTCCTGCTATCACTGACAGAATAAATACACATCCCCATATTGCCCATCCGTAATGAAGATATTGTGGTGGGACATCACTTTCAAATTCTCCAAATAATTCTCCAAAAACAATACCTGAAATATACCCTGCAAAAGAAATAAAAGATGTTAGGCGCCATTTTCCTAATAGGGTCATCAATACTGTAATAAAAGCAACAATTGGCAATACTTGCCTTGTAGTCCAGCTTACAGTGTAAATATAATATGGTTCGTAAATATCAAAGAATTGGGAATTTAGCAAATATATTATTCCGTATAACCCCATGATAATAATGGCAACTAATAACCGTTTTTTCATATCTTCTCCCCTATTATTCATGTCCCCCTCAAGGATGGGCTTTTCCTCTTGAAATTAATTCTCCAAACTTAATTTGCTACTTCTGTGGAAGAGAATCTAATACAATCAATTATTCACAATCAATTATTCAAGATAATTCAATATTTCTTCTTGTTCTACTGTCCGTAGATTCTATATCTTTCTTCAATTAGTTCTACACTTGATGTATAAAGGCATTTAAACATTTTTATATGATTTAATATAACCAGTTAATACAAGTATCTAATTTTAACATTATTTAGCATATTGTAAATTAAAATCTCTGGATTAATTTATGATGAAAATAGATTTAAAATGCAAAAAGCTATCTTATGGCGTATTTCACTTTGTTGGCGATTTTTGACAGGAAAGTGTGAATAAATGGGAAACATTGGTTTCAGGTTAAAAGTAAAATGTGTATGTTTTCATAGAAGATCTGTGAACGAAGAAAAATAAAGGGCAAAAATATGAAATACAAAAAATTTAGAGCATATATTTCCATCCGTCTTTTTTCAGGCTTTTCCTGTGGACCTGATAGTCAGGCATAAGTTCACCAACGAGCTTCCAGAACTTTGCAGAATGGTTTTTTTCTTTTACATGACAGAGTTCATGTACAACCACGTATTCAAGCTGTTCAGGCGGAGCCATTATAAGCTTAAAATTAATCCTGAGGACATTGTCTGCAGAGCAGCTTCCCCAGCGCCTCTTCTGGTGTTTCACCTTAAAAACCGGAGGGTTTATTTTCAATTTTTCCGAATAAACTTTTAGAAATTTGCCAACTTCCGATTCGGCACAGCCACTGTAAAAATTCCAGATCGCTTTTTTTATCAGGGCTGGCTTCAGTTCCTCAGACACCCCTCCCGGAATATGGACATTAATTTCTGACTCATTGAAAGAAACAGAAAGCTTTTTAATTCCTTCAGCGGGCAGGATTTTCAGGGGATATTCTTTACCCAGGTACAGATACTTTTCTCCATCAGTATATCTCTTCTCCTGGCAAGGCAGCCTGTTAGCCTCAAACCAGTCCAGTTTTTCCCATACCCAGCCAGCCTTTTTCAGTACCATATCCCTTATAGCCTCACGGCTAAGCCCGTGCGGAGCTCTAAACTCCACTGTAAGATCCGGGCGGACTACTATCGCTGCTTTTCTCCTCTTTTTGCTGTATATGATTTCGTAGTTTATCGTCCTGCCGCAAGCTATAATGCTGTCGTTTTTTGTCATTGCTGGTTTCCACCTGAGTTCTGAGTTTTGTCCAGTTTAATATTTAACTTTGCTTAAACCTGCCTCTTTGCTCAGAGTTTCACTGAAAACAATGAGATTCTCTTCCCTCAAGAGGACTGGTCAGGAGGACTAAATTTCTGATAATTTAGACCTATACTGCATCATTAGCTATACCGGGTCTTTCTTATCCCGCTCGACGAAGGAGAGCGGTCTTCTCGCAAAAAAGCAGAAAAAAAAGCAAACCGGTCACGCTAAAACGCAAAAAATATTTGAGATTAAGAAAAGAGCAGAATAAATGACATAAGATATTTATTAAGTTCGGGTATAAGCCGTATCCATATCATATGCCCTGGTATAATGTTCAAGGACAAGAAGTGTGAGAATATTGCTGCCGCTATCAAAGGTGTAGATCAGCACAAAGGGTCCGATATGAATTCTCCATTTTCCCTGAAATTCCGCCTCAAGAGGATAACCCATTTCAGGTTTATATGCCAGGAGACGGAGGCGCTTTTTCACATATTCATAGACTGGCCGGTCGAGGCTGTACAGCTTTTTTAGATTCCTTTTGACTGAAGGGTGAACTGCCACTTTATATGTCATTTTTCTACCTTTTCAAGAAATTCTTCAATCTCAAATTCAGGTAAGTTATGCTGTAAGCAATCCTTCTCTGCCTTTCGGATTTTAGATGAAAAGGAAGGTTGAAAAGAAGTTTCAGGCGGGTAGCTGATCTCATTGAATTTAATTTCGAGTTCTTTCAGGTGATTAAAAATCTGTGCAAGTATCATGTACACTCCCTGATCAATATAAAAGGCTTTAAGGATCACATCTCAGACTTAAAACGCTTTTTAAGGTTTTTCTAAATAGGTATTTGATAAATGATTTATATAGCCAATTATATAAATCTTCAGTGTTAAATAAAGGAGTTCAAACTGAAATGGAAGTGAAATATAGCTGAAATTGAGATGGAATATAACTAAAATAGATACGAAATAGAAATGAAACAGAAATGAAACAAAAATGAAATAGATACGAAATAGAAATGAAATAGAAATGAAACAGAAATGAAATAGAAATGAAATAAATTGAGACGCAGTTAAAGTGCAATTAAAACCTGATTTATAAATTGCTCCGCATAAAATTTCTTGACCACTTTTCAAAATCGGGAAAGGGATTATTCAACTAACTATTATATATTTTTAGGCATCAGTAGTATAATGGCAAATCAATCATTAATCATATTATATGGCAATCTATGTATGGCAAATAAATCTGAAGAATGATTTCATGAACCCCATTCACGAAAAATAACAGGAGAATATTCAAATGCAATACAGCATGGGAATTGACGCAGGAGGGACTTATACCGATTCGATCATCATCCGGGATTCCGATGGCAGGGTGATGGATTCGAACAAAGCTCTTACAACCTACCCGGACCTTCTTGAAGGAATTAAAAATTCCATTGACGGTCTGGATGAGCAATACTTAAAAGATGTAAAAATGGTATCTGTCTCGACAACTCTTGCAACAAATACGATCCTTGAAAAAAATGGCTATCCTGTAGGTTTGATCCTTGTAGGAGACTATGAGATCCCTGAAAAAATGCAGGCTGAATATTATACCGTGGTAAAAGGAGGGCACGACCATCACGGAGCTGAACTGGTTTCCCTTGATATGGAAGCAGTTGAAGCTTTTGTGGAGAAAGTAAAAGACCGTGTTTCGGCTTTCGCAGTCTCTTCGTACTTCAGCATCCGGAACCCTGCCCATGAACTGGCAATCAAAGCCCGCATTCAGGAGATTACGGGATATCCTGTTGTTTGTGGGCACGAGCTCTCCCTGGATCTGGGAGCTTACGAAAGAGGGACTACAGCCTACCTTAATGCGCAATTGATTCCTATTGCAAGCCAGTTTATCCTTTCCATCAAAGAAGAGATCAAACGCAGGGGAATGGATGCCAGGCTGCTCATGCTTAAATGCGACGGTTCTGTGGTAGGCATTAACGAAGCCCTGGAAAAACCTATAGAATCAATCTTTTCAGGCCCTGCTGCAAGCCTTGTAGGGGCATCCCACCTTTCAGGGCTTGAAACCTGTGCAGTTATCGATGTCGGAGGGACAAGTACGGATGTCTCCATGCTCGAAAACGGGCTTCCCGAACTCTGCTCTGAAGGAGCTGTTGTTGGGGGCTGGCAGACCAAGGTCAAAGCCATCCGAATGGAAACATCAGCAATGGGAGGGGACAGCCACGTCTGGATCAAAAGCATGAAAATCAACATAGGTCCCCGGAGGGTTATCCCGCTCTGTGTTGCGGCTGTCAGGTATCCAGGTTTTCTTGAAGTCCTCAAAAAAGGAAGAATCCCAGGAACCATGCACCTTGAAGAAAATGTACAGCCTACAAAGTTTTTTATAAGGACAGGGGTAAAGGCTTCCAACCTGGGGAGTTACGAGCAGGATCTCTTTGACAGGATAGGAGACGCTCCAACTTCCCTTAATGACATATTCTGGGAGACTCAGAAAACCCTATCTCCGGGACTTCTTGATTCCCTTATAAGAAAGCGCCTTATCCAGGCGATTGGCTTTACTCCAACCGATGCCCTGCACGTGCTCGGAGATTACCGGGGATGGAATGCGGAAGCTTCAATAGCCGGGGCAAAACTTCTTGAACGGTACACACAAACGGACCATATTGAACTCTGCAAGCGCATTAAAAAGGACGTCGCAAGGAATATGGTGCTGAACCTGATGTCCTTTGTCTTAAAAGATGTCCCTCAACAGGAAATTGAAAAAATTATACTTTCGGACAGGTTTGCGCAGTTCAGGATGAAGATCCCTGTAGTGCTGATAGGAGGTCCTGTAATCGCCTATACTGAGGAATTAAAGCAGATCCTTGATGCTGATATTATAGTTCCCGGGTATTCGGATGTAGGAAATGCTGTGGGGGCTGTAGTAGGAAAGGGCATAAAGAGAGTCGAAATCCTGATCAAGAGCACCTATTCAAAGGACAGGAAAAGGTTAGTCCTTCTTTTCTCCTCAAGAGGCAGGGAAACCTTTGGAAACTATCCGGAAGCCCTTGAATACGCAGAGTCCCTTGGAAGAAAACTGGTTATGGAATACATGGCCGAAGCAGGTCTTGACAAAGGAGAAGTCCAGATAGAGATGAGCAAAAAGGACATCTCTTTGAGTGAAGCGGGTACTATACCTGTGGAAACTAAACTTGTTTTTGTTGGAATCGGTATGCCTAAAGTCTGAGTTCCGGGCTCTTCCGGAACATTTATATTTTTCCCTCAATAGTGCAAATATTACAATCTGGATTTCTTAATTATAATCTGGATCTCTTAATTTGTTCTTCAAGACTCATTTGTTCCAGAGCTCCAGATATCTGTTATAGGGCTCCAGATTTTTTATTCTGAAAAATGAAATGGCACCTTAAGACTATTCTTAAAAATATCACACAAAACAGGAAGTAAAAAATGGCATACAGTCTTGGCATTGATGCAGGCGGAACCTATACTGATTCGATATTGATCAGGAATTCTGATGGAGAGGTTGCAGGTTCAAACAAGGCATTTACAACATATCCTGACCTTCTGGAAGGGATAACAAGATCTATTGACGGGCTTGACCAGGAAAAGCTGAAGCTCGTAACCATGGTTTCGGTCTCCACAACCCTTGCAACCAATACAATTCTGGAAAAGACAGGGTATCCTGTGGGGCTGGTTCTTGTAGGGAATTATGAAATCCCTGCAGATTCGGAGATTGAAAACTGCATAATGGTCCAGGGAGGGCATGACAGCCACGGGGATGAAATCACAGAACTTGACCTTTCTGCAGTTGAAAACTTTGTTTTAAGGCTTAAAGGCAGGGTTTCGGCTTTTGCAGTCTCTTCTTATTTCAGCGTCCGCAACCCTGAGCACGAACTGCGAGTAAAAGCCCTGATCCAGGAACTTACAGGCCTTCCGGTTGTATGCGGGCATGAACTTGCACAGTCCCTTGGCGCCTATGAGAGAGGGGTCACAGCTTACCTTAACGCCCAGCTCCTGCCAGTAGCTGAGGTTTTTCTAAAAACCGTTGTATGCGAAATAAAGAGGAGAGGGCTTGAGCCCAGAATTGCCATGCTCCGCTGCGACGGTTCCGTGGTTAGCATGCACGAAGCTATGAGAAAGCCCATAGAATCCGTTTTTTCAGGCCCTGCCGCAAGCCTGCTTGGAGCTTCCTATCTCTCAGGGCATGACACCTGCGCAGTTATCGACGTTGGAGGGACAAGTACGGATGTCTCACTGATCCACAGAGGACTTCCCTATCTCAGTGAGACCGGAGCAGTTGTTGGAGGCTGGCAGACAAAGGTAAGGGCACTCAGGATGGAAACATCCGCAATGGGAGGAGACAGCCATATCTGGGTCCAGGGCACGAAGATAAATATCGGACCTCGCAGGGTTATTCCTCTCTGCAGGGCTGCTGTCCTTTACCCTTCATTCATGGATACCCTGAGAAAACGCTGGATTCCTGACAAACTCAAATTGAACGAACACATCCAGGCAACAAAGTTCTTTATAAGGACAAAAAAGGAGCCTGTTAACCTTACCAGGGAAGAAGAGGAACTCCTTGCTATGATAAGAGACGAGCCTCTTTCTCTTAAAGACATTTACTGGGACAAAAATATTCTTCCTGCCAGAAAGGTAATGGACTCACTTATCCAGAAAAGGCTCGTCCAGGCTATTGGTTTTACTCCAACCGATGCCCTGCATGTGCTGGGAGAATATGCCGAATGGAATGCTGAAGCTTCGGTAATTGGTGCTACCCTGCTTGCAAACTTTATTGGGACCGAAAGGCAGGAGTTCTGTTTAGATTTAAAGCGGCTTTTTGCCCGGAATATGGCGAAAGATCTCATTTCTTTCCTTATGGAAGGGGTTGACAGGAATGAGATAGAAAAAATGATTGAAATCAGCTTTTTTTCCCGCTTTAAAGTAGATATTCCGGTTGTGCTTCTTGGAGGCCCGGTAAGAGCTTATGTGGACGACCTGAAAAAGCTGATCGATGCCGAAATAATTGTCCCTGAATACTCTGAAGTAGGAAACGCCGTTGGAGCCCTTGTAGGAAAAGGGACAAAGCGTGTAGAGATCACAGTCCGTACAACCTACAGTGAATCAAGATATGACCTGAGGACAAAAGGGGTTTTTGTTTATACCCCTGCTGGAAGAAGGCATTTTGTCATAAGGGAAGAAGCTCTCGAGTTTGCCGAGGAATTCGGAAGAAAACTCGTACTTGATTATATGGCTGAATCCGGACTTTCTCCTGACCATGTTACGGTCAGCATGGAAAAGAAAGACATAATGGTCCATACGGGTAATATTCCACTTGAGACAAGGTTTATCTTCGAAGGAGTTTCAAATTCGGACGTTTATGAAAGAGCAGTGTCTGGCTACAAAATGCCCTTTATAAATTTTGATGAACCTGAAGATGAGTATGAAAAGCAGATCAGATCCGGGGAAGAGGTCTCCTGAAGAGACTTTTATAGTAGAAAATTATAGTGAAAAAGGGTAAAGTTCATAACTCTCCTGTACATTTGGAACATGAAACAATCATTAATACATGTAATGCTGGTTTAAGCTTATCAGTCCATCCGAAAGGTTCATTCAAAACTGTAGAAAAGACTTAATTATTATAAACTGTTTATGTGTGTATGGCTGCCCAGACAGTTGAAATCGCATAACAGAAGTATGGAATACAGAAACTTATAGGAGTTAACATGATCCCTAGAAAATCATTTTTAACTAAAGGTACCGGGGTCCATAAGGACAGATTGGCATCCTTTGAACTCGCATTGAGGGATGCAAGAATTGAGAAATATAACCTTGTAAGCGTATCAAGTATTCTTCCTCCTAATTGCAAACTCGTATCTAAAGAGGAAGGTCTTGCAGAACTGAGGCCTGGTGCAATTGTCCATTGTGTTCTTGCGAGAAATGATACTAACGAGCCGCACCGTTTGATGGCAGCAGCTATAGGGACTGCTGTTCCCGTGAATGAGGAGAATTACGGCTACATTTCAGAACACCACTCTTTTGGAGAAGAAGAAATAATTGCCGGAGAGTATGCTGAAGATCTGGCTGCGACAATGCTGGCGACAACTCTCGGTATTGAGTTCGATGCAGAGATGGCGTGGCATGAAAGAGAACAGGTGTATAAGGCAAGCGGACACATTTTTGATACATTCCACATGTGCCAGACTGCAAAAGGTGACAAGGACGGAAAGTGGACAACGGTAGTGTCTGCAATGGTATTTGTCACAAGCAAATGTTGATAACTCTCTTAAAGTAGGTTTTCAGAAAGAAAAACAGTATTTAAGAGAAAGAACCGGATAAATCAGGTAAGGATTAACCATATAAGGATTAAACCATTAAGGATTAACCATATAAGGATTGAACCATTAAGGATTATCCATATAAGGATTAAACTATTGAGGATTAAACCATTAAGGATTAAAAATCCTTTTAAAAACATTCTTTTTTGAAATATATGATGGGAAGAAGATCAGAGCTTCCCTGGCCTGAGGGGCATGTAAGGCTGGAAGAACCTTGCCCACGTGTCCCGAAAATACTTTTCATAAATTCTTGGCTGGATTAAGCCGCTGCTTCCTATAAGCGCTGCACCTGCAAGGATAAAGAGACAACCATTGACCGTATTTGACTGTACAGGCTCTTCCAGTATCATGCAGCAGAAGCAGATACTACTGACCGGCTCAAGCAGGGAGATCACGGCTGCTGTCTGAGCTTTTATACGAGCCAATCCTCTAAAGTATGTAAGGGATGCAAGAGCTGCAGCTATGATCCCTAAAGGTATTAACAGTTCCAGGTTATTAAGCAGAGCCAGTCCTGATACAGATATTCCGAAAGGGAAGAGCAGGACGAGGGTTACTGCTGTTGACCAGAACATTTGCTGTACAGCCGAATAGTTTTCCTTCAGGTAATTCATTGTCATTATCGAACAGCCATAAGAAAGGCCTGAGATTAATCCTGAAAGAATTCCCGTAATGAGTTCCCCGTCTTTAAGGACTGTGACCCCGCAGTAGTTTGAAGGATTAATAGCGAGCAGAATTCCCGAGATCGAGAGTGTAAGTGCAAGCATATCAAGTATGGTTACGCGGTTTTTCAGCAGCAGGGGAGAGAGAAGGGTAACATATATCTGTGCCGTATACAGGAAAAGAACAGCTACAGGGATTCCAAGCTGCCTGATTGTGAAGAAAAACGTAAACATAGTGATAGCATTTAGAACCCCAAGAAAAAGCATATGGGATTTCTTTTGCTTTAGCTGAACTTTTTTTATTCCCCCGAATAATGCAAGATACCCCAGAACTACCGCAAACCCGAAAAAAGATCGGTAGAAAAGAATGGAACCTGCTTCCATTCCTTCTATTTCTCTTACTAATATGCCTGTTATTCCGAAAAGGATACAGGACGTGATAACTGCTGTAAATGATTGATTCCTTTCTTTAAGTGAAGCGAACATGATAAGTACTAGAGAGATATTTGATCCTGAATATAAAACTATCTTAAAATTATTAATCACTAAAGTTTAGAAAACATTACCGAGATAAAAGAGAGCCGGAATAAACATTCAATAGAAATTAAGATGATATCATATGAAAGTAAAATGATACTATGTATTTGTTATATGCTTGAAAATAAAAATTAAGTGAAAAGAAAAAAGTTAAGCTTAAAAACAATATAATATATTCTCCTTTTTATATCAACTGTATTGTATATTATTTACTCTACAAAATACTATTTACTCTACAAAATAAATCATTTCATTTGGGGTGCGCGTCAGTTCATTACTTTCTATGCCTGACTGAATTAGTTTTTCAATTCTATCCCACGCATTCTTACGGGTTGTCTTAATCCCGAGCACTCTTGAAGTTTGAATAATAAGGTCTTCCATAGGGGTTGAGTACTGGTTGGTAAGAACAAAACGGACAGCTTCTTTTATCTCTTCATCGCAGATCCATTCAATCTTTGCATATGACTCAGTATCCCGCCTGCGTAAAAGATCTGCAGGCCCTGAAAGAGGCCAGTAAAATTCTCCCTTTGCCTGGATTTTTCCCGATTTTTCGGCAGACGCCATAGAGTCAAGTATTCTCTGCCTTATTTTGCCAAGCATGCGCTGGAGTCCTGTGTGTGACCTTATCCTCTGAATTATTTCTTCCTGATGAACAGGCCCTTCAAATTCTACAATTTTTATGATTGCCTCCTCAAGCTGTGCATCAGATATATCAGAAAGGTCTGCTGACTGCATGAGTCCTGAGGATACACAGATTCTGTAAGGGGGCACAAGAGCTTCAAGTGCATTCCCTTTCCCGGAAATCCTTTCCCCTTTGTCTTTGTCAGGATCGGCGGGTTCGATTTCTTCAGGAGTTTTTGCATCAAATACTGAGTCTTCTGAATCAAGAATTAAGCCGGAATCGGCTCCTGGTTTATCCTGCAAACTGCTGCCGGAAAGGGCTTCGGATCCAATTTCGGGTCCATATTCAGGCTCATATCTAATTTCGTACTCGGAATTCCATTCCGGATCAGGATAATCCTCCTCTTCAAATTCTTCAGGCTCAAAGGAGCCTCCGGAGCCGTAGATATAAGCAAATTCATTGATTCTTTTGCCTTTGCGTTTCTTTTCCGGACCTGCACTGAAATCTATTTCAGGGTAAGCCTGGAAAAAGTTAATTTTTTCAGGTTCAGGCTCAGGAATCGGGTATGATTCTTCCTCAAAGTCAGTCTCGAAACTCGAGCTCGGATCAGCATTGAATTTAAGAAGCTTTGATTTCTTTGTCCTTCTTGAGGTCTTACTTCTGGAATTTTCGTCAGCTAATGTGGCCATTGACTCGGCTTTTAAAGTCATCTCTGGAAGGAAGTCCCTGCCTGAAGAAGTTGAAAAGCTTTTATTCAACCCGAAGACGTCCATATAAGATAATTCTTCGTCTTCTGCTTCGCCTCTATATTCCTTATCTTCCGCCTGTTCTTCTTCGGATGCTTTTTTTGCATCCTCTTCGAATGCTTCTTTTGCTTTTTCTTCGTATGCTTCTTTTAGCTCGTCTTCATATGCCGCTTCAGGAGGAAGATCATCTTTTGGGCCTTCCTTTTTATATGAGAACTCAACCTGAACTTTCCTTATAAGCGGAGAATTTCCGGTTAGGTCTTCCGAAAGGAGATTCTCTCCGGAGGATTTTTTTGTGAGGAGAGTCTCGAAAGCCTTAGCTTCCGGTTCTTCAGAGGCATTACTTGCTCCAGGTAAAATAACACTGGTAACAGGATTAGCATTTATCTCATAATCTTTCGCGGTTTTTGTCCAGGAAGTAGGCTCGTTTATTATTACAGCCCAGGATTCGGGTTCGGATTTTGCCTGCAGTTTTGCCTGCTTAACAGCCTCATTTACGGTTTCAAGCAGTTTTTCCCTGCATTCCTTTGGATGGAGGTACCAGTCCGTAGACCATACCCTGTAGATTTTCCAGCCCAGACCTTCGAGGACCTGCTGGCGCAAACGGTCGCGGTCTCTTGCGACGCGAGAGGAATGGTAATCTGCCCCGTCGCACTCGATCCCGAGAACATACCTCCCAGGATGGCGCGGGTCAGGGACTGCGAGGTCGAGCCTGTATCCGGCACACCCTATCTGCCTGTGGATTTCACATCCGTTTTCAGTAAGGAAATCTGAGACAGCTTCTTCGAAAGGAGTATCAAGTTCCTTTGTCCCGCACGAAAGTACCGGGAGTGTACCGTTTTCGGCAAATTCAAGGAAGACTTTAAGGGCTTTGAGCCCGAAAGGCGAGTTTTCGTCAAGAGGCAGGTCTCTTGAAGTAAAGTTTGAGAAAACAACGCATTTTTCCCTTGCTCTTGTTATTAGTACATTAAGACGCCTTTCTCCTCCGTCCCTGTTGAGAGGGCCGAAGTTGAGAGAAAGTTTCCTGTTATGGTCAAAGCCGTAACCGACACTGAGCAGAATTACATCCCTTTCATCACCCTGAATGGTCTCAAGGTTCTTTACGAAGAAGTGTTCCCCCCTCTCATTTCCTGAATTGAGGTCAACATCCGGGTTTGCTTTCTGGAGGGCTTCGATTTCTTCCTGGATAGCCTCCTGCTGTTTGATATTGAAAGTCCCGACTCCAAGGCTCTTTCCAGGATACTTCTGGTAATGTTCAAATACCGCCCTGGCAACAGCTCTTGCCTCAATCCTGTTTGCCCCGCTCCTGCCCCTGTCATAGGCCGCGTCAGGTAGGTGAACAAATTTCAACCCGAGGCTCTCGTCTTTCTGCATCGGGGAGGGGTAAACGTAAAGGCGGTTATCATAAAACTCGTGGTTGGAGATTGCGATCAGAGACTCATGCCTGCTCCTGTAATGCCAGCGCAGGGTTTTTACAGAGAAGCTGCGCTTGCAGACGTTAAGAATGCTCTCCATATCCCCTGCAGGTGTGTAATCCTCAGGCTCGGTCTCATGAGAGTCGACTACAGTATCAAAGAAGTCGGTTGGAGGAAGCTGTTTTGAGTCTCCCATTACCACTACCTGCTTTCCGCGCAAAAGCGCACCTACGGCATCTTCAGGCCTGACCTGGCTTGCTTCGTCAAAGATAATGACATCGAACCTTGTACTCCTTGGGTCAAGGTACTGGGCAATTGAAAGCGGGCTCATGAGGAAGCAGGGCTTTATTTTCTGTATAAGGCCGCCTGCCTTTTTCATAAGGGTACGGATAGGCATATGCCCGCGTTTGCGGTTAAATTCATTGAGCAAAATTCCGGCTTCGGAGGCTCTTGATGCTCCGGAAGACAGCTTTGGAGAGTCCTCATAAGCAGTGCAGACAATCCTTTTTCTGTTTTCAAAAAGGACTTTTTTATCCAGGTCTATGAATTTGCTTATCTTGCCTTCATGCAGTTCCCGGATAAAAGCAGATAAATCGGGCCTTTCCCTGAAAGCCCTGTGCAGCATGCTTTCGGCATAGTTTCCTTCAAAAGCAGGAATCATATCCTGGGGCTCTATTTTTCCGGATTCTATATCGTCCAGCATGGGGGAAGCAAGGGTTTCGAGGCATGCCTGCCTGTATCCAAGGTACTGGCTCCAGAAAACGAGGGAAGAAGTCTCGTCTTTCCATCTGGTCACACGTGTTTTTAACTGGCTGAACTTTACAGTTTCAATATCCCCGAACATCTTCCCGAAATCTGCCCCTACGAGAGCGCCTAACTTTTCAAGGGAGACGTTAAAAGCATCTTTTGCTGCCATGACTTCATTTACTGCAGACTCGATTGATGCCTGGTCTACTCCGCTCCCGACCAGCCTTACTGACCTGTCGGTTAAAATGCCGTCTTTAATATGCCTGCGGAAAGGAACCATCCACTTACAGTAATCTTCCAGCAGGGCAGGGTCGCTCTCAAAGCCTTTCCAGTATTCCGAGAAGAATTTTTTCCCGCTTATTTCTGCTCCCTCTATCTCAGCCCTGCGCATCTTACATTCGGAAACGCATGCAAGGTCCAGAAGGATTTTGCTGTCTTTTGAAGGCGCTCCTGAGATATAACAGGCTGAGATCTCCTTTTTTAATTTCCTGTACCTGGAGTTTAGA
The DNA here is from genome assembly GCF_046529725.1 of Methanosarcina hadiensis. Lineage (GTDB taxonomy): Archaea > Halobacteriota > Methanosarcinia > Methanosarcinales > Methanosarcinaceae > Methanosarcina > Methanosarcina hadiensis. The sequence continues at coordinate 2,249,261 of NZ_CP136241.1, read as the reverse complement.
ACGCTGAGCAGCTTGCCGGAAACTTCTTTAAATTCCGAGACCTCAAGATCGAGAATGGAAGGATCGAAGGTTTTGTCCACAAAGGTTTTTAGTTCCCTGTACTGCCTGACTCTGGAAACCAGAGCTTCGGCTTCGGATGTAAAAGCCTCGGAGTCCCATTCAGGGTTCTGAAGAAGTTTTTCAGGCAGGGGCTTTGATTTGCTTATAAGTTTTGCAGCTTCGGTTATACCGGGAATATCCTTTAGAGTCTGAGGCTTTGAGGTTGCAGAGATATCGTTGAGGGTTTTTATTGACTTTTCAAGGTTTTCAAAAGCAAAAGCACATTCATCTGCAGCAGCGCCTATTTCCCCGATATCGGAAGGCAGAACAAGTCCGGGTTCACAGCCATACCAGGTATTTTTCTTAACAGGTCCGAGGGCCGGAAGTACCTGCCCCATTTTTTCCAGGATCGACTCGGCTTCCGCCCATGCTTCAGACTCCCATGCTTCAGGGTCCTGAAACTTAAACCTGGGCATCTTTAAGCCTTTTGACTCAAAGTAAATCCTGTTCTTTTCTTTTACTCCATAAAGGGAATACAGGTTCGGATAGATCTTTCCTGCGGGCTCCCTGAGTGTCTGCGCATACCCGTTGAGCTCCTGTTTAAGTTTTTCAAGCTCGTTAAGGTCCCTTTCCGCACTTATAGCAGGCGGAGCTTCGCGGTTAAGGGCTTTTTCCAGCTCTTCAAGTACGGCTTTTTTCCTGGTCTGGTGGCTGTGGACTTCAAGGCAGAGCTCTCCAAGCCCGGCATTGTCGAGCCTGCTTTTTACCACCTGAAGGGCAGCCATCTTTTCACTGACAAAGAGTACGCTTTTTCCCTGTGCGAGCAGTTCAGCAATCGTGTTTGCGATTGTCTGGGACTTTCCTGTGCCTGGAGGCCCTTCCACTACAAGGTCTTTTCCGGCTTTTACATCTTCTATTACTGCTATCTGGGAAGAATCGGCATCCATTATATGGTAGGTGTCTTTTGCCGTAAGTTTAAGGTCGACTTCCTCTTCCCTGAAGCCCTGCACCTCACACTCGGGCTCCTGGGGATTGAAGACTTTCTGGATAAGGGGGTGTTCTGCAGGGGACATGTCCTCAGGCCAGGTTGAAATGTCCAGGTCTTTATACATGACGAATTTTCTGAAATTGAAAAGGTCTAGGCAGACTTCAGGAACGAATTTCCATTCAGGTCTTTCGCGGATTGCCGCGGTTATTGTGCTGAAGTATTCCTGTATCCCTGAAGTTTCTTCAGGCATCTCGAATTCAGGAATTTCTACCCCGAACTCTTTCATCTTAGCCTGAAGGGTAATGGAGGTGAAAACCTCATCTCCTGTCCACTGAATGCTGAAATTTCTTCCTTTTCCTATCCTTTTAAGTTCAACAGGGACGAGGACAAGCGGAGCTTTCAGGTCCTTTGCCGAAGCTTTGGTTTCACTCCACTGCAAAAACCCTATTGCAAGATAAAGTACCGGATAACCCTGTTCTTCAAAAATGGAATTCGCCTGGTTAAAGACGTAAAAAAGCTTCCGGTCAAGAGTTTCATTATCGTCCGGAGTTTCGAGGAAAGGTTCGCGGGAATTCTGAGTTTTATTTTTCTCTTCGGAGGTAAGGATTTTTCCTATTGTCTTCAGAAGCCTGTTATCGTTATCCGAAGCATCGTCTTCTTCCCCGGTTTCACTCTTTTTGCCTTTTCTGGGCCTGGTCTTTATTGCCCTGAACTTCATCGATTTTTCCTGAAGAACAAAAAGGTCATAGACTTCCTCCGGAGTTCTGCCCGTAATTGAAATTGTCCGCCTCGGGGAAAGACGGTAATTGAGAAGGTTATTCCGGAGGGATAAATCAAGTAAATTCTGCCTTAGTGTTTCCAGTTCCTTAACTACATCTACCATAAAATACCAGGCCCTGTTCAAATAATCAATAAAATATATTTGTGATACAGATAAGAATACAGAACATTTACTAATAAATTTTGCCATGTTCTGCCGAAAATAAAGCTTTAAATGTGATCTAAAGGTTTTCCGAAACCTGATCGAAATCCTCTTAAAGAGTCTTTAAGCTCTGAGAGAATCTGATTGCTTGAACCTATAACTGTAGAATATTGATTTAAGAGTATAAAACATTTTACCAAACTTTTTAAATTTTATAATTCTCTTTACTTGCTTTCGTATTTATCTCAGATTTATATACTTCTCTGAAAAGGATTATGCAAGAGGATTATGCAAGAGGATTATGCAAGTAGTGTGTGAGTGCTTATATATTAGCTATTTGAAATTATTTCAAATTAGATATACAAGCACAGAAATACATCTGAATTTATTTATCTGTTATTAGAGTTTATTGGTAATCCATGTTGATTGGTTGATAATTTCGAATAATCTTCAAAAACAAAACAGCAAGGGCAATAAGAACAGAGTAGAAATGGATTTTTTCAAATACAGTTCAGTCCTGCAGTCCGGCCCTGTTTTTATATTGGGACGGTAACTGATGCAGCCATAAACAACATTATGAAAATAGATTGTAAAAAAGTATAGAACTTTAGAATCAACAAACTATTATTTTCGATTTTTCCCTGTGTTCTTTACTTTCGCCTTTTCCCCATTAGACTCATTCCTGTAACAAACCCGGCTCCAATGAAAATTCCAGTAAATACGCCATTCTTTAAATCACGAGACAGATATCCCAATATTGTGCATACAATAAGAGCTGTAGTAAAATACAAAATCTGTTCTTTCGTTAGAAATTTTTCCATATTTACCATTCCCTACTTTACTTTCCTTTTATTTTTGCTTTGTGTTTTTCTGGCTGATAAAATCCTTTATGAATATCGAATATGTTATTCTGAAAATACCCTGAGTATCTTACTGATTTTTTTCGAAAAACCTCTCACCCAGGAGAACTAATTTGCAGGTAAAAATCGGGGATTACTTACAGGAGGATTAATTTATAAGCTAAAATAGTAAACTTCCCTATTAGAACCCGAGAATTAAGTTCTGAAATCTTTAACCCGTGCAATGTCATTCGTTTTAATGAATCGTTCTTGTCCCGCTCGACGCAGGAGAGCGGAAAGTCCTAAAATGAAGAAAAAGAGAAGAATGGTATTTACCTTTTTTTAAAATTGAACGCTCACGAATTTTATGAACTAAAAATCTGTCTTCTTTTTTTTCATTTTGGGGCTGGCCCGAGCTAGCGCTCAAGAAGACTTATTTATAAGTTAAAAAGTGAACTTTACTGATGAGAACCGAAGACTGAGTTATAAAAACTGGGTTATAATATCTCTGACACATATAAAGTCATAAAATCATTTGCTTACTGAACCGTTTTTGTTCCGTTTGACACAGGAAAGTGGCCTGTCTACAGTAGTAAAATGAATTCTTTCGTAGTAAAATGATTTCTTTCAATGAAATAAAATTTCACTATTTTGCATGATCTCGAGTAAATTTGGGAGGATAGAAAAAATAATAAGCCTCTGAAATATGTTCCACAAGTATTTTATATTCTGACATCTTTTTTATATTTTAGTTACCGTTGGAGGTACCTGGCAGACTTAAGGGGGGTAATTACAGAGGTTGTTTTTTACCTGTTCAGTTAAAGGAGTAACTCCGGGGTAAAAATATAAAAGACCCTTTTAAGGGGCTCGAAATAGTGGGGATGAATGAAGTATGAATAGAGTTAGCATCAACGGTTTTTTGAAACCAATGAATAATGTGCCCATTACCGATGAGTATCTGGGCCATTTTTTGAAGGTCAGCTACATTCAGGAGATTGGCGGTAATTCGATTTACAGCAAGGATCGAGTTGACGTCGAACGAAATGGAGCTTTCCGTTTTTTCCTGCCCAACCAGGAGCTGCTGGGCGGAAAGTCAGTCACGATCGCGGTGTTCGCACCGGATGGCGAGCAGCTGGGCACTCAAATTTACAGCTATGGCAGTCTGAATGCAGCTATTTTACCGGAAAACAACGAAGATAACACACAGCCCCTGATCCTGCATGTGGACCCGAAAGTGATTCAATTCAATGAATCAAGCCCGGTCCTGGATGCCTATCGAAAGGTTGCTGGCAGGGTAATTGATATTTCCGGCGAGAAAAAAGCGGCCTGCGTTCAAATAATCATAATGGCAAGTGATGACCCGAATGCTGCTACGGATAGCCAGAGCTATCACCCGATCTTCTCTGCACAGGCTGATCGGGGAGGTTATTTCTTCGGAAAGGTGGATAACAGGACTCATGAAAGGGCTTACGGACTGATTGCCGGACTCGAGGGCAAGCCCATTCCGATAACCCTGGATGACAGGAGAATCCCGAAAGACCTAATTCTGGTAGCTGATCTGTCGGACTTGCCCGGTGAGGTCCTGTCCAGCGGGGGAACCCCGATGCTACCGGACGCTGAAGATCTGGTTCACAGTTCATCTTTTTCTCAGGACCTGGGCGGAAAGTGTGTAGATTTTACGATCCCTAACCGCACCCTGGAAGAATTTAGCTTTTACCATACTGTTAGGACCACGGAACCGGAGATCAGGGGACTGACTATTACGGCAAAGGAAAGCAGGTACATAAAAGATGAACTGCAGACTATCTCTGACGAGCTCTTCACTATTTTCGGCAGGCTCAATAATTCGTTCAGAACACTTTCTGTCATCCCTTATACCGTGGATAAAGAAAAAACGGCATCCGAAATGGACCGTGCGCTGCGGATCAATAGCGCTCCGGCTGCTGCTCCAGCCTCGCCTATCTACTACCTGAAGATACCTTCAGGAACCGTGCAGCTCAAATTAAGCACACAGGACCTGTTGCAGGTAGAAAAAGGGATCAACTTCAATTTCCTGGTCAAAACGCTGGCTGAGCAGGCGCGCCGCAAGGCGAAACTGCAAGAGCTGCATCAACAGCTGGCAGCAGCCTACTGTGGCAAATACGGAGTTCAGGAAGCAAAGACCTACTGCGAGACTTTGACAGCCAGGAATGCTCTAAATTACACAACTCTGGAATCCATACTCGGGCACATCAGGAAGTATGCAGGGTTTGTTGAGCCCAACAGCAAACTGGGAAGCCAGTTTAAGGAGTTCGTTTCCGATCTTGATGAACTGCTGGAACAGCCCTTTGCGGATTCCGGGCTCATAAGCGTCATGAAAACCCGGGCAGTAAAGCTGATCCAGGAAGTGGACACTGCCACGAATGAGTCTCAGGACCAGGAAGAACTGCTCGGCTATTTGCGGCGTCTGGTGGCCGAACTGTCACAGGTGGGAGAAAAAGGGGTATACAATTTCGAGCCCTGCCCGTCCGCTGAGAAAACGAAAACAATGGGGATTCGTTGCCTGATGCATCAGTTTGAAGACACGAAAAATGTGCTGCGTAATAAAGCTATTTTCTCGCTGGGCGAGATCCTGATGATCCGCTCCAATTACGATTTATTTATCACCAGCATTTCGGCATTTTTAAACCTGCTGGAGCAGTTCCACAGTTTTTATATTTCGAGCACGTCCTTCATGGTCTCCCTTGAAGACAATTACTTCATCGAAAACTATAACCCTATCAAGAGTTCGCTGAACAGACTGAAAAAGCAGATCTACACTGCAATCAATAAGATCGAGGATATTGAACGCGCTTACATCTCTAACCATCCCGGGCGTAAGGAACTTACAGTCGAAAATAGCATCGATTGGGACGAGACTCCCACGATATACGAGAATACCACTATTGCACATGGCCATATCCTGCACTTCAAGCAAAAATGGAAGGCTGACGGGTATTCACTAGGGGATTTGCTCTACAGCCTGCCGCTGGCGCCGTGCCAGGAAAAACAGATCGCGATTGTTGACTGGGACCGTGAAGAACGCTCTTCCCGAAGTGAGGCTCAAACAGTCACGGAAGCCATTACGGCTGAGATTTCACACGATAGGGATATCAGTGAAATAATTAATTCGTCTTTCAGGGAGAACATCAGTGCCAGTTCAACCAACAGAACAAGCTCCACGAGCGGGGGTATCGGTGGAGCCCTGGGGTTCATAGGCAGCTCTTTCGGCCTTGGAATTGCAGGGGGAGTTTCTCATTCGGGTGCCTCATCCAGTTCTACAGCCACACAAAACTCAGCCCGGAACCTGTCAGGAAGTACATTGAATCGGCTGCAGGACAATATCGCTCAGTCGGCCTCATCGCTCAGGAGCCAGCGCAGTACTGTAATACAGACAGTGGGGCAAACAGAGAACATAACTGTGCAGACCGAAATAATCAAAAACCACAACCATTGCCATGCTATGACTGTGGAGTATTTCGAGGTGCTGAAGCATTATGCGATCGAAACGGAACTTGTGGATGTCCAGGAGTGCCTGTTTGTTCCGCTGCCGATGAGCCTCTTCGATCATCAAAAGATCCTCCGCTGGCGGAATACTCTGCGCAGGGCCGTATATGGCCAGAAATTGGTCCGGGGTTTTGATGCTATCGAGCGGATCGCAAACAATTATGCTGATTCTGACCTGCCCACTGGCAGCTATGCGGATGAAGTAATCGAAGATTTCAATGGCAGTTTCTCAATTTCGTTCGAACTCAAGCGCCCTTATATCAGCGTAATCGAGGAGGCAACAAAAACCGAAACTTATGATCTGAGCGTGCCGTTCCCGTGGTTCATCGGCCAGATGAAATTTACACTGGAGCGGGAAGTTCCCCTTACCGAAGCCGAGAAAGACGCCATTTTCGAAGCAGAGTACGCCCCGGAGATTGTCCGCACGTTTATCGATAGGATCGAGATTCATGCCATCGCAGAAGATGGTACTGAAGAGCCTCTGGATCTGGACTTTACCATGCTCTCGAACTACCGCCGCGGAGTGCCGCTGGAAGTGAAACTCGCCAGCCGGGCGCCACAGAACATTACCCGGCGCCGGATTAAGCATCTGCGTTTCCGCGCCAGCACGGCTGTCAAAGCGTCTTCAAAAATCATCTTACGCTCGGTCTATCTCTATTATCGGACCAGGCATCTTAACGAGTCCATTGTCCGGAACAGCCGGGTTAACAATGATATCATCAACACTGTACAGGTCCACATTGACCTTACCACACCTCCCTATGTCGAGATTCAGACCCGAACCGATGCTGCACTGATATATACGCCGCTTTCGGACAAGGAGCTGAGGGACCCGAGAAAGGAGGACCGTGAAGCTGCCGTCACTCTGGTTAGCTTTTTGAATGAACATCTGGAAATGGCCCATAAGGTGATCTGGTCTAGCATGGATGCAAGCCGCCTGTTCGGCCTTCTGGACGGCTACATTGCACCTAATTCGGGAGGCAGGAGCGTAGCCAGTGTTGTCGAAAATAAAATCATGGGCATTGTAGGGAATAATTTTGTGCTCAAGGTTGTACCCGGTGAGCGTCTCGACCCTGTATTTAAGGGTGTCGAAGACCTGGTTGCCTACTATCAGCCAACAACGAAGCCGGACCCGTTTAGGGTCAGTGTCCCGACCAAAGGAGTCTACGCGGAATCCGTTATGGGCAAATGCAACAGCTGTGAAGAAATCGATGATTCCCGGCACTGGCGCTTCTCCGAAGTCCCATGTGATGCAAAACCTACGGCTATTGACTCTGTTTCCACAAGCAGCCGACGCTCGGATACGGGTAATCTCCAGGTCAAGGATCTGCCGTCAAGCATCATTGCCATGCAGACAGCCCCAGCTGCACCCGATCCTACCGGCCTCGGTGCGGCATTTAGTCTCCTTGGCAAGAGCGATGTATTCAAGGATATGACCGGTCTTGCCGGCACCCAGGCTAATGCTCTGAAGGCTCTGGAGACCACGTCCAAAAGCGTGACCGACCTGGCAGGCTTAGCTGCCGATCTCCAGAAGCAGAGTGCCATGAAGAAAGACATAGGCAAGACCCTGAAAACCATCCAGGATGCTGAGGACAGTCAGCAGATTTCCAAAGACCAGGCCAACAAGCTTGCTTACAGCGCCCTGAGCTCAATGGTGGGTGAACCTGCGGTGAAACAGGCAAACCTGACCCAGGAGAAGGAAATCCAGGATTTGATCAAGTCCCAGTCGCAGCAAAAGGCACCGAATATTAAGATCAACCGGGGATCGGAATCGGTCGAGGTGAGCGAACCAAAAACTGGCGGTACCGAAACCTCGTTTGATTACACCGTCCCCGGGATCGTGCCGATCATAGCGCAGCCCTCGAACATGACCTGCTGGGCCACGGTTGCAACCATGATGATGTCCTGGAAGGATAGTGTATCTTACAGCATTGAGGATGCAATGGACATAGCCGGTGCGACCTATCGTGCCATGTTCGATGCCAACAAGGGATTGCAGGCAGCGGATCACGAAGCCTTTGCCGAAGCGTGCGGCATGAAAGGAGAGCCTCCCATGTGCTACACCGTAAGCGGCCTGCGCGGGCTGATCGAGCTTTATGGTCCTCTGATCGTGATCGCTGATGAAGCTCCGGGTGATCTCTGGGCAATCCACGCCAGGGTGGTTCGCGGTATCTACGGAGACGGCACGGTTGATGGCACTTTCCTGCGGATCAACGACCCGGCTGGAGGCCGTCAGTATACCGAGTCCTTCCGTGCATTCTCTAGAAAGTTCGAAGAAGTTGCGGACGCCCCACGCTTGCAGATCATGCACTTCTAAATTGCCCTCTCCATGGTGGCTGAAAAGCTATCATGAAACGGGCATTCATTTTTTTGAAATTTCCCGCCAAACTCTTATTTCCAGAATTGCGCCTCGCCCGAGTTCCGCTTCGGGAGCACGGTGTCCTTTTCGCTGCGCTCAAGAGGACTAATTTTTGGTTTAGAATATTCGCTTCTCTCAAGAGGACTAAGCTTATAAGTTAAAATAGTGAACTTCACTAAACGAGAGCCGAAAAAATAGTTATAAAATCTCTGACCGATTCAACGTCATTCGCTTTACCGAGTCTGTTTTGTCACGCTCGATGCAGGAGAGCGGAAAGTCCAAAACGCAACAAAGAAAAAAATTCGCTTCTTTTTCTGTTTATTAAAAACGGAAATATTTACTGAGTCCTGTCTTTAATAAACCTTATTTTTTGTTTTTCAGGCAGTAATTATATCTTACAACCTTTAACAATTGGCTTCATAAACTCTTAAGATCTTCCTTTATTTTTACAAAAGCGATACAAAAAATTATCTTGCTTAATGTCTATTGAGAAATAAGATTGAATAATGTAGTTAATCTGTGAAGTGGTTTGTTATTGAAGAATAAACCTTTTTCTTTAAATAGTTTCAATCCTAAGAAAGAAGAATCTGATGTTTGCCGCCTTTATGTAGAGAAATTCTCTGTTACTGGCTTTTTTTCTCGATTCTTAATCCCAAAAATTGGACTTTTGAGAGCAAATCTTCTTAGCTTATCGTTAATAGGTTTTAGCTATATTTTGTTCGTTTATGGTTTGTTTGGAAATCATCCTCATATTTTTCCCCTATCTATCCTCTCCGTTATCTGCGGTTTTGCCATTATGAGCTTAGAAAGATACTATATGTTCAGGACCTGCCAAAACTGCGGAAAAGAGCTAGCCTATGTTATGATAATGGCGGAAATAATAAGCAACTATACTGAAAAAAAGATAACTAGCTATTATCGGTGTAAATATTGCGGGCATGAGCGTGTGAAAGTAGAATTATTTGATTTAGGTTGTGGTATGTTGTGATTCTCCTTAAGTCTTTAAATATAAATAGGGAACTAAGTTACGAAATCTTTGACCCGTGAAATGTCATTCACTTTACCGAGTCTTTCTTGTCACGCCCGAGTTCCGCTTCGGCACCCGAGTTCCGCTTCGGGAGCACGGTGTCCTTTTCACTCGCTTCGCTCGCTCAAGAGGACCAAGCTTATAAGATAAAATAGTGAGCTTTACTAACTAGAGCCGAAAAAAAGCTATAAAATCTCTGATCCGTGCAACGTCATTCACTTTACCGAACCGTCCTTGTCACGCTCGACGAAGGAGAGCGGCCTTCTCAAAAATCAGAAAAAAGAAAAAAAGGGTAATATCTTATTTTTTAAAATTGAATACTCAAGAATCCGATGTGCTAAAAATCTGTCTTCTTTTTTAACATTAAGGACCGGCCCGAGCTGATGCTCGGTAACAAGACACGTTAAAGACAGTGAATATGGTTTTTTGGGGCAGATTTTTACAACTTATTTTTTATTTTTCAGGCCGGAATCCTTCCTAACCTAACTTTTCCTTTAATCCTGAAAAATAAAAAAGATCTATTATTTTAATTGAATACTCGCCACCTGTAATGAAACAGGCTTACACAACTCTGTTTTTTCGGCGGCTGCCCCTTCTAACAATCCTTTAACAACCACTTCAATAAGTTTCTCGCTATCTTCCCGAGACTTCCTTAGTTTAGATTCAAGTTCATCACATAACCCCATGAACTGTTCTACTTTTTTAACTATGCGTTTTTGTTCATTGAGGGGCGGGAGAGGCACAACTGTATTGACAATTTTAATTCGGGAGATGTTAAACTGTGATATTTCTGTCTGCCAGGAAAAGGATTCTTTCCTTTACTCCCTACTTCCAGAGGCGCCAGATGATCTGAAAAGCTGTAAGTGTTTTTCCCGTACCTGTTGCCATAACGAGCAGAATTCTGTCCTGCCCTTTTGTAATTGCCTCTATTGTCCGGTTAACTACTATCCTCTGATAATATCGAAGGGATTTCTGCCGATCGGAAAAATACTCCTGGGTTACGATCCTCTGCCTGTCTTCATCAAGCCCCTTCCATTCACAGTACTTCTGCCAGAGAAATTCAGGGGAAGGAAATTTGTCCAGTGGAATTTCCTCTTCTACCTTTCCAAGAGTGCCTGTCCGGTCGTGGAGCAAAAAGGCGTCTCCGTTAGAGCTGAACGCAAAGGGATATCCAGCATCTCAGCATACATGAGCGCCTGCTGCATGCCTTCTCCTACCGTGTAAATATTCCGCTTTGCTTCCACAACTGCAAGAGGAAGGTTGGGCTTATAGGAAAGAATATAATCAGCTCTCTTTGGTTTTCCTCTGCTCGCTGTTGAGCCTTTAACAATAATCCTCCCTCTGGTAAGATTTACTTCTTCCCGTATCTGTCGTTCTTCCCATTTAGCCCTCTTAATTGCAGGCGTAATAAACTTCGAGCAAATATCCCTTTCACTCAACTCTTTCTTATTGGCCTCTTCCATTTACAGTCATCAGGCAAAATTTACTAACACATTGGTCGGTAATTAATATAAGTGCAGTCATTACTTTAGGACTTACGCGGTTGAACTGAAAAACAACAGCTCTAAACCTTCGACTGTCTAAATCATCGATTTAACTGCAAGGTCTATTGATCATGATTTTTATCCTCAAGTGCGTAAGTCCTATACTTATACTTTTAAATTTCTTGTGTTTTGAAATTCTTACCAGCTTAATTTCTTTTAATTACGCATCGTCTATCTTTTTATTTTCTTATGAAGTGTTATACTGTTAATATAACATTATACGATTTAATACTTAATTATTTTATTAAGATATTGATTATACGCATGCGTCGAAGTTATTCGTTAAAAATAATATATACCCCGAGTGCATAGTATAACCTGCGTTCTCATCAATTGAACACCCACTAGCAAACAACACCTACTCCAAAAAGATCAACCCACAACAAAAATTAAAACTCAAAAAACTCTCAACCCACAAGTCAAATAACTCAAACCTCTTCCCAAACCAAAATATTAGAAAGTTAAATCTTTTAGATGCCTTTCGGAACTTCCAGGTATTTCGGATGGGAACGCAACTCTTTTAAACAAAATTAAAACAAAATGAAAGTAAATTGTTAAATAAATATTTTTTTAATCGGATAATTTTTGATTGTTTTTCAATCTTATCATTTCACAGGTTCATACCTTCAAAGTTACATAACGAATTCTCACAAAATCCTGTATCGACTATAAAATCTCATGTTTTCTATTACTTCAAATATTTTACATTTAAGCACAATTTATTTAAGAATAATTTAGATCAGATATTAGATCAAATATTCCAGACCCCAAAATTCTCGTTAACTGCCTGCATTCTTTGAATTCCTTAGTTATTATATACTGATATAATATTAAATTATTCAACTAAAGTTATTTTGATAAAATATTGATTATAGGTATGCGTCGAAGTTATTCGTTAAAAATAATATATACTCCGAGTGTGTAGTATAACTTGCGTTCTCATCAGAACACTCCACTAGCAAACAACACCTACTCCAAAGATCTACCCACAATAAAGAATTATAGTAAAGAAAAACTCTCAACCCACAAGTCAAATACCTCAAACCTCTTCCCAAACTAAAATATTAAAGTGTTAAATCTTTTAGATGCCTTTCGGAACTTCCAGGTATTTCGGATGGGAACGCAATTCTTTTAAACAAAATTAGAAAAATGAGATAAACAGGTATCTTTTACAAGATCTTTTTAATTGCTTTTAGATGTTTTTGATTGCTTTTAGATGTTTTTTAATTGCTTTTCCTTTTCCGGTTACCTGGCCGTATGATTTAAATCAGGCATACCAATAAAATCAGGGTGAAGAAACGTTAAACATTGCAAATTCCATGCAATTCTAATTTGACTTAATATTTACTTCTGTTCTATGGTCATGTAGATGGAACTATTTCATGGAATTATTTCAGTCACGTGCTAATATATTTTCGCAACTTTCTGTAATATTTTGTCTCTTTATATAAATCATATAATCTTAGACTATTCAACTAAAGTTATCTTGATAAGATATTGATTATACGCATGTGTCGAAGTTATTCGTTAAAAATAATATATACTGAGAGTGCATAGTATAACTTGCGTTCTCATCAGAACAACCCACTAGCAAACAACACCTACTCCAAAGATCTACCCACAACAAAGAATTAAAACTTAAAAAAACTCTCAACCCACAAGTCAAATACCTCAAACCTCTTTCCAAACTAAAATATTAAAGTGTTAAATCTTTTAGATGCCTTTCGGAACTTCCAGGTATTTCGGATGGGAACGCAACTCTTCTAAATAAAATTAAAACAAAAAAGTAAATTTGCTCACTAATTTTTCTATTATCCAGGCCAAATTCTCTAAACCTAAGCCTGATTCTCTAAGTCCTAATAGCTTCATCAGGACCTATTTTCTCTTCTTAAGAATTATCTCCCATTCTTATGAACTATATTCTTTTATTATGAATTCTTATGAATTCATTTTTTGACATTATAAGCATTTTTCGCCCTTGTAAGGCTTATTCTGATCTTCTTACAGCTTATTAGGGCTTATTCTGGTTTACTGTTATTTATTCTTGCTTGACTTTTTTCATAATCCCTTCTGCAGCCATAATTCCGGTTGCGGCTGCATTGACGATATCTCTTGAAAGCCCGGCACCATCTCCTGCTGCAAAGAGGTTCTTTATACTGGTTTCCATCTGGCGGGAAACGTCCAGGTGCATGGCATAAAACTTGACTTCCGGGGCGTAGAGAAGAGTTGAGTCCGAAGCAACCCCTGGAATGATCTCGTTTAAGGTCTCGAGGCCTTCGATTATATCCATGACTATCCTGTGCGGAAGAGCCATTGAGATATCGCCCGGTGTGACATCTTTCAGCGTATTTACTACCAGGTTTTTGGCAAGGCGCTCTTTTGTAGAACGGCGCCCGCGCCTGAGGTCTCCCATGCGCTGAAGGACAGGTTTTCCTCCGCCGATGGTTGTTGCGAGTTTTGCAATTGAGCGGGCGTATTTTGTTGTGTTTTCCATAGGCTCGGTCAGTTCGATATGGACCAGGAATGCGAAGTTTGTGTTTTCCGACTCCGTGTTTGCCATCGAATGGCCGTTTGTTGCAATAAAGTCCTCATATTCCTCTTTTACAACATAACCGCGCCTGTTAGTGCAGAAAGTCCGGACAAAATCATCGTATCTGCGGCTCTGAATATGGAATTTCGGGTCCCTGTTTATTTTTGTTACAGGATCCATAATAATCGCAGGGACTTCCACTCTCACTCCTATATCAATCCCACCGTAACGGGCCTTCAGGTCATGTTTTTCTATCATTTCTGAAACCCAATTGCAGCCCCTTCTTCCAGGAGACAGGACTACATAATTTGAACGGATAATCCTTCCGCCCGAGAGAATAACGCCTTTGCAGGTTCCGTCTTCGATTATAAGGTCCTGGACCTCGGTCTCAATTAGAAAATCCACACCCTTATCAACAAGATCCTGTTTGAAGCGCCCTATGACTGCAGGCGAATTGTCCGAGCCTATGTGCCTCTGCTTGATCTCTATAAAGCGGGCTCCGACCGAAGCAGCCCTGCGTTTTAATTCCTCTATTTCCGGGCTTTCGGTAAGAAGGGCGGCTTGAGGCGCACCGAATTTAAGAAAAACTTTATCAACCCTGTCAACGAGTTCCCAGGCTTCTGTCTGGTCCCCTGTAAGCGCTGCAAGGTCTCCTCCTATGTCAGGCCTGAGGTTCAGGGTCCCATCGGAATATGTTCCGCAGCCTCCAATCCCGCACATTATCTCGCACGGGGTACAGTGCATACAGTAGCTCTGGGTTTTCATAGGGCAGACTCGTTTGTCAATGTCCCTTCCCATATCAATAACAAGGATTTTCAACCGGGAAGCTGCAAGCTCGTAAGCTGCAAACATACCCGCAGGTCCTGCCCCAATAATTACGACTTCATATGAGGATTTTATCTTCTCTTTCTTTACAGCCTGATCTTCATCGTCCATAACCAGCTATCCTAGAGTTTTTAATTTAAGAACCGGAAAACTCACTAATTCTTAGCAATCCCTTTAAAAAAATTTCACTGTAAATACCTGAAAATTCCCCACCGTTTTCAGCAGGTTATAATATCCTTTCCTTCATATTTACATCCTCCTGAGCCTGCGAATATGCTACTTAGAAAAATTCATAGAAAGTCCGCATACAACTTATTTTGAAAAGAAAGCGTGCCTGTGAACGCCCACAGGCTATTACTTCAATTTAACTACTCCTGAATATTTTTCCAGACCCAGGCAGTATTAAGCTGGGATTCTTTCACTTAAGCTGGGATTCTTTCACTTGAGTCTATGATTTCCCGAGTGAGTCTATGATTTCCCGGGTCTATGATTTCCCTATACATCACGGCATCAGTTTACTGATCAATAGTGAATTGATTTCTATTACTGGATACAATCTCTATTAACGGATAATAGAAATTGCAAGCATAAAGCCCATAAAAAGGCAGGTGAATACCATCATGAAAAACAACTTTTGCAAATAACCTTCCTCCTTTCCCACTTTATTCATTCTTTTTCCCACTAATATCATATATGGACCTCTCAGTATAAAAAACTTTCATCGACATATCTAACTATATTAATAATGAAGTAAAAAATTGAGTACAAAAAAGAAAAAACCAGATCAGATCCAGAGTAAAAAAGTGTGAGGAGACAAAAGAATTTAATGAAAAACCGGAAAGCCGGTAAGGTAACTAAACCGGTTTGCCTGTCTGTTCAGCTCATTTTTCTAATAACCAGTCTCTTGACACTTTTTTTCGTCTCTTCCCCTTCCGGAGTTCCGTTTTCCGTAGCTTCGAAAAGTTCGGTCCATGCCCTGAAATGGTAATCACTACCTGCTCCAAGGTCTCTGATCCTTATTTCGAAAGGCTTTTCCTTTGTAGCTTCTTTTTTCCCTGCGAGTTTCTGGTGAAATGTTTTTGCTGCGGCTTTTTTCGGGGAAGGAGCTGAGATAACTCCTATCATACCTCCGTTTTCGTCCGTAGCAATAAAGGTTTTTTCCTTTTTCTCCTGCCCTCCCTGAGTTTCCTGTTTTATGGTTTCCCGCCTGAGCTGCCTTCTGACCCTGTCAAGGGCATCTCCTGAACTCTTTCTTTCCTGCGGGATTGTTTTCCGGGCTCTGGTTTCAGAAAGGTGCTTTTCTTTTTTCTCGGGTGGGATATAGGGAGCTTTTCCAAGGAGCTCGTGCAGGAGCATAATTGCCGCGTGCTTATCTAGAGGTTCATTATTGTTCCCGCACTTTGGGGACTGTATACAGCCAGGGCAGCCACTTTCACAGGGGCAGCTTTCAATAGCTTTTAAGGTGCCTTCCAGTACCTCTTCGATCAGGTCATAACCTTTTTCGGCATACCCGACTCCTCCCCTGTGCCCGTCATAAATGAAAATCCCGCTTTTGCTTCCAAGGTCAGGATGAGAGGGAGTTGAAATCCCTCCTACATCGCTCCTGTCCACAAGCAGGTGCAAAGGGTACATGGAAATTATTGCATGCTCAACAGCATGAATCCCACCTGCAAAGTCCAGTTTATGGTCTCCTATGAGCTCCTGCAACCGGTCCGGAAGTTTAAGCCAGAGCGCAACCGTCTGGAGGGTTACAGGAGGCATCTCAATATCATGGGCGCTCATGGTCTCGTCACTATGGGTCCGGATTTTCCTGTAACCTACTATTCTATCCGTTACTTCCACTTCCCCTAGCCCTACCTCCACTTCAGGAAAATGCAGAAGAGGCTTTACAGCATAAGTCTCCTGTACTATGACTGACGAGTCTATCATGGGTTTTGTATAATAACTGTCGTGCGTTTTTAAGGCATGGATTTCCTTTTTCTCATGGTCGATCCTGTTTATATAAAATGGCTCTCCCCTGTGCATGTAGACCGCGCCCGGATGGCATTCCCGGAAAGCCAGAGTCTCTTCAATATCCTTTTCTATCGGAAAACTTTTTTCCCCTTCAAAGGCAAGCAGGGAGTAAGTGTTAGTATCTATTCCCCTAAGGGAGACCTGCTTGTAGGGGAAAGGCTCTGTAGAATATTTCAGATCGTTACCTGCTAACAGCCCTTCGGCTTCAAGGAGTTCCACAACTCTTGAATATCCAATACCAAAATATTTTTCATCCGATCCTTTAAGAGGAACTTCCTTTGCTGCGCAGAGCAAATGCCCTACAAGGATATAGGGATTTTTAGGGTTAAGCACTGCATTTTCACTGCTTCTTGCAAAGAAGTCGGCAGGGTTCCGCATATAATACTGGTCAAGAGCATTTGTCCCTGCAACCATAAGAATAAGGCTTTCGTTCCCTTTCCTGCCTGCCCTGCCTGCCTGCTGCCTTGCGCTCATAACCGTACCCGGATAGCCGTCAAGGATGCAGGCATCAAGCCCACCTATATCTATCCCGAGCTCGAGGGCGTTTGTAGAAATAACGCCCCTCAACTCTCCTGAATTCATTTTCTTTTCTATTTCTTCCCTTTCCCTATCAAAATAGCCGCTCCTGTAAGGGCAGATTGTATAAGAGAGCCCGCGTTCCCTTAAAAGGTCCCTGCAACCCTTATACATTCTCTCCACTCCCTGTCTTGACCGCGTAAAGGCAAGGGTCTGGAATCCTGCCTGGACTGCCCGTGAAAAAAGATATGAGGTTTCTGAGAAGCTGTTTTTTCTAACCGTGTTTCCCCTTCCGTTCAGGTAAAGAGGCGGGTTCCAGAATACAAACTTCTGCGGGCCCTGAGAAGACCCGTTATTCTCAACTACCTCAACTTCCCTTCCAATCAGGGTTTCAGTATGCTCTTTCGGGTTACCTATAGTTGCCGAACAGCAAATAAACTGCGGGGAAGCCCCATAGTATTCCGCAACTCTCAGGAGCCTTCTGAGCACGTTTGCCATATTGCTCCCTATGACCCCCCTGTAGTAATGGCTCTCGTCAATAACAATGAATTTGAGGTTTGAAAAAAAGCGCCTCCAGAGATGGTGCCAGGCAAGAAAACTCATGTGTACCATTTCAGGGTTTGTAAAAACAATATTTGTCTGTCCTTCCCTGATTTTTCTCTTCTGGTCTGCACTCAGGGCACCGGTATAACGAGCTATGCCTGCACCGGAGTTCAGCTCCCCCTCAAATTCAAGGAAAGCCTTTAACTGGTCATTTACAAGGGCATTCAGGGGAGAAATATAAAGAGCAGTAACCTCAGGATTTTTCAGGACAGCTTCAAAAATAGGGATCATGTAAGTAAGGGATTTCCCGCTAGCCGTGCTTGTGCAGAGAACCAGGTTTTTTCCTTTCCGAATCTTTTCTATTGCTTCAGCCTGATGGGAATACAGGGCTTCAATCCCTGTGCCCGAAAGGGCAGCTTTTACCTGTGCTTCCAGCTCAAGAGGCGAATAAAGGGCCTCTCTTGCAGGCGTCTCTTCAATATGGACTATCTGGTTCTCGTAACGGCTTGAAGCTTTTATTTCATTTAACAGGCGGGAAATTTCCATTTTTAGACTCCACTTTAATTCACTTTCATTATGTGCATTTCTGCTGGTCCAAATAGGGGCTAATTTTTTGGAGTATTATTTATTTAATTTTTCAGGTGCGGATAAAGGTTATGCTTTAACTCCCGATTTCCGTCTCGCCCGAATTGCGATTCGGGAGCCCGCAGTCCTTTTCGCTTCGCTCAAGAGGACTAATTTATGGGTTAGATTAATGAATTCTATCAATGGGATATGATCAAGAAAATTGATTATAACTATACTCGTGCAACATCATTAGCTATAAAGAACCTTTCTCACGAAAAAGAAGAAAAAAGAAAGAGAAAAGAAAAAGTAGGACTTACGCACTTGAGGATTAGAATCATGATCAATAGACCTTGCAGTTAAATCGTCTATTTAGACAGTTGAAGGTTTAGAGCTGTTGTTTTTCAGTTCAACCGCGTAAGTCCTAAAAAGAAAAAAATTATAGAAAATTGAGGACGATTTTGAGGTTTGTATCAGAACTTAACTGCTGGAGCTTCTCTTTCTGCTGGCTGGGTTTCAAATAAGTCTTTTTTATTGAAACCTGCGAGGGAGGCTACAATATTTTTAGGGATTGTCTGAATGCTGATGTTGTACTTCATGACCGTATCATTATAAAACTGCCTTGAATAGGCGATTTTATTTTCGGTATCCATGAGGTCTTTCTGGAGCTGTATAAAGTTCTGGTTGGCTTTAAGCTCGGGATAATTTTCTGCAACTGCGAACAGGGATTTCAGGGTAGAAGACAGGTAATTTGATGCTTCTGCGGTTTCGTTGACATTATGTGCAGACATTACTGCAGCCCTGGCTTTTGTGACGTTTTCGAAGAGATCTTTTTCATGTTTTGCGTACCCTTTCACCGTTTCTACAAGATTCGGGATAAGGTCATGGCGCCTTTTAAGCTGGACCTCTATCTGAGCCCAGGCATTTTCTACCCTGTTTCTTTGTTTTATAAGGTCATTGTATACTATAACGAAAAACAAACCCAGAATTACTATAATTATTATCGAGATCTCGAATAACAATAAATCACCATCCGTTTATTGAAAATACTTTACATTTTTTAAAACATTTTAGCGGGCTCCCCCGCCTCCGCCGCCTGAGCCTCCGCCTACACCGCCTACACCGCCGCCGCTTCCGCTTGAAGACGGAGCTGAGGATGAATAAGCACTACCAAAGCCTGAACCAAACTGGCCGAAATTGTGATGCACATAGTAGAAATGGCTTGTTCTCATCTGTTCAGCAGGAACCACCAGAGACATGTTTTTAAGGACTTCTTCTGCAACCCCAAGAGCGGTTGCGTATACCAGATAGAAGTCCCAGAGCTCAATCGATTCAGGGGGGTGCTCTTTGAGCGCGGAAAAATCCGTGAGGTATTTTTTGAAGTTGTTCCAGCGTTCATAGTAGAACTTTCCTTCCGGAGTCCAGCTTCCAAGTGCTTTTTCAAATAGACCTGAGAAGATTATCATAACCAGCCCGAAAGCTGCAATCAAAACTACCAGTATATTCATGTTTGATGCCAGGGGGTATGCATCCGAAGGGAAAAACCTGGAGATTACAACAAAATAAATAATTGCTGCGATTATGGTTATCGCACCAAAAATGCCCATGTATCTGTTTCCTGTTGACCGGAAGAGTTTCTCGACTGCAATATGCCTTTCAACCTTTTTGTTCCACGCGAGCATAAAGTTATAGAAGTCGGTTCCTTTTCCAAGTTCTTTTTTCAATTTAGCCCATGAGATTCTATTACCGATAGCATGTTTCTTCAATAAATTTAATACATCTCTCTCGAAATCTGCCAGTTCTGGAAGCCTCCCTTCAGCTCCCGCATATGAATCCGGGCTTGAAAGTTCAATCAGAATGTCTTCGGACTCGGACTTAAACAAGCCAAATGCCCTGCTTTCTTCGGATGTTATGGTACGAAGAGAGATATAACCAAGGTTAGCAAGGTTCATAACCGTAGCAGTAAACCCATCTATTGTAGGGGTGCCTATTTTTCCCTGCATGATGGCATTGACTACAGCAGGCCTGGAATCGGTAGGCGGCTCTCTTTCATATATTGCTTCATAGGCTATTTTCGGTTCCCTTCCATATTTGAAATAAATAAAGAAAGGCACTGCCAGAGAAAGAAGAGCGAGGAGAGCTGTCAGATTATAAAGGACCTTTAAGATCGATCCTTTTTGTTGGTATTCATTCTCAATAGCCAGTATTTTTTCAAGCCCATCTGAGTTGTCTATCTGGACAACACTGGAATTGGGAGACTCTATTCTTGGAAAAACAACCCTGATTTCATACCATTGATTTGAAGGAATCTCTTCTGTTCTTAAATTGAGAACATTCTTTTCTACGTTAGCGAACTGAGTATAGCCCGCCGGATGTATCCAGTACTGAAGTTCGCTCTCGCTTTCAACGGGGAGCGTTATGTTTCCTGTTAAGAGCCCAAGAGGCTTCTCCCATTCTTCACCCCAGAGTTTATAATGAAACTCGGAAACATCGTTATGGACTTTAACTGCACCATAGTGGTCATAGGAAATGAAAAAAGTCACTTTTTCCGGAGCTGGAGCAGGGAGTTCGCCTATTAACTCGTATCCTTCCGGAGTCTCCACAACTCTAAAAGCACACGCTTCACCAGAACAGTATCCCTGGATATTCCGAATGGATTCTCCGGGAGATACTTCGAGAACTCTAAAAACTTCTCTATAATCTCCGTCAAATGTGTACGAAATCGATTCCTCAACATGGACCAGGCCTGCTGGATCTATGGTTATATTCGTTGTCGCTTCTTCCAGAGTGTAGTCTCTTGCACTGGCTGAAGGCACCAGGCAGAGGAGCACCAGCAGGGTAACAGTTATTATAGCTATTTTTACGGGTACAGAATCAGTATTTACTTCTCTTAAGGGCTTAAGAGAGCCTATCAAAAATCTCAACCAGATTCCTCCAACTCTATATTATGTTTAGTATATTAATATTTTATCTGAGTTTTCTTAAGAAGTAAGAAATATAAAAAAGTTGAGGAGATCTAATTCTAACCTGAAAAATCTATGTTAACTTGAAGGAATCTATGCCGAGTTGAGAAAATCTATGATGCAAGTCGGACGGATCAAGAAAAGAAAAATCTTAAAAAAATAGTTGTTTCAGCCTGTTGGCAATGGCTCTCCCAGTTTACAGCCCATGCAAGAAATCCAGATCCGTTTATTTCGTACCTCCATCCCTTTCTTCAAAACCACTTCCTGCATTGCCAGCTCCCAATTCTCCATTTCTGCCCTGATAGGGTGGAGAAGGGGTATTTTCAGATCCATTACCAGACTGGTTATAATAATAGTAGCTTATCGGATAGAATCGGCTCTCTTTTATCTGCTCAAAAGGAACGATCAGGGACATATTTTGAAAAGCCTGTTTTGCGACTCCCAGAGAAGCTGCATACGCCAGATACGAGTCCCAGGCCTTTATTGATTCAGGAGGGTATTTTTTGAGAGCAGCGAGGTCTGTTATATATTCTTTAAAATCTTTCCAGTATTCATAGCACAGGATTCCCTCAGGAGTCCAGTGCCCGAATACCTTTGTGAATACCCCGGAATTCTTTGTCAGCAGGAATCCCCAGATCCCTATCAAAGCAATCAGTGTATTGATCCCTGACACCCTGGGGAAATCATCAGAAGGAAAGTATCCAGAAACCGCAATGTAAAAAACAATTGCTGCTGCTAAAATAGCTCGAGAAAACCAGTTCATGTATGTGCTTCCAGCTGATTGGAAAAATCTGTCGATTTCAGTATGAGCCTGAACCCTTTTACCCCACGAAACATTAAATTTGTAAAAATCCGTTTTGCTTTCGAGCCCCTTTTTAAACTCTCTCCAGGATATTTTTCTTCCGGCAGCGATTTCTTTCAACAGACCAAGTATATCTTCCTCAAAGTCTTCCAGTTCTGGCAGGTCCCGTTTATTTCTGGAATGTTTCTCTTCGCCGAATTCTATCATGAAGTCTTCTTGCTCCCTGTCCAGAACATGTGCTGAGCCTGATTCCCGGGATTCCAGGTTCCGCAAAGAAATATATCCACTGTTTGCAAGGTCCATAAATGTAGCAGTAAACCCGTCCATTGTTGGGATACCCATTTTCCCTTCCATAATGGCATTGACCACAGCGGGTTTGGGATTTGAATATAGTTCTTTTTGAAGCATTCCGGGAGTCTCTGTTTCATACTTTTCTTCGCAGCTGACTCTTTCTTCATAGCTGGTTTTATTTTTATAGTCGGTTTTCTCTTCAATACTGGTTTTATCTTCATAACCTGTTTTCTCTTCATAATCCGTTTTCTCTTTATTGCCTGTTTCAGGCTCTCTTCCATATCTAAAGTATACAAGAACAGGAAATAGCAGGACAAAAACCAGGATGTAACTGGTTACTCTATAAAGGCTTTCCAGGCTCGATTCTTTCTGTTGATATTTTTTCTCAGAGGCCAGTATTTCATCAAGCTTTTCGGCATCTTCCACCTTAACAAAGCCGGAATTCTGAGATTCAACCCTTGGAAAAACCGCTTTAACCCCATACCAGTGAGAAGGAGGGATCTCTTTTGTCTTTAAATTGAGGACATTACGTTCAAGTTTATCTTCCTGAGTATAGACTGCCGGATGAGTCCAGTACAGGATTTCACTTTCGTCCTCTACCGGAAAAGTAATGTTTACTTTCAGGCTTCCGAGAGGCCTTTCCCATTCTTTTCCCCACTGCATCTGAAATTCAGAAATATCATCGTTAACCTTGACAGCTCCATAATAGTCATAAGAAATAAAAAAAGTCAAATCTGCAGGTACAGGTTCGGGAAGCTCTCCTATTAACCTGTATCCTTCTGGAGTCGTTTCAACTCTAAACTCACATGAATCGTTAGAGCAATATCCTTCGATGTTCCGAATAGATTCTCCTGTCGATGTATTAATCACCCTATAGACATAGCTGTAATCCCCGTCAAATGTGTATGAAATTGACTCCTCAATATGAGCTACACCGCCGGGATCAATGGTTATATTTGTTGTAGCTTCTTCCAGTGTGTAGTCCTTTGCACTGACCTGAGGCGTCAGAAAAAGAATAAACAATAAAGAGAGAATTATTTTCAATGCCATATAATTAATCTTTGATCCTCTAACAGGTTCAAAAGAACCATTTGAGAGTTCCAGCAAACTTCCCCTCCAGCCCCATCTTGTTCCTGTATACTGGTATTTTTAAGAATCCTCTTAAGACTTGGGTTATAGAATTAAGTTTTTTTAATCTATAATATGAGAAGAAAATCAATTTCTGAAATGTCAGGTCAAAAGTTACATTCATATTTTGATAAGCACTCAATTATATATTATTTGACAATAACACTTATTTCTACACGGATACTTTTGGAATCAGGTCGAACAAATCTGAAGCCCGGATAAAACAGCACCGTTGACACAGAGTACTTTAAACAGGATCCAGGCCCTTAGTTTTACATTCTAACATCTGAGAAGAAAATGCAAAGTAATATTTGAGTTTCAGGTGTTGAAATTGCTGGAAAAATAATATGGGAATCCATTTTACAGGAGCTGTAAAGCAAAAAGATTTGTTATATACCGCAACCGGTTATGAAAGTCTGGGAGCATGATTCTCCTGGATACACTTAATGCAACCGGTATTATGGGGATTATCCAATTCATCAATTCGTATTACAAGGAAAGAAGTAAAATGGGGACAAATAAAAAACTCCTGAAAGGGAAGACCGCTGAGTCAGATCAGGCAGAAAAAGCGTTGCAGAAGAGTGAGAAACATTACAGGACGCTTTTCACGCATATGACCGATGGTTTCGGCCTCGTAGAAGTAATCTATAATGACGATGGCAAGCCTTCGGATTATAGATACCTTGAGATAAATCCTGCCTTTAGCAAGTATCTGGGCACAGGAAAGGAACAGATGTTAGGCAGGACTATGCTGGAGGTATTCCCAAACGTAAGCCCCAAAGCTCTTGAAAAGTACCATGAGGTGGCGGTTTCAGGGCAGCCGGTTCATTTTGAGATCTTTAGCCAGGTGGCTGATAAATATCTGAATATTTATGTTTTCAGTCCTGAGAAAGGGAAATTAGCACTCATTCTTAGAGATATTACCGAGCGCAAGCAGCTTGAAGAAAAGACTCGCCAGCGAGCCGAAGAAATGGAAACAATGATGGAGGTAGCGCCGGTAGCCATATTGATCGGTCATGACCCGGAATGCAGTAATATTACAGGGAACCGAATGGCAAACGAACTTTTCAATGCCAGAGCAGGAGAAAATATCTCAGCTAAACTTACAGAGTGGATACGCTTCTTTTATAAAGGTCGCGAACTGACAGCCAGTGAATTACCTCTGCAGCAAGCCGCCTTAAAAAATACAGACATACGCGATATGGAGATAGATGTGCTGCTGCCTGGTGGAAAATGGCGGGCCATTCTAGCTTCAGCAAGCCCGCTCCATGATGTAAATGGGTGTGTGCGCGGCAGCGTGGGCTCATTTATCAATATTACCGGACGAAAGGAAGCAGAGACAAAATTAAAAGAGACTCTAGACAATTTAGAGAGACTGGTTAGAGAGCGCACAACAGAGCTTGAAAAGGCTTACAATTCCTTGAAGGAAAGCGAAATAAGACTTGCTGAAGCTCAAGAGATGGCTCATGTCGGGAACTGGGAATGGGAGATTGCGACTGACAAATCATACTGGTCTGATGAGCTGCACCGTATTTTTGGACGCAGTCTTCAGGAACCGCATCCAACTTATAGGGAATTTTTAAGTTATATACATCCCGGCGATCGAGAATATGTATATAATACTGCTGCGAAAGCCATGAAAGGAAAGCCCTACAGTATTGATTATAGAATAATAAGGGCTGATGGGGAAGAACGCATAGTCCACATGCAGTCTGAAGTCATATTTGATGAGACAAATATTCCAGTTCGGATAAAAGGAATAGTTCAGGATATTACTGAAAGGAAAAAGGCTGAAGAAACCCTTCAAAAAATGGAAAAAACCCGTATAAAGGAAATTCACCACAGGATTAAGAATAATCTGCAGGTGATCTCTTCCTTGCTGGACCTTCAGGCAGAAACATTCTCTCACCTTGAAACTTGCAAGACTCCAGACGTTGTCGAAGCTTTCATGGAAAGCCAGAGTCGCGTAGTTTCCATGGCTCTCATTCACGAAGAGTTATATTCTGGAGACAAAATTGATGAACTTGACTTCTCAGCCTATTTAAGGAAACTAACCGCAGAACTTTTTATTTCATACAATCCAGGAAAAAAGAATATCAGTTTCAAGCTGGACCTTGAGCAGGTCTATCTCAGCATGGATACTGCAATTCCTCTTGGGATTATTGTAAATGAGCTGGTTTCAAACTCCTTTAAGCACGCTTTTCCTGAAAGACGGGAAGGCGAAATCCGCATAAAACTTCTCAGAGCCGAAGATTTTACCCTTAAAAGTGATATTTCCTGTCAAAACAGGCATAATACAGGAAAAAATGATTTCCATTACATACTGGAAGTACTGGATAACGGAAAAGGAATCCCTGAAGAAATAGATTTTAAAAACTCTGATTCCCTTGGGCTTCAGCTGGTAAATATTCTTGTTGAGCAGATAGACGGCTATATAGAGCTTGAAAGAGACCATGGAACAAAATTCACTATCCGGTTTAAAAATATAGAAATATAAACCAGCCGATATTCGGACAAAATATTTTCAGTCTTTTATATCGAGTAAATTATTATAAAATAGTACGTATATACAATAACCATTCATAAAACATTTTTATGATATAAATTGGTATTCGCAGAACATTATTAATCTAAATAATCTAGAATTTCTGCTAATACAATAACCGGGCTTTTGAGATTAATGTTTGAGATTAATGTTTGAGATTAATATGGAATTAATATAAATTAATATAAATTAATATGAAATTAATATAATACATTAGTTATCCAAAAATCAATTAATCACCCTGATGTGAACAAAAGTTTTCTACCGGCTCTGGTTTGTCGGAAGAGAGATTCGTATATGCTTTCCTGAGACGGTTGAAAACTATTATAAGTTTTTGTACATTCAGGAGGAGTGGGCCAGGCTGATATTGAATTATAGTGATCCATATTGCATAGCCGGGAATCTTGAATGAAAGTACTTTGACTTTACTTTTTAAATCGGGGACAGGCAATGAAAAATAATAGTAGAAATTCTGGAATAGATACCATTGGAAATGTGTCATGGGGCGCGCACATCTGTCAGTTTTACCGGACAAAAGAAGACTTAATGGATATACTTATTCCTTATTTAAAAGCAGGGCTGGAAAATAACGAGCTATGCGTCTGGATCACACCGCAGTTCCTGGAAGTAGAAGAGGCAAAAAAAGCCCTCATAAAAGCTGTCCCTGATTTAGAGACGCATCTGGAAAAAGGACAAATTGAAATTGTTCCCTGTGATGACTGGTATCTGAAAGAAGGTATTTTTAATCCACAGAGAGCCTTAAATAATCTGGTAGAAAAAGTCAATAAGTCTCTTGCCAGTGGCTACGATGGCTTGAGATTCGTTGAGAATATTTGCCAGCTAGGAAAAGAAAGCAGGAAAGATCTGGTTAATTATGAAAGAAAGCTTGATTCCGTTACAGGCAGATATCCGGTAATAGCTCTATGCATTTATTCTCTTGATACATGCAGTGCGACCGACATAATTGAAATCGCTACAAGTCATCAGTTTATTTTGTCCAGAAAGAACGGAGAATGGGAGATAACTGAAAACTCCGGAAGAAAATGTATTGATGAGTGCGAAGATGTCAGGAAGTCGCTTCAGGAGAGCGAAGCACGGTACAGATCTCTGTATGAAAACAGCCTTGACGGTATTATGCTAACCATGCCTGACGGTACTGTTCTTTCTGCAAACCCTCAAGCATGCAGCCTCTTCGGCATGACTGAAAATGAGATCATAAAAGTGGGTAGAGAAGGTCTTGTAGTCAAGGACGAGAAACTTGAGGCTGCACTTGAGGAAAGGGATCTAACCGGCCGGATGAATGCAGAGCTAACATGCAGACGAAAAGACGGATCAACTTTCGTATGTAATGTTGCCTCTAACATTTTTACAGACGCGGATGGAACTATAAAAACGAGTATGATTGTCAGAGACATAACAGAGAACAAGCGCGCTCAAGAGACTATTCGAAAAAGTGAAGAACGCTACCGCACTCTCTTCACAAACATGACCGAGGGTTTCGTACTCGCAGAAGTGATCTTTGATGAGGACGGTAAGCCATATGACTACCGTTATCTTGAGATAAACCCTGTTTATGAGCGCAGTACAGGCTTAAAAAAAGAGCATGTACTGGGCAAATCTATCCTTGAGGTAGTGCCCGATGTTAACCCCATAATGATCAAAAAGCTGGGCGAAGTGGCACTCTCAGGCAGGCCAGCGCAATTTGAGATCTTTAGCCAGATAACAGGCAAGTACTTTGATACCCGTGTCTTCAGTCCTGAAAGAGGGAAGGTTGCAGCAACATTCAGGGACATAACAGCGAGAAAACAGGCTGAAGACGCGCTACGCGAGAGAGAATCACGGTTAAAGGTCATAGTTGCAAACTCCCCGGATATCATTTTCGAGCAGGACCGTGATTTGCGTTATATCTGGATATACAACCCTGGACACCCATTATCCGTACCGGATGTGATAGGCAAAACAGATTCTGACCTGGTGCCGCCGGACCAGGCACAGCAGCTTGAGGAAATTAAGCGGCGGGTGCTTGAGACCGGAATGCGTGAACAGGATCTCCTGCAGCTATCCCCTGGCGGTGAAACGCGATGTTTTGAAGCTATCTATGAGCCGCGCTATGATGCAAACGGGCAGATAATCAGCATACTCTCTTACACTCGTGATGTCACTGAACGCAAACAGATGGAAAAAGAGCTGCAGGAAAGTGAGCGCCAGCAGCGGGAGCTGGCACAATCTATAGAGGTTGAAAGGGCTCGGCTGGCAGCCATTCTGGAGAATCTGCCTGTGGGGGTATGGATTGCGGACCGGAGTGGTCATCTCACCGGGAAAAACAGGGAAGCTGATCGTATCTGGGCTGGTGATGCTCCGCTTTTAGAGAGTATTGACGACTATGCAGAGTATACCGCCTGGCATGCTGATAACGGCAAACTGCTGGCACCGGAGGAATATCCTGTAGCCAGAGCACTGCTAACAGGGCAGCCTGTTGAGCCTGTTGAACTGCGCATTCGTCGCTTGAATGGCATCGAAGGAGTGGTCCTTGTTTCTGCGGTACCGATTAAAGACAGCCAGGGTCATCTAATTGGAGCTGTTGGAATTAATCTGGACATCACGAGGCTCAAACAAACTGAGAAAGAGCTGCAGGAAAGCGAGGAAAATTACCGGAATATTGTAGAGACAGCCAGTGAAGGTATATGGATTGGTGATACTGAAGCCAGGACAGTTTACGTTAATAAAAGATTGACTGAGATGCTGGGATATACTCAGGAGGAGATGACTGGCAAATTTGCCTGGGACTTTGCAGATGAGGACGAAAAGCCAGTTGTCAAAAAGAATATTGGAAGGAGACGGGAAGGTATAGATGAAAGGTATGAGTTTAAATTTATACGTAAAGATGGCTCGCCTTTATGGGTAATCGTAAGTTCCAAAGCCCTCTTTGATAAAGCTGGCAAATTCACAGGCTCTATGAGCCTGCTCACCGATATTACCGCACGGAAAGAAGCAGAAGCTAAGTTGAAAGAAACTCTGGACAATCTGGAAGAAAAAGTTAAAGAACGAACAATGCAGCTTGAAAAAGCTTATAAATCGCTGGAAGAGAACGAAAAGAATCTTGCTGAAGCCCAGAGAATGGCACGTCTTGGAAACTGGAACTGGGACGGTCTAACTAATAGAATATACCTGTCTGATGAAGCTTATCGGATCTTTGGACTTAAGCCACAAGAGCTTGAAATGAATTTCAGCAAATTTTTAAGTTATGTACATCCTGATGATCAGGTATACCTGAATAAAGTTATTAAAAAAGCGTTGGGTGGAGAGTCCTATAGCATCGATTTCAGAATAATTTTAACTGGAGGAGAAGAGCGTGTGGTACATGCGCAGGGTGAAGCTATCCCTGATGCAAAAAGTACTCCTTTTCCGATTAGAGGAACAATTCAGGACATCACAGAGCGTAAAAGGGTTGAAGATAAACTCAGATCAAGCGAAGAAAAATACCGCTCATTCATAGAAAACTTTAAGGGAATTGCTTTTCAGGCAGATGAGAGTTTCGTTCCGGTCTTCATGCACGGGACTGTTGAAGAGATTACAGGATACAGTGAAGAAGAATTCATGTCCAAACAGCGCTGGAAGGATATTATTCATCCAGAAGACCTGCCCCACATCTACAAAGAAGAGGAAAAGGTCCGGGATTCTCCATATAGAGCTTCTGGAGAAATCGATTTCCGGATAATTCACAGGGATGGGAAAATAAAATGGGTGCATGAAATCTATCAGAAGATTCCTGGAAATGATAGGACTCCGGATAGGTATCAGGGTGCAATATATGACATTACCGGGAGGAAAGAGGCTGAAGAAGCCCTGGCAAAAACGGAGAAAATCCGCATAAAAGAAATCCATCACAGGATTAAGAATAATTTGCAGGTGATTTCGTCCTTACTTGACCTGCAGGCAGAAACATTCTCTAAACTTGAGGTTTGCAAGACTCCTGAGGTTGTCGAGGCTTTTGTGGAAAGCCAGAATCGAGTAGTTTCCATGGCTCTTATTCACGAGGAGCTGTATAAAGGTGATAAAATTGATACCCTTGACTTTTCGGCTTACCTGAGAAAGTTAACCGAAGAGCTCTTCAGTTCGTATAACCCGGGAAATAAATATATCAGTTTCAAGCTTGACCTTGAGCAGGTGGATCTCAGCATGGATACTGCAATTCCTCTTGGAATAGTTGTAAACGAACTGGTCTCAAACTCTTTTAAACATGCCATCCCTGCTGGAGGAAAAGGAGAAATCCGGATAAGCCTTCAAAAAGCCGATGAATCTGCTGCCAGGAGCGGGATTCTAGCTTCAGAAAAGGAATGTATGCAAAGAAACGGTTTCCAATATATACTCACAGTATCGGATAATGGAAAAGGTGTTCCCGAAGGGGTGAATATTGAGAGTTCGAATTCTCTTGGACTCCAGCTGGTAAACATTCTTGTTGAACAAATAGACGGATGCATAGAACTTGAGAGAGACCAGGGAGCAAAATTCACAATATTATTTAGTGATCTCGAAACGTGAGATAACTGCTACTTTAAGAAGGCACACTTTTTTCTTCTTTTTCTTCTTTTTCCTATTTTCCTGCTATTCTCTCTTTTTTTCTTCTCTTTTCTTCTAGAGAGCCTTTGATTGGGCAAAGCTTTAAATCGAATGATTCAGTTGTATCGCATGTTTCATTTTCGGGATTAGGTCCCGTTGGGATGTGGTCCTGCTGGCAGGGCTGAACCGTGAAACATAAGTGAAACTTGGTGTTTAAATTGGTAAAATCTTTTTACGGATACGTACGTGATGCATGGAAAAACCCTGATGAGACCTATGTGAACGAACTCCGCTGGGAGCGTTTGCAGGTCTGGAGAAAGCAGGGATCCGTGACCAGAATTGAAAGGCCCACAAGAATCGACAGAGCACGCTCCCTTGGATATAAAGCCAAGCAGGGCATTGTTGTCGTCAGGGTAAATGTACGCCGCGGAGGGCTTGGTCATGTAAGGCCTAACCGTGGAAGAAGGACCCAGAAGATGGGGAAGAACAAGGTCTCAGGCGGGATGAGCATCCAGAGAATCGCTGAAGCCCGTGCCGACCGAAAGTACCCGAACCTTGAGGTCCTTAACTCCTACTGGGTAGGAGAAGACGGAAAACACAAGTGGTTTGAAGTCATCCTTGTAGACCCGCACCACCCTGTAATAAAGAGTGACAAGAACCTGAACTGGGTCTGCGACCCGTCCATCAGGGGCAGGGCCACAAGGGGCAAGACCAGTGCAGGCCGGAAAGGCAGAGGCATGTCCACGCGCGGCAAGGGTACTGAAAAGACCAGGCCGAGCATCCGTGCGCACAAGAGTCGAGGCAAGTGATTCACCACATAACAATGCGTGTGATCGCCCACGCAACCGAAGACACATCCAGAGTCCGCGAGGCTCTGGATTTTTTTTTATCCGGTGCCGGCGTAAAGGAAGGGAGTAAACTTATAGAAGAGCTCCAGGCTGAAGGGCACCACGGAAATCCTATTACTATTCTTAGCGTGCAGCTTAAGAGAAAGGCAGACTGCCTGAACTTTGCTCATTTTGTCCGCGGAAACTTTTCGGAAGAAGATGTGGATATGCTCAGGGAAGAAATGCCTGAAAGGCTGGACGATGATATGGTTTTTCACCTCCGCTTCGACAAGCAGGCTGCATACCTGCAGCAGGTAAAACTGACTAACTCTTCGGATGCTATCATTGCAAAGGTCAAGATTGAGACCTATCCGAAGAACAGGGAAAAAGCCGGAGCCATAGTGGAGGAATTATTTGGGTAAACCGAAATTTTATGATTTTTGCGTTCATGCAGCTCCGGATGGGGACAATACTATAGAAGAACTGGCTCATCTTGCCCGGCATTTCGGGTACAGCGGGATTGCCCTTGCCAACCATTCCGATAAACTCCCAGATAAAAAACCGGTTCTGCCTTCATTAGAAGGATTTGAGGTTTTCAGGGGAATTGAGGTTGTGGAAGAAAACCCTTCAAAACTGCACAATTTGATTGGAAAATTCAGGAACTCAACTGATGTCCTGATCGTGCACGGAGGCTCCGAAGCAGTCAACAGGGCTGCGCTTGAAAATTCCAGGGTGGATATTCTTAACCATCCTGCGTTTGACAGGAGCAGCGGGTTGAACCAGGTGCTGGCAAAATCGGCCGCAGAAAACAACGTTGCAATAGGCATAACCCTGAGGCCTCTTTTACATTCCCGGGGTTCAAGGCGCATCCGTATGCTGTCTGACCTTAAGGCGAACCTTGAGCTTGTCAGAAAATATGATGTCTCTCTTGTACTGTGCAGTGATGCTGTGTCCTGTTATGACCTGCGCTCCCCAATGGAAGTCCTTGCTTTTGCTGAAGTCTGCGGGCTTGAAGAAAGCGAGGCGCTTGATGCCATAAGCACTGTCCCGGAAAAAATCATAAAAAAGAACCGCCCCGGTCCGGGATATGTAAGGGAAGGGATTGAAGTCCTTGAAGGGGAGGATATATTTTGAAGCGCCTGCTCCCTTCACTCCGCGCCAAAAAGCGCTATCTCGCTTTTGAGCTGATCTCGGAAGAACCTGCGAGCAGAAGTGACATTGTTAAAGAGGTTATGTCTTCTGCGTCCTTTTTGCTCGGAGACATTACAACCAGTGACTGTGATATTAAGGTGCTGGGATTTGAAAACGGAAAAGGAATTATCCAGTGCTCTCACACAAAGGTTAAGGAAACAAGAGCCTCTATTGCTGCTCTGACACGGATTAACGGAAAAAGGGCTACTCTTCATGTCCTGGGGACTTCAGGTACTGTTAAAAGGGCTACGGAAAAGTTTCTGCAGGATGAAGGCTAATCCAGTTGCAGGATAAAGAGTAATCCAGTTGCAGGATGAAGGCTAATTCAGCTCCTGAAATCTTAGTCAGGTTTTCGGAGCAGTTAAGATTCTGAAAATAACAAGGCTCCAGGAGCTGGTTCATAACCCGTAAAGCAAAATAAAGGTTCCAGAAATTACCGGGTGTCGAAGCCCTGGTTTAAACTCAGGTGTTAGATTATAGTTTAAATCCGGGTTTGGAACTCTCAGTTCTATACTGATTGTTACATTGAATTAAATTGATATTACAGTAATATAACAGTAATATTACATTGATATCACAGTAATAATTACAGTAATATTACACTGGTTTATTCTGCAGTTATTCGACACATATAAGTGGGTTTATGCGGAGACTGTCTGGCATAACACTATTTATTTAAAAGCTGAACCTGCACTATCCTGCTTAAATCTTAATTTAAAAACAATACTATGTATTCTTTACATACGATGAGCATAAAATGACTCATAGGGTTTATATGCTGCCTTGCTTATATCCGATCTTGTTTATATTAAATAAGACCCGGAGATCTGCCTTAAGCAGTAAAAGAAATCCGCAGTATAATTATTAGCAAGTAATAATCAGCCCGCCAGTACTGACCAGCCAGTACTGATCAGCCACTAATAATCAGTCAGTACCGGGTATAATCATTTGATGTAATTATTTAAAATAATCATTTAATGTAATTATTTTAAATAGTTCTTTAATGTATTTAGTTCAAAATAATTTCAGACTGAAATTCATACGGGTTGAAAACTGCAGAAATTGTCGTTTAAGCTGTCTAATATATACTACAATGAATGAGTATTAGTGTAACTAAGTATAATATTGATTGGCAGAACTGATTGACAGAAGAGCTGCTGTGCAGGAACTCATAGTAGTTTGTGCATAAGAGGCCCAGGGTATGGATCTGAGACATTCCAGAATTTCGGTTTAGAGGGATTGCAGGGGAAATTCTTCCTTACAGGTTTCGAATCTGGCATTAAACGCCAGAAAAGCCCCGGACTCTCATAAGCATTATAACTGAGTAAATACACTTTATTTACGGACATAGTTAACATTGGAATGGACTTTCAGACTCTGTAAAGTCTGTAATATAAATCGAAGTACGTGAATCCAGGTTGTACCTGGAAAATGTAATTTACAGAGTAGAAGTGCCTTTAAACTCCCTGTAACCGGGGTATTTTTCCGCTGGTTTCGTCCAAAAATCGGTTCAGGATCAGAAGTCTCGCATAAAATGCTAAAAACTCTAATAAGGAAGAAATACGTTATAGGGAATCAAAAATCGGTTTCCTTACCTGAACAATGGGTATGGGGCTTTCTGTCCTGAGCTTTCAGGAAATCCGTTTAGATATAATGCTTACAACCAAAGCCTTTTTTGGGCATGCGGTGGTTTAGCTCAAAATTCTGCGGATTTGAGATCCCTGAGGAAAAGTGACCGGTTTCTGGCCGGGAAGAATTAAAACAATATGGAATAATAAATTAAGGCAAGGAGATACGGAATATGCAGATGGCACCACAGATGGGTTATGACAGGGCAATTACGGTTTTTAGCCCTGACGGAAGACTTTTCCAGGTAGAATATGCCCGCGAAGCGGTCAAAAGGGGAACAACAGCCGTGGGAATCAAAGCAGCCGATGGGGTAGTGCTGCTGGTTGACAAGCGGATAACAAGCAGGCTTGTAGAAGCCGAATCAATCGAAAAGATATTCCAGATTGACGACCATATAGGAGCCGCAACCTCAGGGCTTGTGGCAGATGCCCGCTCTCTTGTTGACAGAGCCCGTGTAGAAGCCCAGGTAAACAGGGTTTCATATGACGAACTCATAGGTGTTGAGGTTATCTCCAAAAAAATCTGTGACCACAAGCAGACATACACCCAGTACGGAGGAGTTCGCCCGTACGGAACTGCACTCCTGATTGCAGGCGTGGACGACAACAAGCCAAGGCTCTTTGAGACTGACCCGAGCGGGGCTCTCCTTGAGTACAAGGCAACGGCCATAGGTGCAGGCAGAAATGCAGTTGTTGAGGTTTTTGAAGCAGACTACAGGGAAGATATGAATATTAATGCTGCTATCCTCCTTGGTATGGATGCGCTCTATAAAGCTGCTGAAGGTAAGTTCGATGCCGGAACCCTTGAGGTGGGCGTTGTGTCCCTTCAGGATAAGAAATTCAGGAAATTAAGCCCTGAAGAAGTTGAGAGCTATGTTCAGCAGATCCTTGAGAAACACAAGGGAGCAGAAAACAAAGAATAAGATCTATAAACATTTAGAGAATGAGTAGTCAGAGATCTGATTCTCAAACTTTATGTTTTAGAGAAGGTATTCGAAAATGGTGTCCCTGGACGAGGCAGTGACTGCCCGGCTTAAAAGAGGCAGCAAACATTTCGAAGTCCTGGTCGAGCCCGAAGGGGCTCTGGCCTATAAGCGAGGTGAAGAAGTAAACCTCGAAGACATTCTGGCAGTTGAAACTATCTTCGAAGATGCAAACCGAGGGGACCGGGCTGCAGAGTCCGATATTATCAGCTCTTTTGAGACAACTGACCCCTTCCAGATTGCTGCCGTAATTCTGAAGAGCGGAGAGCTTCAGCTTACCGCTGAACAAAGAAAGCGAATGCTTGAAGAGAAAAAGAAAAAGGTTATCTATACCATTTCCAGAAATGCTATAAACCCTCAGACTAGAGCGCCCCACCCTCCCGCAAGAATCGAAAGAGCGATGGAAGAGGCAAAGGTGCATATAGACCCCTTAAAAAGCGTGGATCAGCTGGTAGCCATTACGATGAAAGCCATTCGCCCGCTTATCCCTATACGCTTTGAAGAAATTAATATTGCTGTAAAAATCCCTCCCGAATATGCCCCCAAGGCATACGGAGATATTTCCAAAGCCGGAACCATTACAAAAGAAGAATGGCAGCGTGACGGCTCATGGATTGCAGTTGTAAGGATTCCTGCGGGAATTCAGACTGATTTTTACGCTCTTATAAATCATCTCACGAAGGGAGAGGCTCAGACTAAACTTTTATAAGAGGATGTTGGATGGATAAAAAAATAGTGATCCCTGGTGACCTGTTATCCGAGGACGTGAAAAAGTCCGGATACGGGACGTATGTCAAGAACGACAAGATCTATTCTTCGCTTTGCGGCATTGAAAGCCTCAAAGAAGATAAAGTTGGAGTGATCCCACTTGCGGGAGCGTATATCCCCTCAGTGAATGATGTGGTGATAGGGATCGTTATTGTGGTTACTCCATCCAACTGGATACTGGATATTGCAGCTCCTTATGACGGTCTGCTTCATGTGTCCGAGTATCCGAGAAGAGTCGAATCCCGAGAAATGCCTGAAATTCTGGACGTAGGCGACTCTGTTATTCTCAGGGTAAGGGATGTGGACAGCTCCATGAAAATCGAGCTTGCCCTGAGAGACCCGAACCTTCATAAACTCAGAACAGGCCAGATTGTTGAAGTTGAGCCTGTGAAAGTTCCCCGTGTAATAGGACACGGCGGTTCCATGATCTCAATGCTGAAGAAAGAGACAAACTGCAGCATTTTTGTAGGCCAGAACGGCAGAATATGGATCGATGGGAAGGATGACGATATAGAGCTTTTGAGTAAGGCTCTCCGGAAAATAGAAGCTGAAGCCCAGCGTTCCGGGTTGACAGACCGGATCTACAATTTTTTGAAAAATGAACGGATGAAACAGAAAGAGTCCAAGCCCGTTAAATTTTTTAAAAATGAGAAGAAAGGTGTGAATGTGGCAAAGGAAGATCATTCCGAAGATATATACCGGAAGATCGATGTACTGCTGGACCCCAAGAATTGAGTTCCGGATAGAGTCAGAAGAATTTTAGGTAAGTTTCTCTAGAGTATCTGGTTTAGGAGTTGTTTGGAGATTTAAGTATGAGTAGTAAACCTGAGAATTTAACGTTAATCACTGACGATGGGCTGCGCCTTGACGGGAGGCGTGCGGATGAGATAAGGCCCATGAAAATTGAGATCGGTGTACTTTCGAGAGCCGACGGTTCATGTTATCTTGAATGGGGTAGGAACAAGATCCTGGTAGGCGTTTTTGGTCCCAGGGAAGCTCACCCCCGCCGCAGCCAGCGCGCAGATTCGGCAGTTATCCGTTATAGGTACAATATGGCATCATTCTCCGTGGAAGACCGTGCCCGTCCGGGGCCAAGCAGGCGGAGTATTGAAATTTCAAAGGTTTCCAGGGAAGCCTTCGAGCCTGTGATAATGGCTGAGATGTTTCCTAAAACAGCAATCGATATTTTTGTTGAAGTGCTTCAGGCAGATGCAGGAACAAGGACAGCAGCAATCAATGCTTCAAGTGTAGCCCTTGCAGATGCCGGGATTCCTATGAAGGGACTCATCACTTCCTGTGCTTTCGGGAAAGTTGACGGGCAGATTGTCCTCGACCTTAACAAGGAAGAGGATAACTATGGAGAAGCTGATTTCCCTGTAGCAATGACCCAGGACGGAGAGATTACCCTTGTCCAGATGGACGGAAACCTTACCCCTGAAGAAATTAAGAAAGGCCTGGAACTCGTAAAGAAAGGCTGCAAGGAGATCCTTGCAATCCAGCAGGCAGTCCTGAGAAAGAAGTTCGAAACACCTGTCGAAGAGGTTTCTGAAGAGCCGGCCGGTGAAAAGGAAGCCGTAACCGAAGAAGAGCCGGTACTTGCTGCCCCTGAAGCAGCAGTTATTGTAGGAGAGGCTCTTGAGGCAGCCGAAGAGCTTGGCCCGGAAATGCTGGAGGAAGTTGTTGAAGCCGAAGTCCTTGCAAGTGAGGTAATCCCTGACTTTGAAGAAGAGCCTGAAGAAGATATTGAAGAAGGGCTCGAAACCGAAGAAGAGGAAGCCCTTGAGGAAGAAGCCCTTGAGGAAGAAGCTGAACCCGAAGAAGACCTGGAAGAAGATTTAGAGGAAGATCTCGGAGAGGAGCTCGAGGAAGAAGAACTCGAAGAAGAGGAGTTTGAAGAGGAAACTCTTGAAGAAGAGGCTGAATTTGAGGCATCTTTTGAAGCTGCTCCCGAACTGAAAGAATTTGACGAAATCGAAGCCAGGCTCGAGAGAGAAACTGCTTCCGAAGAAGCCGAAGAGGAAATGGAGCTTGAAGCTGAGGAACTTTCCGAAGAAGAGCCTGAAGAAGAGGAAGCTGAAATCGAGGAAACTGCCGCTTCAGAAGAAGAAACTGTAGAACCTGAAGCAGAGGCTGAGCCCGAGGTTGAGGTAGAGGAAACTTCCACTGAAGCAGAAGAAGCTGAAGAAGAGCCTGAAGAAGAAAAATCCGAAGGTCCCTGGAAGGTAGTAAAAGATCCCTCTGAAGCCGGAACCAGAGGTGAAAAAGATGAGTGAAATCATAGCCACACTTAAGAAGGATTATATTTACAACCTGATGATCAAAGAAAAGCGCCAGGATGGGCGCGGGTTTAAAGATTTCAGGGATCTCAAGGTAGAAACAAATGTTATCTCCAAAGCTGAAGGTTCTGCAAAGGTTACCCTGGGGAATACACAGGTTCTAGTTGGCGTGAAGCTTCAGACCGGAACCCCGTTCCCGGATTCCCAGGATGAGGGTGTGATAATCACAAACCTTGAACTTAATCCTATAGCTTCCCCTGAGTTTGAGCCAGGGCCTCCGAGAGAAGAAGCAATTGAAATGGCAAGGGTTGTTGACAGAGGAATCAGAGAATCAGGCGCAATTGATATAAAGAAGCTCTGCATAACGGTTGGAGAATCCGTCTGGATCGCCTTTATAGATGTCCATATCCTGAACGACGACGGAAATATTATTGATGCGTCCTGCCTCGCTGCAATTGCAGCCCTCATGACCACGGTAGTCCCGAACGAGCAGCAGGGGCTTGGCGAGAATGTGCCCCTTGCAATGAAAGAGATGCCAGTTGGCATTACTCTTGCAAAAATAGGCTCAAAACTCATGGTTGACCCTTCTCTTGATGAGGAAGCGGTTTGCGAGACAAAACTGACTATAGTTTCCAGTTCGGACGGCTCAGTTGCAGGCATGCAGAAAATGGGTCCTGCCCCTCTTACCGAGGAAGAACTATTCGAAGCGATAGATATGGCAGTTGAAAAGGCAGCAGAACTCAGAGCGCTCTACCTTGAAGTGCTTGCAAAAAATGAATAAATCGGGCAGGATTAATTAAATATAAATATTAAATGCCTGTATTACGGTCTAAGTGCACGTCTATAAGGTGATAAAAGAACCCGTGTCTCAGGGCGTACCAGCCCGCTGAGAGATCGGTTTTATCCCTTCTGACTTAACATTACATTTTAGGAGTTATTAACGATGGCAAAAAAGTTCACTAAGAAAGGAAGAATTTCCAGATCTGCAGGCAGGTTTGGTCCCAGGTACGGGAGAAAAGACAGAAAGCTTGTCGCAGACCTGGAAGAACGCATGCGAGCCCCGCATGTATGCACCAAATGTGCCCGCCCTACAGTGGGAAGGATTGGAACCGGAATCTGGAAATGCAGCAAGTGCGGACACACCTTCGCAGGCGGGACCTACATCCCTTACACAAGCGTTGGCCAGACCCTGCTGCGCACAATGAAGAACGTTGCTGAGGCAAAGTAAACAAACATTTTCAGGTACGTGAGGTCGTATGGGATATAAGTGCACTCGCTGTAAACAGAAAGTGGAAATTGACTACGAGTACACCGGTATAAGGTGCCCGTACTGCGGACACAGAATCCTGGTAAAAGAGCGTCCTACAACCATTAAACGCATCAAGGCAGAATAAGGAGTATATCAGTTACTCCTTCTGTCGGATAAGATGCAAAAATGGTTGTCTGGATAAAAACCGTTTTCAAGTACTTGACGGACAAAAACAGATGTTTCCTGTCCGGACAGTACACATCTCAATTTCTGCTATTTTTCCTGCTTTCTTATAATTGGGTAGCTTTTTAATTTCCTGTAATCAATAGCTTTTCTGATTTCTTATTATTCGACAGTTTTCCTGATTACTGTAGCCTGGTAACTTTCCTGGTTTTCCGGACACTGTTTTTGCAGCATAATCTATTGAGGAAAAGAGATACGATACTTCATCTTGAATCAGTCTTATACTAAAAAATAAAATCCCCAACAATGTAAAAATCCATAACTAATATTAAATGAAGGAATCGTAGAAACAGCTTTTGTCTCCAATTCTTCCATCTCATAACAATATAACTTTTTTGTAACGGAATCTAAAAATTTTTTACTTTCTCCTAAATTTGAGATAATTATATATTATTGAATACTAATAGAAATAATATGGTATGATTCAACAGGTAAATCACTTTTTAGTATAAACCGTGATTTAATGATCTAATATAACAATCAAGAATCATGCCAGTAAGCAAACTCACATATATTGTGATTGAGCGGTTTTTATCCCGAATGTATTCCGCTCCTCGTATCCGGGATAAACAAAACCTCCCCTCTCAATCACGATTTTTATTTTTGGTTTGTAATTTTTGGTTTGTAATTTTTGGTTTGTAATTTTTGGTTTGTAATTTTTGGTTTGTAATTTTTGGTTAGTTATTCTAGGTTTGTTATTTTAGGTTTGTTATTCTAGGTTTGTTATTTTAGGTTTGTTATTCTAGGTTGGTTGTTTTTTGTTTGTTATTCCAGGTTTGTTTTTTTGTTTTTTATTGAGGCTTTTTATTTTGAAGCTTTTTATTTTGAGATTTTTTTGTTGAGGTTAATCTATCCATTTCAATATGACATCCTCATTACGTGCAGGTGCCTTCCTGCTCTCTTTAGCCGGGTATCCAAAGATTAGCGGCGCGATTAGCTTATGCCCCTCAGGCACTCCCACTTCTTTCAGGAATTCCTTATCGTTATCCAGGCCTGCTGCCAGCCCGATCCAGCAGCTCCCGATACCTAAAGAGTGGGCTGCAAGCATCATGTTTTCCGCTGCCAGAGCACAGTCATTTTCGTCGATAACGTCGGGAGATGCAAATACCAGGATGAAAACAGGTGCCTCATAGAGGATCCTGGTTGTCGGTTTTGATAAGTGCTGTACATATCTGGCCAGGTCCGGGTTTCTTGTGTCTTTAAATGCAGCAAGGAAAGCCTTCTTAGCACGGTCGTCATATTCATCGATAAGCTGCCTGTTTTTTACGACTACAAACCGCCAGGGCTGCCTATTCACGGCACTTGGCGCATATGTTCCAGCCCGGATTATTTCTTTGATTATTTCGTCGGGAACTTCCTTATCGGAATAGTTGCGCACGGACCTGCGCTGGTAAATATTGTCAAGGACAGAGTTGGAAATTTGTTCTCCGGTAGCTTTGATATTATCGGTCAAGACCTCACCATTAACAGATAGATGAATTAGTCTATTAATCTCTTTTCTGATGCTCGATGTTATCTTTTGAGAGAATGCCTAACTATGGGCAGAGGCTTCTGCTTTAAATCATGGGCTGAGGCTTCTGCAAGGTCAGTTCCTCCCAGGAAATCATATTTTGTATGACCTTTAACGAAACCACGGATAAGCCCTGTCTCCGGGGAATACTCGATAAATGAATTGTTTTCCTGGACAATGCCAATGATTGTGATGTCATCGGAAGCGGAAGTCAGGTTATACCGGCCGACCTTCTGGTCCGAGACAGACAGCAGCCGGGCCTGTTTCGAGGTATCTCTGGTAATCCCGTCATTATTCAGAACTGTGGAATATTTCCGGGTCACATTGTACGACATGTTAGTTCTCGCCCACGTAGCTTCATAAGGTGAGGATGAGATTCTGCCATCATCATAGAGAACATATGGGATGGTTATGTTATGCGTACTTTCGTTGACACTACCCAAGATGAAGTTGCCTTTCTCACAGAGCATAACAAGATCGGCTGTATCGTCCTCAGAAAACTTTTCGATGTATCCGGCAAATGCTGTGGACGTTGTTTTTCCATGTGCGGTAATTCTACCGGAAAATACGTTTCCTTCCTGGCTGTTTATCTGGTAAACACTATTCTGGGCAGTTGACCACGTGCCAATAAGATCCGGGATCGGCGTACTGTCTTCAGAAACTTCTGCTCCGTTGCGAACTGCACGAACCGTCTGGACCCTGACAACTCCATCCGAACTGGTGATCATCCTCTTTGAAAAAACGTCCTCCGACTCGATGACACCGCTCTGGAACGATGTAGCATTTCCGTCCTTTCTATGGCTGAAAAAATGCTTACCGTGCTTATCGTCAATGGCAAAGTACAAAGGATCACTGGAGCCATCCTCCACGATCGAAAACAGCCGTTCATACTGTGTAACGGTGTAAATCGTTCCCGGATTGTTTGTGTCAAATTCGCCAGACGAAGAGTTGTAGGTGATTCCCGAAACGGTTGTAAAATCGCCGTTGATATCATATGGTACTTGCTTTAACCCGATATCTATCGCCAGCTGTTCATAACTGCCATAACCCGCAGTAGCTGTTCCTGCAATCAGAAAAAGAATTGCCAGAGAAAAACCCAGCGCAATTGCTGTCCTGTGAATTGCTTTCATTCCTCAATCCTCCTGATTTTTTCCATTACATTTGAAACGAATTTAAAGATTTTAAATGTTAGTATGTGAATCGGGGAAGAATTCGGAGTTACAATTCATAGTATTACAGGCTTATTTTCTTCCGTTATAGTCACTTTTTTCTTATTGGAGGTTTTTTTGCATGAAATAAAGCCTACAGGAGCCAGGAAGATTGTTAATGAGTTTTCCAATATGTTGAACAAAAAAGTAAGTTACCAGGGAAAAGAAAGCACATGGAGTTATGTTATCTTCCTAAAGGTTAGGGAATTAGCCCATTATCTTACTAGCAAAAAGGAGAAACTGGATTTTGTTAATCCTGAATATGAGATTGAGAGAATTAATTCCTATGACATAAGGCAAAAGATTCTCAATATTTCTTATGTTGACTGGAAGAAACTAGGGTTTTCTAAAGGCACTTTGCATTACATGAAGCAGAATGCGAAATCAGATAAGCCATTTACCCTTAACAGTCATGTTCTGGAAAGAGTAAATAAGTGGGAAGCTCTGTTTTAAGTCAAAAATAAAAATGTTTATATTTTACTGTAAAAATATAAATTTTACAGGTAAAAGAGTAAAACGGCTTAAAGAAAGGTAGTAAAAGGAGTGAGCTGATCCCAAAACTCAAAAACTACTTACTTAGTTCTCAATTTTGAAGTAATCAATCGAGCTACTAACAAGAAAGTAGTAATGAAACCTAATGATAAATGCATAAAAAATAGCTTTTGGGATCGGCTCAGTAAAAATGTAATTGAACAAAAACTATCTTATTGGCAGTGTCTCGATTTGCTGTAAATTTAAAGTTAATTTTTCGGACACTGTATGTGAAACCAATCTAATACCCTCGAATTTTTGATTCAAAAACCTCTTAAAATTTGTAATTTTGCAGAAAAATTGGACACTACCAAACGTGTGTTTCTTTACTTTTTGAAGATCTGAAGCATATCTGGGTTTAAATAGCAAAGTTATGAGAAATAAGTCTTGATTATTGCTTTATAGACTAAAATAACAACGAATATGATTAGTACAATATTCATAACAAGTAAATAATACAAAAAACCATCGCCTCTGTGTTCAGGGATTTGTGATAAAAGAATAAGAGGTGAAGAATCACGACTTCTATAAAGTAGTCTATCAAGCCATTCCCTAAAATATGTCTCATGTGAATTCAGTCTGGGATATTCAACTTCAACTTTGATCTCGAAATTGCTTTCTGATTTTTCATTCTCTTGAAACTCATTTCTTAAAGCAGCATTTAACAAACGGTGACACTGATCTTTTATTAGACTAATGCTGTCAATGAAATTTTTATAATTTGAAATTATATTGTAGCTAGCGAAGATAACTTCAAAGAAGAGAATAATACTACCTTCACGAACGCCTGTTATTCTTGTATTGATAGTTATACCAAAGAGTTCCTCCATATCAGCAGGTAGCTCGCGTACAATTATATCATGTGCAATTTCCGGCTCTGTAGAAAACCTATTTAAATCAGCTTCAGGAGGCTGAATATAAATCCGTGAAAAATGAATAAAGCTGTTTAGTTCAAACTTATGAAAATTCGTTGTTTCAGAGGATTTCTACAGAGCCCAATTTCCTCAACTCTATCTCCTACACTTCTCTCTCCGTTGTATATGCCTCTCCTCTCTTGGTTATATTTGCCTCTCTTAAGATAGCCTGTCTTGAAATTTCTCGTATTGTAGTCATATTCAATTGTGGCGCTTAATACAACTCGCTTTTGGTGAAAGTTCATAGTTTTTTCTCCTTCTGGAGGACTCAGTTCCAAAATCTAGTGATCTGAAATTATAGGCTCAATTGTTCATTCGGAATTTG
Organism: Methanosarcina hadiensis; assembly: GCF_046529725.1. GTDB lineage: Archaea > Halobacteriota > Methanosarcinia > Methanosarcinales > Methanosarcinaceae > Methanosarcina > Methanosarcina hadiensis. Next base: position 2,205,085 of record NZ_CP136241.1, on the reverse strand, counting down.
AAATTATTTTGGATCAATAATTACCATAAAGATTTTTTGTATAATGTGTGTACACAGTGATGTAGATTAGTGAAAATTGTAGTTAATGCTCTTGCACTATTGTAAAAAACCTAACTGTTTTTTAAATAGATATTGTACAAAAAGGTATCCATTTTTAGTAAAAATAGTTTTTAAAACTGATTATGCATTAATCTCTCAAAATAGAGTACAAATTTTGTACACCTTTATTTAAAGCACATTATAAAATACAGAATGAATTTTTGTTAGGGCAACTCTCGAGAATAAACTGTTGTGCATAATATACACACAAACGTACAGAAAATTCGATAGATTTATGTTTCTGAATATATAGAAAAAGAACTATTTTTGCTAGGGCAATTTTGAAAGTAAGCGGTTGTGCATTGTCTCTGCAAAAGCCTACACTTTTTTGAGATCCCTATTCCCCCCAACAAAAGTGCGAGATGTGTAATTTTAACTTTCACATTTTTTGGTACATTTAGCTATTTTTCAACCTTTAGATTTTAACCGTTTATTATATATTTAATTGGATATCTTCCTCAAAAAACATTTTTTTCTCCGACTTCGGATCTTTGAGATCTGAATTATCCTTGCTTTCTTTCCTCCCAGAATCACGAATTACAAGCTTTTAAGGCATAGGAATAATTATAGATAAGTATATAACTGTATATAGTAATATCTAAAGTTAGATATCATCTATCAAAGGATATCTGAAGAAAAACAAAGAAATTTAATACAATAACGTGTGAAGTAAAACCTACCAAAAGGAATTTAACAATGCAGGAAGCCCAGTTGAAGATTCCCTAAAAAGTTATAAAAATTACTAAAGCTATTTCAGGAGGCGAAATAACGGACAGAACGCCAACGACATGCGGGGACTGTGAAACATATAACAGATCCTACGGATTTTGCAGGAAAATAATGGAATATGTCTCTCCATACGAAACTGATTTTAGATGCCGGAAAAAAAGCAACAAAGTTTCTACTAAAGTTTGATTTTTCTTTATAATTCCTTTTTTATCCTTTATATACTCCTTTTTTTATCCTCTTTATATTCCTTTTTTGTATCCTACTTCCTGTAGCATGTGCTTCTTACCCGGATGACTTTCAGGTAAAGCGAAAGTGAAAAATACCCCTGACCTCATCAAGGGGAGTATGCTAGTTACCACTTCTCGCAAGCCTTCTGCAAAGTCCAGGACACTTTGCAAGCTTCTTTCACGCTTTTTTGCCAGCAGGTGCATTTCCCGAGGCAAAATGGGTATGCCGGAACTTCTGGACTCCTCAGAGGGGCAGGCTCTCATAATCGTGGGGGAATACCACGGAAATCCGGGGGAGCTCGTTTTCTACGATGACGCAGGGAAGCTTCTTTTTTCTATCAGGTTTTCGGACTGGTATTCTGAAGACCTCGATTCTTACTGGTTTCCGGATATCGAGCCTGTGCTCACAGGCAAAGGAGAGGTTGCGGACGCGCTTGAGTCTTTTTTCCACTTCAACAGGATAGAAAGTGACGCGGTCGGTCAGCTCCCTGCCAATTCCCTTGTAATGGGGGCGGGAGAAAAAGAGATCGATTTCATAGGTGGGGAAAAGCCCCTTTTCAAGTTTAACATTAAAGGTTTCAAAAGGTATTGACCGAAAACCTTTTTTTCAGCTCGTAGAGTTGTAACCATATCCAGTTTAAGAACCAGAATCTATATTTATTTTGTATTTGTCTTGTATTTGTCTTGTATTTGTCTTGTATTTGTCTTGTATTTGTCTTGTATGTAGTTTCTTTCCAGGAGGAATTCTTTGAAACTTTCTGCAGAGTTTAAGTTTGAAACCGAGACTGCCGAGAAGATCTATCAGGCTGTCCTTCCGGAACTTAATGACAACTTTTCCGAAAGGTCCAGAATAGGGCTGACACTTGAGGGTAAAAATCTCCTTGTACTCACTGTTAAAGCTGAAGATACGGTTTCCCTGCGCTCTGCCCTCAACACCTGGTTCAGGCTCATCCAGATAGCTCAGGAAGTCCTTGAGGTTACATCCGAAGCCTGAACTGCAGGTGAACTGTGGATCCGTGTTTCAAGTCGCTGGCCTCAAGGATGCATATCTTCATACCGCCAGGCACAGGGTAGTGGGCTCGCACAGGGCAACAGATCACTTCATCCGTTTAACGCCGGGGTTCTACGTGGGTATATAAACCAGAGACTAAATCCAGTTGCGAAAATAACACAGATTTTTAATTAAATATAATTAAATTTTTATTAGTTAATATTTAAACTAATAATAATTTTTTTATAAATATTTAAAAGAAAAATCCGAAATATAAGTGTTTGATGCCTTAAAATTCTTTTTTAGTCAACACATTCTTATATACTTATAATTCCTTTTTTAATGTTGTTAATACTTATTGTTTTTAGCTCTCAATTGTCGTCATCTGGGGTGTTTGGAATAGACATTAGTAAAAAAGTATTTATAATTACAATTTTAATTTTTGCAACCCTGACTGCTACTTTTGCATTTACTTATAATATGCAACTTTCAAATTTTCTAGATCTGGAACGGGCTGATACATTAAAGAATGTAGACAGGGTACAGAATACAATTGAGACGGAACAAAAATATCTTGATAACATGGTTCAGGATTGGGCCTGCTGGGATGATACTTACCTTTTTATCGAGGATAAAAACCAGAAATACATGGATGTAAACCTTCAAAACCAGACTCTTTACGGGCTCAAAGTTAATGTTATGATTTTTGTGAATAACAGTGGGTCTGTTGTTTATACGAAGTCTGTAGATCTCAATACCGGTGAGGAAAATCATGTTCCTGAAGAGCTTTTCGAAATGGTAGAAAGTGGTCTTTTCTCTGCAAAAACAGAAGATGATGAAGTAAGCGGATGCATTTTACTTGACGAAAACCCCATGCTTGTTTCCTGCCACCCTATACTTAAAACAAGTTATGAAGGGCCTGTGAAAGGCACGTTGATTTTCGGGAGGTATCTTGACAGTGCTCTCTTGGATGAATTTAATGAAACCAGCTGTTCTTCAATTTCCATGCATAGAATCGATGGATATATGCCTTTAGATTTTCAAGAAAAGCTTCAAAATTTTTCCGAGTATCCAGACAGGACTATTGTCGAGCCCCTCAGTGAAAAGAGAATATCAGGGTATTTTGTATTAAAGGACACTTCACTTCAGCCTGCAGTTATTATGAGGGCTGATTTTCCAAGAGATCTTTATTTGAACGGCGAAAGAACCCTGAATTACATGTATTTTCTGCTCGTATTTATCGGACTGGTGACGGGTGTCGGAGTTAAGATTGTACTTGACAATCTCTTTATTTCGAGACTCGCAGAGATAGACAATTTTGTTACAAAAGTCAGGTCGGAAAAGGACCTCTCTAAAAGACTGCCTCTCAAAGGTGACGACGAACTTTACCGGCTCTCAAAAGAAATAAACGGGATGTTAAATGAAATTGATCTGGCAGAAAAGGAGTTAAAAGCACAGGCACGCGAAAAGAAAGTTCTTCTTGATTCTTTAAATGAACTGGTAATTTTTGTAGACCCTCAACTTAAGATTATCTGGGCAAACAAAGCTGCCCTTAAACATATGAATGTGGACCTTGAAAAGGCGAAAGGTATCCATCTTAAAAGCATTCAGGGCATAAGCGACACTTCCTTTGAATACCTGCAAATTGAAAAGATCTTTGAAACCGGGCATAAGGATTCAGGAGAATTTATCTCGGACGACGGAAATTCCTGGTTTGTCCAGGCCAACCCGGTTACTGATGAAAATGGCAGGATTATAGGTGTTCTGGAAACCTGCAGGGACATTACCGGAAAGAAAGCTGTTGAAAAACTCCTTCAGGAAAAGCAGGTCGCAGAAATTGCAAATCGTACCAAGAGTGAGTTCCTTGCAAATATGAGCCATGAACTGAGAACTCCACTTAATTCAATCATAGGATTCTCAGACCTCTTATATGAACAGATTTTTGGTGCGTTAAATGAAAAACAGCTAAGGTATGCAGCAAACATCTCAAAAAGCGGAAGGCATCTCCTTAATCTGATAAACGGTATTCTTGATCTTTCCAAAGTAGAAGCCGGAAAGATGGAGCTTGATTATAAGGAGTTTGAACTCATAAAAAACCTGGCTACAATTAAAAACCTGTTATCTCCTATAGCAGACCGAAAGAACATCAATGTAGAGATCGATGTGGATAAAGATATTACTACCATCCGTGCTGATGAAGCCAGGTTTATTCAGATAATGTACAACCTTGTGGATAACGCCATAAAATTCTCATCTGAGAATAATCCTGTGAAGATAGAAGCGAGAAGAAAAGGGAAACTGGTAGAAATAACGGTTAAGGACAGAGGAATCGGGATAAAACCTGAGGATCAGCACAAGCTTTTTAAACCCTTCAGCCAGGTTGATTCTTTTTCATCGAAAAAATTCCAGGGAACCGGACTTGGCCTGTCTTTAGTTAAACAGATTGTGCACCTGCATGGAGGGTATGTCTGGTTCAGGAGTAAACCAGGTGAGGGGAGTACCTTTGCATTCGCGATTCCTATCAATGGTAATAAAAAAGATAGCTGCGGTACTGAGTTAAATAAGAATAAATAAAAAAGTTGAAAGAACAGGGGACTCCGGTAATAGACAAAGAAAAAGGCTTTTTTAGAGTTATTTATCTAATTTTAATACTAATTTTAATACTATTTTTATATTAAATTCCTCAGTAGTTAGTTATTTCATATATTTATACTTCATTTCCTGAAAGGTATGAATAAATCCAGCCCATACTTATATTCAATATATTTTATGAATTCGGAGGAAATTCTGTTTAAGCATGATGGTATACCTGTTCAAGTTCTTCGTATCTCTTTCTGGTCAGTGTCTTACTGGAAATAGAGTTCAGCAAGATAGAGAAATTCTGGCTGCTCTCAAAACAAACCAGATGAAGCTTTGGAACGGGTTCAGCGGGAGTGGGGTTAATGAGGGCAAGCAGAACAGTTATTCTAATAATTATTGCGCTTATAACGAGTGCACTTTGCAGCACTGCATCCGGCAGGGAAATTACGGTAGATAATAATGGTTCAGCGAATTTCAGATCAATTCAGGAAGCAGTTAATAATTCATCTCCCGGGGATGTAATTCTTGTTTTACCTGGGACTTATACGGAAAATATTATTGTTAACATTACTTCACTGACGATCAGATCAGAGCCGAAAAGCTTTGAAGTGCTGGTAAAATCTCCAGAGGAAAACAAAAGCGCTTTTCTTATTACAGCTAATAACGTAACTCTCAGCGGTTTCAATATAACAGAGGCCAAGGGAAATCACACTAACTATCCATCTGGAATTTGCCTGAAGAATGCCAGAAACTGCAGAATTACAGGCAATATTTTATTTGAAAACTACCTGGGAGTGTGTCTTGTCAATGCCGACCAGAACATAGTTTCAGAAAATTTTTTCTTTAACAGTTCCATTTCTCTTGTTGAAGCGAGCAATCTGAATAATCTGATAAATAATACCATTGAAAAAAGCCCTGTTTCTCTATCATATGCCAGTTACAATACAATCTCAGAAAATCTGCTTTCCGATAGTAGAGTTTCCCTGGGTGAAGGAAGTGCAAAGAATGTACTGAGAAAGAATATAATCGAAAACGGTTACATTTTGTCGGGGCCGTGGTCATCGATTAATTTGATAACTGAAAATAAAATCTCAAATGGCATAGGTATAAGTTTTGCCTGTTGTGGGGGAGGTGATGTGGTATCTGATAATACCATTTTTAACTGCTCACATGGGGTCGATACGTATGACCGTGGTTTAGATATTATTAACAACAGGATTATTGACTGTTATAGTGGGATAGATATTTCTCAGTCGAGTGGAACCAGAGTTTATAATAATACAATCTTAAATTGCAGTGTTGGAATTCATGTAACAGATTCAAGCATTGAAATATTAAACAACACAATAACCTCCAGTGCGGAATGCGGTATCTATATTCCAGACCTGGAAAGTGGTGAACGAATCTACAATAATTATTTTAACAATAATATAAACGTAAGGCTGGAAAGCCATAGAGAAAATGTCTGGAATAATTCACTTATATCATGTCCCAATATTGCAGGCGGCCCCTACCTTGGCGGCAATTTCTGGGCAAAGCCTGATGGGACCGGTTTTTCTGAAACCTGTACAGACTCGGATGGAGACTGGATTTGCGATTCGCCTTATAAACTTAATGAAAGCAATTTCGATTTCCTTCCTCTCGCATCTGTATATGGAAAGCAAGAATCGCCTGTTGCAAATTTCAGTACCAATACCACACAGGGGCTTGCCCCATTAGCTGTACAATTCACAGATTTCTCACAGCATGCACTTGTATGGGAATGGGATTTTGACAATGATGGGATAACAGATTCTACAGAAAAAGACCCTTTTTACGAGTATATATCTCCGGGAAATTATACGGTTAATCTGATAGTAAGCAACGAGAACGGTATAGCTACAAAAACTCAGGAGGTTATTGTACAGGATGCTGAGGCTTTTCCTGTAGCTGACTTCAACACCAATATCACGAGCAATCAGGCTCCTCTTTCTGTTCTTTTTACAGATCTTTCGAAAAATGTGGCAAAAAGGACATGGGATTTTAACAATGACGGTATTATCGATTCCGTAAACAAAACTGCTGTGTATGCTTATACCCTTCCGGGAACTTATGTTGTTAATCTTACTGTAAGCAATTCAAGAGGAACCGTCTCAAAGTTATCCATAATAACGGCGTCTCCTTTACAGAAAATGGATGGCCAACTTGTCCTTACTGAATATCAGATAACTGCCAATAAATCGAATAAGGTTAGTCCTTCAATTTATGGAAACAGGATTGTCTGGTGTGATGACCGCAATGGAAATGGAGACATTTACATGTACGATATTTCCACCAGGGAGGAAACCCAAATAACCACCAGCGAATCAGATGAGTATTCTCCTGATATCTATGATGAGAGAATTGTATGGATTGATCTTCGTAATGGGAACGGGGATATTTATATGTACAATCTTTCCACCAAAGAGGAAACCCCGATCATTGCCAGTGGATCAGTTTCAAATCCTAAAATCTATGATGACAGAATTGTGTGGGCAGATTACCGCAATGGTGATGAAAGTAACCTGTCAAATTCTGACATCTATATGTACAACCTTTCTACTCATAATGAGACTCAAATTACCAGTAACCAATCAAATGATGTAGGCCCCGATATATATGGAGACAGGGTAGTATGGTATGACCATAACATATCCGAAAACTCAACTATTCACATTTACGATCTTTCTACTTCAAAAGAGATACAAAGAACCTCCAATGGGTCGCATCACAGCCAGCCTTCTATCTACATGGACAGGGTTATCTGGCGGGATGAGCTTAATGGGGCCTATAGTATCCACGTGTACAATCTCTCGACTTCTACCGAAATTCAGATTCCGGCCAATCATTCGGATCTCTGGCCTTCCATATATAACGATAGAGTTGTGTGGGTAGACTATCGTAACAAATATCCAGATATCTACATGTACAATCTTTCTACTTCTAAAGAAGTCCAGATAACCACTAATGGGTCACCAGCAGAGCCTGCTATCTACGGGAACAGGATAGTGTGGCAGGATTTCCGTAATGAAAACCCGGATATCTATATGTGCGTTATTTCGGAACAGGAAGAAAATCAACCCGTTACAGACTTCTTTGCGAATATCACGTCAGGAAATGCACCCTTAAAAGTGTTATTCACTGACAACAGTACAGGTGCACCGATTTACTGGTTCTGGGATTTCGGAGACGGCATTAATTCAAAACACGCTTTGAACGCAACTCACACGTTTACTGAGCCCGGAAAATATGATGTAAGCCTTACAGTAACGAATGAAAACGGCAGCAATACAAAGATCATACCTGAATATATTACGGTTTTCTCGGAAAATAATACCTAAATAAATTAAAGGTGAAAACAGACAGAAAAAGAAAATGTTGAATGGAACTTAATCTGAAATTCACTTAATTCCGGCAAGCAGAAAAAAGGTTTTTGCGCTTTCCGGTATTTTTTCCAGTAGAAGCTCGATCAATGTACTTTTACACTTTCTACCTCATTTCATCGAGCTTTTCTCGTCCCAGATTCGCTATTCATTTTAATACCTTGCCGCTCCGGCTTTTTTTGATTTGGGACCTTTATTTGGCCTGAAAGCCCGCTCCGGGCACTTCTTGGAATCGGTTTTTCCGCGTACTTCAAATCCGAGGCTGAAACATTCGCCTTTTATCTCATCAATAGCCGTATAAAATCTGCAGTCTTGGCATGTAGGCATTAGGATTACTACCTCCAGATACGTGAAGGCTATCTGGATCTGAGCTCCAGATATGTTTCCCGGATACAGCCTTTGGGTTAGAATTACCTGTATTTTGATAAAGGTGCAGGATGTATCCCATAAATAATGTGTATATGTAAATAAAATGTTTTTGGTATGCAATAAGACAGGCAGAAGGCAGGTTAAGAAGAAAGGGCTGCTTTTCAATATTTCATCACAAAGAATTCAAAAAGCCTTTCCTGGAAGCAAATTCTTTAACCAGATTCTTTAACTATTCAACTAATCAGAGTTAGGCTAATCAGAGCAAAATGCTAATTCAAATTCTGGAATGAATTCTATCTCAAATCTCTTCATTCTCTTCAAATTCTATTTCAAGGACAGGAAGTTCTCTTACATTCCCTTCCCTGTCGTAACATGTCCAGCTCTGCCTGTTATAAGGGCTGCCAACTATAATATGGCAGTTTCCTGTTTTTGAAAAGAGGCGCAAGTCGGCTTCTGAAGGCCTTCGGTTTGCCCCGGGATGGCTGTGAATCGAACCTGCGGATTTTATGTTCGGCATCATGAAAAGCCTTAGAACTGCGCTTGTATCACTTGATTCGGTCCCTGGAAGGATAAGCACTTCAGTAATTACTCCGTCTTTTTCCTGCAAAAGCCCGGCGAATTCTTCAGGTGCCATTGATTTGCTGGCTCCGAGGATAAAATCAAGAGTATCAAGAGCGATTCCTTTAATTTGCATGAAGGGTAATTCTCCTTAAAAGGTATATCTTTTTTTGGAATAGAAATTCAACAGCCAAAAATTGCTTTTAATTGCCGAGGAAAACCAGGATCGATTTTTTTAAAAAAATAAAAAAGTAGAAAAAGTATTGATAAGTCTCTAATTTGTAATCCTGTGCATTTTTTCAATGCACATACGATTTTTTAATTTATTCTTCTCCCATTTCCTTGCGGAATTCCACGTAGTCTCTTTCAACTTCTTCGAGTTCATATTCCATTTTATATTCCCCCAATTTTGAAACATTAACAGTCTCTATTTGTTTTCCTCAGTCTATACACAGAACTATTCTCTGTTAAGTCTTACTTCATCCCCATTTTGAAAAATGCAATCCACTTATATATAGTTTTCCGTCAACCTGGTTATCCTTTAACTTAACGTAAAAAGTTCACATTTCTTATAATAATTTCTTAGACTGTAAAATTAATTGGAGCAGTAAATTTGATAGAGATATTTTTAAATTAAAGTTCAGGTATCTCCTCTTTCATGCACAACAGTCCAGGCCCGGAGCTAATAATGGGCATCAGGAACCTTGCAGGGCTTGAAGCCTGCTATAAGTATGCCGATGCGGTCTATTTCTCAACCGACAGGCTCAGCCTGAGAGCAAAAGCAAAAACGGTTACTCTTGAAAACCTCGAAGAATTTGTTTCTGAGATCAAAGCACGGCGTTTAAAAGCCTATCTGGCTGTAAATTCAACAGTAAATGAAGACAGGCTTGAGGAAGCGGACAATGTGATAAAAGCAGCTGCAAAATCCGGAGTAGATGCAGTTATCGCATGGGACCCTGCCGTAATCCTGAAAGCCCGTAAAGCCGGGCTCAAAATCCATATCTCCACGCAGGCAAACGTTACGAACCATGAAGCTGCAGAGTTTTACAGAGCCCTTGGGGCAGAGCGTATAGTGCTTTCAAGGGAACTTTCCCTGGATGAGATACGGGAAATCAAAAACCAGAGCGAGATAGAAGTGGAAACTTTTGTCCATGGTGCGATGTGTATGGCGGTTTCAGGAAGGTGTCATCTCTCGGCATATGTTCTTGGAAAACCCGGTAACTGCGGAGAATGCACTCAGCCCTGCCGCTGGGAGTGGGAGCTTCATGGGGAAGACGGACTTGTCGTGGAGAGCAGGGGAAAATACCTTCTCAGTTCAAAAGATTTATGTATGATAGGATATATTCCGGAACTTCTTAAAGTAGGGATCGATTCGTTTAAGGTCGAAGGAAGGTTGCGTGATCCCCTCTATCTGGAAGTGGTCTCGCGCTGCTACAGGGAAGCAATTGATGCCTGTAAAGAAGGCACTTATACCCGCGAAAAAGTTGAGGCATGGAAGTCCGAGCTGGCTTCGGTATACAACAGGGGCTTTTCTACTGGTTTTTACTTCGGAGTTCCGGGTCTAGAAGGTTTCTCTCCTGAAAAAGGCATGAACGCATCAGAGAAAAAACGCAGGGCTGCAGGAATTGTTGAAAATTATTACCCTAAAAAACAGGCTGCGGCAATAAAGCTGCTTGAAGAAGGGCTTTCAATAGGAGATGAGGTTCTGATAGAAGGAAATACCACTTACCTGAAACAGCAGGTCCGCTCTCTTATAAAGAAAGGAGTAAACCTGCAAAGAGCTGAAAAAGGAGACGAAGTCGGGCTCGCTGTTGATAATATTGTCAGAAAAAACGACCGTATTTTCATAATCTGATCGTAATCCTTCGATTAGTATTAATTAAATAAAATATTATAACAGTATCTATATATTGGATTCTTCCTTATACGGATAGCGAATCTGGGAAACAACCTGAGCTAGTTGGCTCAGTTATACATCATGGCTCAGTTATTCAGCATGGCTCAGTTATTCAGCATTATACTCATTAACATCCTTATCTGTAAACAATATCAATAACGATTTCAATAACTTCGAAAATTTCAATAAGCTTCGATAAACAGTTTTTTGACCGATAAGCAGGTGATATTTTGATAAGCGTCAACGAAATGGGCTCATATGTCATTGAAGAGATGCTCGACTGGAGCGAAGACCTGAAGACAGAAGTAATTAAACTTGATAACGGCGCCACAATCATTGACTGTGGAGTTAAAGCAGAAGGCGGATATGAAGCCGGAATGTACCTGGCAAGACTCTGCCTTGCTGACCTTGCTGACCTTAAATACAGCACCTTTAACCTTAATGGCATAAACTGGCCTGCTATTCAGGTGGCAACCGACAATCCGGTAATTGCATGCATGGCTTCCCAATATGCAGGCTGGAGGATTTCAGTAGGCGGCTACTTCGGTATGGGCTCAGGTCCCGCACGTGCGCTTGGTTTAAAACCCAAAGAGCTTTACGAAGAAATCGGATATGAAGATGATTTCGAAGCTGCGGTCCTTGTCATGGAATCTGACAAAATCCCGGATGAAAAAGTAGTTGAGTATATTGCAAAGCACTGCAGCGTAGACCCTGAAAACGTCATGATCGCTGTCGCGCCTACAGCCTCAATCGCAGGCTCTGTCCAGATTTCAGCCCGTGTCGTTGAAACCGGTATTCATAAATTCGAATCCATAGGCTTTGACATCAACTGCATCAAGAGCGGATACGGAATTGCACCTATCGCCCCCATAGTAGGAAATGATGTCCAGTGCATGGGCTCAACCAATGACTGTGTAATTTACTGCGGCGAAACCAACTACACCGTCCATTTTGAAGGCGAACTGGCTGAACTCGAGGATTTCGTGAAGAAAGTTCCTTCGACAACCTCAAGCGATTTCGGAAAGCCCTTTTACCAGACCTTCAAAGCAGCAAACTTTGACTTCTTTAAAGTTGACGCAGGCATGTTCGCTCCTGCCAGGGTAACAGTAAACGACCTGAAGAGCACAAAAACAATTTCAAGCGGCGGCCTCTATCCCGAAATTCTGCTCGAATCCTTCGGGATAAGGAAAGTATGAAAGGGCATTTGCCTTTTCTCACTTTTCTTCAGTTTATTTTTGCACGTTTTCCCTATTTTATCGCCGATTTTTTCTCTTATTTTTGACCTCAGGATTTTTCTTACTCTACATTATTTGCAGGAAAGGCCTCTTTTCTTCATTGAACAGGGCAAAAAAGTTCAGTATAGCTTATAATACTGCAGTTCAAGCGACAGTAATGAAGTAATTCAAGTGCTTTTATCAATTCTTTTAAGTCCATTTAATTATTTGATAAAATGGATTAACTACTTCTGAATTACTCAAATTATTTATGGGAATGTCTCCAATCTTATTGCGAAAGTAGATAATGCTGGATATAAAGTGCTCAAAAAGTACAGGATATGAAAGATCAAGGAGAAAGGTTTCATGCAGATAATAAACACCTCGCAGGGAGTTGGAGGCATCCTGAACAGTTTCAAGAGTCTCCTGGATGGAGTAGAAAAGATTACATTTATTGGTACCCCTGGTTTCTGTACCCCATTTGCCGAACTCATGGGTTTTGTCGCCAGGGACAAAAAACTTACTTTTATTCCCAATATGGACTTTGAAAAAGCCAGGTTAATCTCCATGACCCCTGAAGGAATGCAACTGGGAGAACCTGTGGATGCCCATGCTGATGCTGTTGTCCTGCTCGGCGGGCTTGCTATGCCAAAGGTCGGCTTCAGCCCCCAGAAAGCTAAAGAGATTGCAGGAAAGGTCCTGGAAGGTTCAAATAAACGAAAAATTATCGGAGTCTGTTTTCAGTCGATGTTTATGCAGCAGAAATGGGATGAGGTTATTAACTTCGATTATATTATCAATGCCGACCTTGCTGTTGAAGTACTTAAAAGCTGAATCTTTAGCCAAATTTTTTCTTTAATTTTTAAGACTATTTATTCTGATTTTACTCTAATCTTTTTTTGATTCCTTTCCACATAATTATTCTGGATATTAATGCCTGGATGTGTGAATTGCTGCGGGTTTGCCTTCGTCTTCCGGTGCTAAAATGTAAACTACAACTGCAATCAAAAGGGCAGGAGACGTCAGAAGCCACAAAAACAAACCGAATAAACTTTTTACAAATATAGAGATTCCAGATAAATTAGTCTGTCCATCGTTGCTAAACAAAAACGGGAAAGAAATAACTGCTTGTTTTGTAAGGCTAGGGTCCATATAATAATAAACATTAAACGGAATTTCAAATATTAGCTCTATAGTTAGAATAAATATCTCAGATGCAATAAAACTTAGAAAAACAGTTCTAATTTTAGACACACAGTATGATTTGAAGTCAAAGTTTATAAAACTTTGCAAAGTTGTGGATCTCGAAAAAAGTAATATGCAACTTTTATTATCCAATCTCTTTTCATTCTTCTTTTTATCCCATACCTTTTAATATCCCCACTGCCGTAATTATGCAGAATTACACACTGTAAACCATATTCAGGTGACTTTCTCAATGTATTCAGACCGCATAAACGCATTACCCCCATATCTTTTTGCAGCTATTGATGAAGCAAGAGATGAAATGATTGCCAAAGGAGTGGACGTAATAGACCTTGGCGTAGGAGATCCCGACCTGCCAACACATCCGCATATTGTTGAGGCCATGCAGAAGGCTGTCTGCGACCCGAAGACGCACCAGTATCCTTCCTATGCCGGGATGCCCGAATTCAGGAAGGCTGCGGCTGAATGGTGCGAGAAATATAAAGGAATAAAGGTTGATCCTGCCACGGAAGTACTTTCACTCATAGGGTCAAAGGAAGCTGTAGCCCATATCCCTCTGGCTTTTGTTAACCCGGAAGACGTCGTACTCTACACCGAGCCAGGGTACCCCGTATATAAGATAGGGACTATTTTTGCGGGCGGAGAACCGTATCCGCTGCCATTGAAAGCTGAGAATAACTTCCTGCCTGACCTTGATTCAATACCTGAGGATATCCTGAAAAAAGCAAAGCTTTTCTTCTTTAACTATCCAAATAACCCGACTGCCGCAACCGCTGATATGGCGTTTTTTGAGAAAGTTGTGGAGTTCTGCAAAAAACATGATATCATTGCCGTCCATGACAACGCATACTGTCAGATGGCTTATGACGGTTACGAAGCACCTTCTTTCCTTGCAGCCGAAGGGGCAATGGATATTGGTATGGAACTTTATTCCCACTCAAAAACCTATAACATGACCGGCTGGAGACTCGGGTTTGCTGCAGGAAATAAAGCTCTCATAAAGGGACTCGGGAAAGTCAAGTCCAATGTGGACTCAGGCGTCTTTGATGCCATCCAGATTGCAGGCATTGCAGCTCTCACGTCCTCACAGGACTGCGTTGATGAAGCAAACAAAATCTACGAAGAGAGGCGGAATGCCCTGATCGAAGGGCTCACTGCTATGGGCCTTGAGGTAAAGCCCCCAAAAGCTACCTTTTATATCTGGGCTCCGGTCCCCAAAGGTTTCACCTCAATCAATTTTGCAAAACTCCTGCTCGAGGAAGCAGGAATCGTTGCAACTCCGGGCGTGGGCTTTGGGGATGCAGGCGAAGGGTACGTAAGGTTCGCCCTGACAAAACCGGTTGACAGGATCAAAGAAGCTGTAGAAAGGATGAAAAAACTGCAGTTCTAACTGGCTGAAAACAACTAAACCTTAAACCGGATCAGAGTAAATTAAAGAGTTAAAAGGCGGCATGCTTAAAAAGCCGCTAAAAATCTTTTTTAATAAACTAATCCGGGAACTCAAAATCGCGTCTCTGACTCCTGCATTCGGAAGCTGCAGTTTTCATACTCCTGTTCAATGCCTGGAAGCCGGGTCAGAAAAGCATTTCTTTTTTAAGCAATAAACGCAATGTAGACCAGCATGCCAGAGCCCGCAAGAGAACCCTTTAAAGAACCCGAAGAATCTGCCGGAACTCCGATAAAGGAGCATTTTCGGCTCAAGGAAACCATAGTCACTATCTCAGCCTGCGATCAGGCTCACATAGAAGCCGCAAAAGAGGCAATCAGAATCCACAGGGCAGTTCTTGAGACCTATATTCTTTCCGACCCTTATTTTCGGCTCACTCTTGAACCCTATGAATGCCCGAAAAGTGCCCCTGAGGTGGTCAGGAGAATGGCAAAAGCAGCAAATACGGTGGGAATCGGGCCAATGAGCGCGGTTGCAGGCACAATCTCTGCCCTTGCTGTGGAAGCAATGGTAAAAGCCGGAGCAAAATACGCTATAGTTGATAACGGTGGGGATATCGCACTTATAAATGACAGGCCAGTTGTGGTCGGAATCTATGCAGGACAATCTCCTATCAAAAATCTGGGGCTTATTTTCGAACCACGTGATTCCATAACAGGGGTCTGCACTTCGGCAGGCACGGTAGGGCCTTCTATCAGCTTCGGGATGGCAGATGCGGCTGCAGTGTTTTCTGATGATGTTTCCCTTGCAGACGCCGCTGCAACTGCGCTTGGAAATGAGGTGGGAATAGGTAAGGAATCAGTAGAGGCTTCCTTTAAAGCTGTAAAAGGAATTTCAGGAATAAAAGGCGCGCTCGTGATCCAGGGAGAGTATATTGGCATGTGGGGAGAACTGCCAGAAATTACAAGGGCAGATGTCAGGTATGAATACATTACCAAGGCCTGAGTAAGCGGAATAAAGGCATAAATATTAGTGTTCTCGACTTTTCTTTATGAAAGAACATTTAATTAACCTGACATCATTCTGTTTTGTCAATATGATCTCACAGCCAGGTTATATACATATTAAACTTGCCCGATCGCCTGACTAACGTGAGACCCTATGGAAGAATTAAGAGAAATGGTAAACAATTTCAGTAAACAATAAACAACTTCGCTTGGTCCTTGAAATTTTCTTGATCTGGCATACTGTCTTGACTTTCGGGATAAGCTCAATAATATCTTTACAGGGTGCTTATTTTTATAGTTATTTTTCTAGAATATTTTCCTTATAGTTATCCTGTTGCAGGAAGGAAGTTTTTGTTTTTAAGACAAATCAAGAATTAATCTTACAATACAAATTATTTAAAATTTTTAGCTGAAACATAATTTAGATAATCTATACTAAGCTAAAAAAAGAAAGATTATTATCATTTGGTTTACAATTATTTTTCATAGTTTTGTAATTCTTATTTATTGGGGGTTCTAATAGTGGCATTAGATGCAATAATCGGCTTAGCCCGAAACAACTTCAATTTCAATGGATCGCCATATTATCCGTTATATAAACCTGTCAAATTTCAAGGGGTTTAACACTTCTAATAAATTTGATAATTCACATCTTAAGGGGTCTAAAATGAAAGGAACGAGTTATATTAATATGTCTAGGGGGATGACCTTTAATAAAGCTCTCTGGATAACGGCACTTGCTCTTCTAATTCTGGTGAGTACTGCAGGTGCTTCGTCATTTGCATATGTTACCAATGGGGAAAGTGACAATATCTCTGTAATTGACACGACAACAGACAGAGTTGTGACCACGATATCGGCAGGGTCCAGCCCTCTGGGAGTTGCAATTAATCCTGATGGGACAAAAGTATACGTGGCAAATGCTCATAGCAACGATGTATCCGTAATTGATACGGCAACAAATAATGTTACAGCTACCGTGCGTGTGGGCAGTTCTCCTCAAGGAATTGCAGTCAGCCCGGATGGCAAAAGGGTATATGTAGCAAACCTGGGCGGCAACACCGTTTCTGTAATTAATACTGTTTCTAACTCTGTTATAAGTACAGTAAAAATGGGAAGGAATCCTACCGGAATAGCTGTGAGCCCTGATGGGAAAAAGGTATATGTAACCAATTACGGGGACAAAAATGTCTCTATCATTGATACGGCTACGAATAAGGTTACAGCCACAGTCTCCGTAGGAAAAGGTCCAAGGGAAATTGTGGTCGCACCGGATGGAGCCAGAGCATATGTGGCAAACTCTGACAGCGGGAGTATTTCTGTTATTGACACAATAACAAATAGCGTTACAGGTACGATAAAGGTAAATGGAGCTCCTTCCGGGGTTGCAGTCAACCCGGAAGGAACCAGAGTGTATGTTTCTAATAATGATAAGTATTTCAGCACTGTCTCTGTAATTGATACTTCTTCAAATACAGTTACAGCTACGATGCCAGTCGGACCAAATCCATCGGGAATTTCAGTCACTCCCGATGGAAAAAAAGTATACGTAGCAATTAACCTCTGCAATGCTGTTTCTGTAATTGACACTGCAACCAACACTGTCACATCAACAATGCTTGCAGGAAAGGGCACTTACGCTTCAGGCAGGTTTATAGGTTCTATCCCTGTACATCCGGTTTATCCTTCAGCTGACTTCAGCACCAATACCACATTAGATTACGTTTTCCTTTCTTCGCCTGTTCAGTTTAAAGACCTGTCCGAAAATGCAACAAGGTGGAAATGGGACTTTGGAGATGGAACCAGCTCTACAAATAAGAATCCCACTCATTCCTACTCTGAGCCCGGGGTCTATACTGTTAGCCTTACAGTAAGTAATTCAAACGGCACGGATTCAAAGACTGCAACATTAAGTGCTGTAAAGAAAGGTTCTCTTTCGCCTTCATACTCATTTATTACCAATATTAACAGCAACACTGTTTCGGTAATTAATACGGAAAATAATAACTTAACAGCCACCGTGCCTGTAGGAATTAGCCCGATAGGAGTTGCATTCAGCCCTGACGGTAAAAATGTATATGTAACGAATGCCCACTACAATCGCAAAGGTTCTGTCTCTGTAATTGATACGGCTATAAATAAAGTTACAGCTACCATCGATTTAGGAGACAAATACGGCCCATACGGAATTGCAGCCACACCGGACGGGAAAAAGCTGTACGTGGCAAATCGTGATATCAACGGCGTTTCCGTAATTGACACGTCTGCGAAAACTGTTATAGCCACGGTGCCTGCAGGAAAATGGCCTATGGGAGTTGCAGCCTCACAGGACGGAACAAAGGTATACGTGACTAACCGTTACAGCAATAATGTCTCCGTAATTGACACAGGCACAAATGCCGTTATAGACAGTGTCAAAGTTGAAACAGGTCCTTGTGGGATTGCAGTCAGCCCGGATGGGGCAAAAATATATGTCTCGAACTGTGAAAGCAGGACTGTTTCTATAATTGATACGGATTCAAACACTGTTACAGCCAGCGTGCCTGTAGAAGAATGGCCTATGGGAGTTGCAGTCAGTCCGGATGGGACAAAAGCATACGTAGCAAACCAGCGCAGCAATAATGTCTCAGTGATTGACACCGCAACAAAAACTGTTGTAGCTTCTGTTAAAGTTGGAAGAAATCCTTACGGAATCTCAGTCACACCGGACGGGACAAAGGTATATGTAGCAAACTGCGGAGACGATGAACATCTTGGAAACACTGTCTCTATAATTGACACAGCCACAAACAGGGTTATAACTACGGAAAAAACAGGTTACAGTCCTGCTGCTTTCGGCCAGTTTATAAGTCCTCTGCCTGCACAGCCATTACTTCCCGCTGCAAACTTCAGCATCAATCTCACAACCGGTTATGCTCCTCTTTCTGTCCAGTTTACGGATTTCTCTAAAAATGCTGACGGGTGGAAATGGGACTTTGGAGAGGGATCCGGTTCAACAAAACAAAATGAGGTGCATACCTACTCCAGGGCAGGGAATTATAATGTAACGCTTACAGTGAACAACGCTAACGGCACTGATTCGAAATTTGCCACAGTAACCGTCCTGGCACAGCCGGTATTTTCCGCCTCAGCAACTTCAGGAAGATCGCCCCTCAGTGTTAGTTTCACTGATCTGAGCACAGGATCGCCGGCATCGTGGAACTGGACTTTTGGGGATGGGACTTATTCAACGGAAAAGAGCCCTGTTCATAGTTATAAAAAACCAGGAAGATATTCCGTTACTTTGACATTAAACGAAACCGGGAACAGGACTGCAGTAACAAAATCCAATTATATCATAGTCTCAAACGGTTTTGAAGCCCCAGTTGCTGACTTTTCTGCGTCTCAGACCTCAGGAAAAACGCCTCTTACCGTTCAATTTACTGACCAGAGCACGGGATCTCCGACCTCAAGGAAATGGAATTTTGGAGACGGTACACGTTCAATCGCACAGAGCCCTGTACATACATACGGGGAAGCAGGATTATACACTGTTACATTAACAGTAAGCAATGAATACGGAAGCAATACGTTAACAAGATCCAGATATATTATTGTTTCAAACGCTTTAAGCAGTCCTGCAGTCAGCTTCTCTGCATCTCCTGCTTTTGGGAAAGCACCTCTTACTGTCGATTTTACCGGACAGGGAAAAGGATCTCCAACCTCATGGAAATGGTCTTTTGGAGACGGGAATAACTCAGAAGATAAAAATCCTGTACATATATTCGATAAACCAGGACTATATTCTGTCAGAGTGACAGCAGGTAATGAAAAAGGCAGTAACACATTAACAAAGACCGGTTATGTTGCCGTCTCAGGCACTGCGAATATCCCTGCCGCCAGATTCTCTTCGTCTCCATCTTCAGGAAAAGCACCTCTTACCGTTCGATTCACTGACAAGAGCACAGGCTCTCCAACTGCCTGGAAATGGTACTTCGGAGACGGAACCAATTCGACAGAGAAGAATCCTGTACACACATACAATGAGTCCGGATTATATTCCGTTTCATTGACAGCAAGTAATGCAAACGGAAGTAATGCACTGACAAAAACAGGGTTTATTGCTGTATCAGGTGTTTCGTTAGCACCTCCAGTTACCAGCTTCTCTGCATCTCCTGCCTCCGGAAAAGCGCCGCTGACCGTTAGTTTTACTGACGAGAGCAAAGGATCTCCAACCTCATGGAAATGGTCTTTCGGAGACGGGAATAATTCCGAAGACCAGAATCCTGCACACATATACAATACACCAGGAAATTATACTGTTGCTTTAACTGCGACCAATGAAGGAGGAAGCAACAGGGTACAGATATCCAGGTATATAAGTGTAGTTTCCGGAAACAGTACTGCGATGCCGAGTTCAGGAACTGTCCCTATCACTGCTTTCTCAGCAACTCAAACTATAGGGAGTGCGCCTTTTACTGTCAGTTTTACTGACGAGAGCACAGGATCTCCGACTTCGTGGAAATGGACTTTCGGGGATGGAGGCAATTCCACGGAAAAGAATCCTGTATACACATACAATAAACCGGGGAGATATAATGTTACATTGACAGCAAGTAATGCAAACGGCGGCAATGCATTGACAAAATTCGGATATGTTTATGTTTCAGGCGATCTGAATGCTCCTGTTTCCAGATTCTCTGCATCTCCGGCTTCAGGAAAAACACCGCTTACCGTTCGCTTTACTGACGAGAGCACAGGGTCACCATCCTCATGGAGGTGGACTTTCGGAGACGGAAGCAATTCCATAGAACAGAACCCTGTGCACACATATAATAAATCAGGGCAATACACTGTTTCATTGACAGCAAGTAATACAAACGGAAGTAATACGTTGACAAAGTTAAGATTTATTGCTGTATCAAGCGTTTCAGATGCTCCAGTCACCAATTTCTCTGCGTCTCCTGCTTCAGGAAAAGCGCCATTTACGGTCCGTTTTACTGACCAGAGCACAGGTTCTCCCACTTCGTGGAAATGGACATTCGGGGATGGAGGCAACTCCACGGAAAAGGATGCTGTATACACATACAATAAATCGGGACTTTATTCCGTTACATTGACAGCAAGTAATGATAACGGCAGTAATGTGTTGACAAAAACCAGCTATATTGCCGTGTCGGATGCTTTAAAAACTCCAGTTGCTAATTTCTCTGCGTCCCATACCTCCGGAAAAGCGCCTCTGACCATCAGTTTTACTGACGAGAGCACAGGTTCTCCATCCTCATGGAGGTGGACTTTCGGAGACGGAGGTAATTCGACAGAACAGAACCCTGTGCATACATACAATAAATCGGGACTTTATTCTGTTGCGTTGACAGCAAATAATGAAAATGGCAGCAATACTCTTGCAAGAACAGGTTATATTGCTATTTCAAACCCTCTTGTCGCTGCCTTTTCCGCATCTCCTGCTTCAGGGCCTGTGCCGCTCAGTGTAAGTTTTATTGACAACAGCACAGGATCACCGGATTCATGGACATGGGCTTTTGGGGATGGAAACACATCAACAGAAAAGAATCCGATACATGTATACGATAGAACTGGACAATTTACTGTCAGTTTGACGGTAAATAATTCCGGAAATACCAGTACTGAAACGAGGTCCAGGTATATTGTAGTTAATAAATGAACAAATAAATAACTGGACGAATAAATATATAAATAAATATCTAAGTAAACAAATAATAACTAAATAATAAATATATAAATAAATATGCGGATCGAAAAACTATCGGATCGAAAAACTATCGGATCGAAAAATGGCTTTGTAAAGACCTGTCTATACCGGTTCCAATATTCAGGATACTGATATAAAATATCGTGAAATCAGTTCAAATAATTGGATCTGGTCTCTCTGAGGGTTTCTACATAGCCATAAAATCTATTTTTCTCAATGTTATAGTCCTCGAACCGGGGTCAGTGATAATTATTGCAATTAATTTCTTTTAATGTGAATACTTTTATTAAGGAACTTTTGTATAATTATATGGTGAATTAATTCAAATTCGTATTGCGTTAATCTCAGTGGTCTAAAAGTTATCCGGCGGGCTCTCGTTTGAGCTTTGTATTGTGGGAGAGTAAGGGGTTGTTGCCGGAACTGGAAGACGGAGCAGTGTGGAAAACTGAAACTAAACCCTTGGAGGAGACTATCTATGTTAGGGGGCTATGCAGGAAAAATTCTTGATGTTAATCTTGAAACCGGAGAGCTTAAAGATAAAACGCTGGACGAAGAGATGCTGAGTATGTACCTTGGAGGAAAAGGGCTCGGCCTGAAACTGATATATGACGAGTTCAGGGATGATATGCAGCCCTTTGACCCGGATAACCTTCTTGTTTTCTCTACAGGCCCTGCTACAGGTGCAAGAGTGCCGACAAGCGGGCGTTACCATATCCTTACAAGCAAATCCCCCCTCACAGGAGCGGTAGGAAGTGGAAATTCCGGAGGAAAATGGGGTCCATTCCTGAAGTTCGCAGGTTACGATGCAGTAGTTGTCAGGGGTATTTCTGAAAAACCCGTTTACCTTACGATTATAAACGGAAAAGCTAAACTTGTTGAAGCTCCCGATATCTGGGGCATGACCGTAACCGCAGTTACGGAAGAGCTGCTTGGCAGGGTAGGGACGGACCCGAAGAAAACCTCTATTGCTTGCGTAGGGCCAGCCGGCGAAAACCTGGTCTCTTTTGCCTGTATAATGAATGATGAATACAGGGCAGCAGGCAGGACAGGCTCCGGCGCTGTAATGGGCAGCAAGAAGCTGAAAGCGATTGTAGTTTCCGGTAACCAGAGACAGGAATCCGCAAATCCGGAGATGCTTGTCGAAAAGGTCGCGGAATCTATGAGTCTTATCAGGGAAAATCCGGTTACTGGTCCCAAAGGAGGCCTGCACGTTTACGGGACTGCAGTCCTTGTGAACATTGTAAATGCACATGGTGCATATTCACATAGAAATTTCCAGCAGAGTCATTACCCTGAAGCTGATGAACAGAGCGGAGAAAGGCTCACTGAAGCTTATCTCACAGGTACTACAGGCTGCTGGGGTTGCCCTATTATCTGCGGAAGAAAATCCGTAGTTCCGGAAGGGCCTTTTAATGTGAGATATACCGAAGGTCCGGAATATGAGACTATTTTTGCCCTGGGCTCCAACTGCGGAGTAAAAGAGCTTGACGCCGTTATAAAAGCCAACCATTTCTGCAACGAGTTCGGGATAGATACGATCTCCATGGGAGGGACAATTGCCTGTGCAATGGAACTTGTGGAGAAAGGAAAAATCCCTGAAGAAAAACTTCTGAGTCTTAACCTCAGGTTCGGGGACGCAGCAGCAATGGTTGAGTGTGTCTGGAGGACAGCATATAAAGCCGGGTTTGGAGCTGACCTTGGGCTTGGCTCGAGAAAGCTCGCAGAAAAGTATCAGGCTCCGGAATATGCAATAAACGTTAAAGGCATGGAACTGCCTGCCTATGACCCTCGCCCGATTCAGGGGATTGGACTTGAGTATGCAACCTCAAACCGCGGAGGAGATCACGTTTATGGCTATACCATTCCATCCGAGATTCTCGGAATCCCTGAGAAGCGTGACCCCTATTCAACCGAAGGAAAGCCTGAGTGGACCATATTCATGCAGGACCTGGGTTCTGCAATCAACTCCAGCGTTGTCTGCCTCTTTACCAATTTTGCCATTGGCCCTTCCCAGTATGCAGGAATGCTTCAGGCTATTACGGGAATGGAGCTGGATCCTGAGAAATTGCTAAAAATTGGGGAGAGAATCACTAACCTCGAACGCGTCATGAATAACAGGTACGGGTTTAACAGGACACAGGATGTTCTGCCAAAACGGCTTATAGAAGAACCCACTCCTTCGGGACCTTCCGAGGGGCAGGCCTCTCACGTGCCTGATATGATTGATAAGTATTACGAACTCAGAGGCTGGGTTGATGGAGTACCCACGGAAGAAAAATTAAGGGAACTGGGAATTGCCTGATGGAGAAGACCTGAAAAATGAAAATAAATGTTAAATTTCTTGCTTCTATCCGTGAAATAGCCGGGGCTCATGAAATCCGGTTCGAACTGAACTCAGGGGATACCGTAAAAGATCTCCTTGAATTCCTTGAATCCCGTTTTGGCATGGAGTTTAAAGAAGCAGCAGGCAAACCTTTTGAAGACGAGAATCCAAAGATAAGGTTTCTTGTTAACGGCAGGGATATTGATTTTCTCCAGGGTCCCGGAACCGAACTGAAAGAAGGGGATCTTGTTGTCATTATCCCTCCGGTTGGAGGCGGGTAAAAAATACTAAAATTAAGAAAAATCAGGCTTATTCATTATATTCATTAATATCTGGATTTTTCAAAAACATCAAATAACTACTACGTCAACCCTTATTAAGCGGAAATAAAAAAGTTAAAGGGGATTAAATATTTCCCCTTATTAAACCTGAAGTTTGTATTTTTTTGTCCTCAATATTTCTTTTTTAACAGGCAGAATGAGAAGAAAACGCCTGCTACTGTGGGCATAGATTCAAAGCCCGGACTTTTCTTTGCTTCCTTGGGGTCAGTGTCAGGAACTTCGTCTCCGGTTATCTTCTGTGTATCTGTTTCAAACCCGGTTGCTTCTGGCTTTATCATAACTGCATCTTTCTTTTTCCCCGCAATCGAATAGTATGAAAATCCTGTGGTCTCGGCTCTGAAATAGAGGAATTCGCCATCTTTCCCGGTTTTTTCTGTAATAAGCTGGACCCATTTGTTGTCGTGGCAACGGTTCAGGGCGAGGCTTTCTTCATCAATATTGTTTTCTTCTATCCAGGCGTGGGGGACCTTAAAGTCGATTACTGCTCTCTCAAACACGCCTGATTCACCAAAGGCATGGCTTCCCATAGTGATATTCATATACTGGTAGACCTCACCTTCAGGGCCTTCTGGAACCGTTTCGGGCAGGTTTTTAAGGACTTCTACTTTTCCGGTTACGGTCCCTGCACTGGTCCCTGAAATGAAGCTGATACCTGTAACACTGCATCCCGTGAAAGCAAACTCTGCCTGCTGGCCTGATATGACCTGCTGCCTGGAAATGCTTGTTGTAATGACGTCAGCAGAGGATACTATCGAAAATCCTCCGGATGCGGCTGACCGGCTCCCACTGCTTCGCCTTTTCTTTGTCTGATCGTTCTCATCAGTATTGTTTTCCCCTGGATTTTCGGTTTGCCTGCAGACTGGCAGATAATCCTTACTTCCGGTCATGGAATTAATGATGTAAGGAGTATCACCTATCCCGTTGTGGTCAGAGTCAGAGCCCGTATAATCGCTCCAGTAGTTCCCAGAGGTTGTATTCCAGATATTATTGCCCGTATCCCTGACATTTTTTGTATTATTGAACGAATTGCCGTAGAAGGTGTTATTTTTAGCTGCAATAAGCCAGACTCCGAATTCGGAGTTATTTGAAATCGTATTCGCAAACAGTGAATTGTTGGAAATTAAAATTTCCCCTATCCAGCCTTCGAGAGTAATGCCGCGGGTGTTTTCCGAAACACTATTTTGTGAAAGAGTGTTGCGATGGCTTATGGTCAGGAGAATACCGCTCTCATAGTTCGAATTCGCATTGTTTGCTGTCAGGGTATTATAATCCGAATCAAACAGGTCCAGGCCGAAGCAACTTCCATAAACGGAATTTTCCACAAAACTGTTATTATCCGAGCATTCCACCCTAATTCCGGTGTATCCGCCTGAAACATTATTGCGGTTAATGGTGTTATTCCTGGCTTCGTAAAGATATATGCCGTATTCTGGATTTCCGGTCAGGTTGTTGTTTTCAAGGAAATTTCCTGAAGAATTTTCCAGGTAAATTCCAAGGGAATTTCCTGAAAGTTTGTTTCCCTGTACAGTATTGTTGCTGGAATCTTCAAGGTACGCCCCGTAATAGTTGCCGGATAACGTATTGTTTTTGAGTACTGCTCCTTCCGTTCCGTAAAGGTATATCCCGAACTTTTCATCATGGAATACAAGGTCCCGGATTGTTACGTTCTCGCAGTTGAGCAAACAGACCGAACCTACATCTGATCCTGCATCCAGGACATAGCCTGAAACTCCGAAAAGGATATACAGGGGCTTTCCGTCAAGAAGGTTGCCGGACTCCACATAAGGCGCGCTTTGCGAAGTACAGTTTCCTTGAATTCCAAAGTTGTAAGTATTATTTTCCAGTATATTTCCGGAGAGAGAGTTCCATTCCGAATCTACAATTTGAAGCCCGCAGGAATTTGAATTTGCATTATTGCCCATGAAGTCCAGGCCGGAAGAACCACTGATGTAGAATGCATATCTGTTATCTGACGAGCTAATGTTCTCAATACAGGAATCCTTTGAGTTATAGAAGTAAAGCCCGTAGAGATTTCCTGATAGGTTCAGGTCCCGGACTGTGACGTTCTGGCAGTTGATACAGTATACTGTCCCGGCATTCGAACCTGAATCAAGGACAAGGTTGCTTTCGTTTTCAAAGAAGTAGATCGGTTTTCCTTCCACAGTATTGCTTTCGTCAATGTCGTTTGCAGTCGAAGCTCTTGGAAATGCAAAATTGTAAGAGTTGTTTTCCATTCTGTTATTTTTCAGGGTATTTCCTTCTGTCGAGGATAGATAGATCCCATAATTATTGGATTCTGCAATGTTTCCTCCCAGGGTGCAGTTTTTTGAAAGAATTACATAAATCCCGCAGTAGTTCCCTGAGAGCAAGTTCTGGCTTATGTTGCAGTCTTTAACATCATAGAGCCAGACCCCGGCTGTGGAGTAGGCGGAAGGAGAAACAGGTCTGGACCCTCCGCTTATATTAAAACCGGAAATATTTACTGCGTCTGCCGTTATGCAAAACACGGAATCCTTCTGGTTTGCAGCTCTTACTTCCGTATACTCTGGCCCGGACTCGGAGAGTATTGTGACAGCCCTGTCCACATCCACATTTTCGGTATATGTGCCGTTCTTGACAATGATTGTGGAGCCCGGAGAAGAAGCATCAACAGCAGCCTGGATAGAAGTAAAATCCGCAGGTTCGTCGTCGTCCACGTAGAACAGGGAAGAGTCAGTTACACGAATCCACCCGGTTTTTTCAAGAGTATTGTTTCCGTGTTCATTTTCCACGCGGAGTGTGACATTATACTTCCCTGCTTCCGAATAGGTATGGGCAGGAAAACGGTCGGTTGAGGTGTTTCCGTCTCCTAAATCCCAGTACCAGGACGCCGGGGAAAAACGGCTTGCATCTATAAAACCTACAGTAAGGGGAGCAGGTCCCGAGGTAACATTAGCCGTGAAGGCAGCTTCTGCCGCTTCACTCCTGCTTGTGAATGCTTTAATGCAGACGTTTGTGTTTTCCAGAGCCAGGGCAGTATCCACCCAGTTCTCCCCATCAGGACTGCAAAAGCTCTCTCCC
Organism: Methanosarcina hadiensis; assembly: GCF_046529725.1. Classification (GTDB taxonomy): domain Archaea; phylum Halobacteriota; class Methanosarcinia; order Methanosarcinales; family Methanosarcinaceae; genus Methanosarcina; species Methanosarcina hadiensis. The sequence goes on along the minus strand of NZ_CP136241.1, from coordinate 2,177,983 downwards.
GGATTTGCCCTGGCTTTGCTGCTGTACCCTTCCAGCGGGAGCTCGACCACCACAGGAAAGGAATAACCAGGGGTAGTAAATTTTATGACTACTGAAAAGTTTTGCCCCGGCTCAATCCGGACTCCTGAGCCCAGGGATACCGTATGGTAACCAGCAAAAACGGTCGTCCCGCTAGCAGAAGTTTCTGCCCCTGCAGGATTTACGGGCCCTGAAACCGGATCCGTATAGACATGGATTTCGTACTCTGTACCGGTTGCAGGGGTATAAAAACTTACAGCTTCAAGGGTTTCGGCTTTTTCTGCTGTGAAAACGTTAGCTGCCCAGGCCGTGCTGCTTCCCGAGAACCCTATATTTTCAACCCAGCCAAGAGGGTCATACTGGTACACATGGGAATAACAACCCGGGTCCTGGGCTGTATGAACGTTATTTTCACTCCCTATTGCGGTGTCGTAATACGAAATATAGAAGAAACCTTCATCTCCCCATGAGGATCCCCAGGAATTCTTTACGATAAATGCTCCGTCCCCGGGAGCTGCAGGGGTGAATTTATTCCGATCAATAGAGTCATCCCAGCCTGCAATGCCTATCATGTGATTTGCATAATTCGAGCCTGCGTAATAATAAGTGCAGTTAGCTTCATCATAAGCGTCGGAAGAGTAGTAAATCGCGGAGTTAACCACTCCATAATTCATCAGGGCCCATTTGATCGGGTCGTTATCTTCGGGCCCGTTTCTTGCAGGGATGGTGAGCACTTCCTGTATATGTTTTAAGGAAGGAAGGTCTGCCTGAGAAAATCCGGAGTGGGAGTCATAAGGATCATCATTTTCATTTACCGGGCCGCTCCAGCGCGTGAAATAAGCTGTGGTCATAAAGGCATTTCCGCCATCGTCATGGGTGCGGTCAAAACCTTCAGGGTACTCCTCAGAAAGCAGGTTTTTTATGTTATTTTCCGAAAAGTCCATGTTTTTTCCCTCTACTCCGAGAATATAAGATTCCAGGGATGCACAGGTCCCGAATGCCCAGCAACTTCCCGCATCCATCTGGTCCCTTACAGGGCTCACGCGCCCGAGAGCCCGGAGGTCGTAATAAACAGGATAGCTGCCCCTGTTTTCCGGGTTTTCGGACGTTTTCAGGTGTGAGAGGTCTACAGGGGCTGGAATAAAGCCTGTAGCTAAATTTTCTATCTCTACTTCGGAAGTTTCTCCTGGGATCAGGAGCATCTTTTTTTCGTTGAGCTCTTCGCCTTCCAGGTACTCCTCAAACTCGGGATTTAAAGGGGCAAGGGAAAAAAGGTTTGAAGAACAATTTTCAGATGAGATTGATTTATTGTTTCCATAATAATAGGACTTCTCATTCTCAACCGCTATTAAGGGGTTATTTTCGGGCATTGATGAGAGATTATTTTCTAATGTTATTGATCTATTTTCTATGAAAGTAAGGTTTTCGGAAATTGCAGCTGCCTGCCCAAACAATAGGCATATTGCAGCAAGGGATAGAATATACAATTTTTTGCTTAACATTTTATCTGTGCTCGTTTTGGTTTTTGTCCTGATGTTTTTCAAATTCGGAAGCAGTTCAGTTTCATAATGAAATAAGGATAGGATCAGTAAAAGGCTTCAAGATAACAGGGTAATTTTTATCATAAGTAATGGTTTTTACAGTTAAATATTTTTAATACAATTATATTAAATGTTCTGGTGTTTTATTCCTTACCGGAAGAAATTGCTTTAAATAAGGGCTTCAGGTAAACTTATCGCGGATCGCGCAAAATAGGAGATAAAAGGAGAAGCCGATTAAAGGATGAAAATTGGGTGAGAGATTGAAAGCTCTAATAATCATGGATATGACAAACGACTTCGTATTCGAGAAATATGAGCATGAAGGAAAAGAATACGAAGGCAGGCTTGTAGCCCCGCTTGCAAAAACGATTATTGAACCCATTGCAGCCCTGGTAAGAAAGGTAGTTAACAGCGGTACAGTTTCTCTTTTCAGGCTTACAAAAGACCACTATGATGCTTTTACAAACCCTGAACTTGAACTGAAAGTAGCAGAACTCGGAATTGATGAAGTGTTCATGACAGGGCTGGTTGATGAAGTCTGTATCTACACTAATGCCCTCGGATTTCTTGAGAGGGGCTTTAAGACAAATGTTATAAAAGGCTGTACTGCCCCCTTTGACCCAAAAAAAGGAAAAGAAGCTTTGAAAGAACTCAATGTCTGCGGGGCAAGAATGGTTGATGATATTCCTTTTGATATAGGTGTAATCCTGCTTCTCGAAGACGAACACGACGAAAACTCAGAAGAAATAAAATCAGGCAGCTGGCCGCCCCATAGTATGAAAGGAACTCCCGGAGTTCTCACAGTTAAACCTATCAGGGATGCACTTGAAAGCAGAAAATGAGGATTGGGAGGAAAGTAAGGGAAAGGAAGAGAATAAGGACGCAGGAGAAGAAAAGAGAAAGGAGTAAGGAAGAAAGGAGTAAGGAATAGTAGGGGTAAGGGGTAAGGAAGAAAAAGTAAGGGATAGAAGAGAAAAAGAAGAGAATAAGGAATAAAAGGGAAAAATAGAAGAGAATAAGGAATAACAAGGGAAAATAAAAGAGAATAGGAAGCAAGAAGAGAAAAAAGAAGAGAAAAAGGAAGGAAATAAAGCTAATAGAAATCAGAAAATCCTGACTTAAAAACTCTGTTCCTTTTTTCTTTCAGCTTCCTGCTTCACTTCCTTTAAGCCAGCTTTCCTCTAAATCAGTTTTCCTCTCAGTCAGCTCAATTCAATACTCTTTCTTCAAAGTTCAATACGGGCTCGGTTTCTTCAAGTTTCCCTTTAAGTTCATTTTTATCAGTCTCCTCGGCCACCTGAGGTTTTTTCTCCTCTTCGGATTTTACATGAAGTACACGCTGTGGATATGGAATTTCTATCCCGTTTTCTTCAAGTGTTTTTTTAATATTCCACAGGAGCCTTGTTTTCAATCCGAACCATTCACTAACAGGCGCCCAGATCCTGACTGAAATATTTACCCAGCTGTCCGCAAGGTCGCTTACAAAAACCGATGGGGCAGGGCTCAGGAGAGCGAACGGTTCCTTATCTATGAGGTCCTTGATAAGCCATATTGCAGCACCAGCATCGTCGCTATAGCGGATTCTTACTGTATACTCAAACCGTCTGACCGGATGTCCCACAATATTTGTGATATTTGTTGTAAATACCTGCTGATTAGGGATTCTAACAAGAAGCCCGTCATAGGTTCGCATGAGAGTTGAGATTATACGGATATCCGTAACGTAACCGGCTATCCCGTTGACCTCTACCTGGTCCCCTATTTTTATTGGCCTCTCAAACATAAGGAAGCAGCCGGAAACCAGGTTCCCGACAATATTCTGGCTTGCAAAACCAAGGACTATACCTGCAACTCCACCTGCGAGCATAAATCCTGACGGATCAAGCCCTATCAGGGGAAGTATCGAAATGAAAACAACAATAAGGGTGCTATAATAGAGGAGCTTGAGAATCGGCTCTCCCACGTCCTTGCTTACCCGGTCTTTAAGAGCTCTCCGCAGATAAATTGTGAGAACTCTTGAAAAGATGACCGTAATCGAAAGAATGGCTACGAACTTTATCAGGTGCAAAGGGGTAATCGAACCCTTTGAAGTAGTATACAGAATGTTGTCAAGAAAATTAATGTCCGGAAGGATCAAAAGCCCCACCCCATGTAAAATTTAAGAGGCACAAACCCGAGTTTCCGGAGGCCATAAACGCCGAAAGCTTCTTTCCTGATTTTCTGGTCTTTTACAAGATAGCCCTTTACCTCTCCGTTAATCGGCTGCATATCAAAACCAGTTTCAGCTGTGTTCCTGCTCAGTATATCCATACGGGCTTTCATAAAGACATCTCCATCATAGTAGAGTTTCATCCCGTATGCACTGAAAACGGCTTTTGAGATTGAAGCCCAATCTGAAGAAGTGTTCCGAAGAGTAAGCTCCAGAACTCCTTCCTGCAAAGGATCAAGGACAGGAGAAACCGGATATAATTTGCTTCTCCAGTGTTTGCAGACAACTCCGTTTGAAACTTCTCCGTAAAGAGTAAATTTCTGCCTCACAAGGGTGAGCACATCTATGAGTTGAGGATTTTTGTTGCCGGCTTCCGAGATAAAGATCCCAATTTCGATGGGAAAAGTCAGAAATACCTGTTTTTTCTCCCCTCCTGCAAGGATCAGTGTTTTTTCGAATTCTATCAGCAGATTTGGAGTGATTTCTTTTGGAGTATTTAGAGGCTCGACAGGATTTATGATGATGCGTTTCCTGTCTCCAAGAATGATTTTTTCCACCTCATCTTTTCCGGAAGTCCTCCTGTATGTCCATCCATCTCCTGTCCTTTCTACGGAGATGTAAACTCCTTCCTGTTCTACAGAAAAGGGGGGGTCGTAGTAACCGTACATAATATTCCAACTATTCAATAACTAACATATTTCAATAATTTCTAATATTATTACGTTTCAACCATTATAAAAAAATTACTTTGAATAGATTTTCATATTGCGAAGTATGCCTTGATTAAAAATCCGATTGCCCGTTTAATCACTTAAGAATACAGAATTCTCCTCATTTCTTCTCCTGCACCAAAAATTCCTGAAAAACCTGCCAGCCAGATAAAATGGCACCGTAAAACCCAGAGCCAGAATAAAGAATAAACACATAGAAAATATACAGTTAAAATTGAATGGAAGCCCCAAGAAATTAGAATTGAGGGGAAGCTCCCAAGAAAATCTTCGATTTTCTGTGGCTTCTGAGCGAAACCAGGGAAGCAAAACCTGAAGGTTAGACCCATCTTCTCTTTTTGAAATAGAGAAACATGCTTATTCCCAGCAGCACCATTCCCAGCATTACTGCAGGATAACCCCAGCGCCATTCGAGTTCGGGCATGTATTCGAAATTCATGCCGTACACTCCTACGATAAAGGTGAGGGGAATAAAAATCGTAGCTATAATTGTCAGAACCTTCATAACGTCATTCATTCTGTTGCTCAGGCTTGAGAGATAGACATCTACCATTGAAGAGAGGATGTCCCTGAAGGCTTCTATGGAGTCAATGACCTGAATTGTATGGTCGTAGACATCTCTCAGGTAGATCTGCGTTGTCTCTTTTATAAGCCCGGACTCGGTTCTCTGAAGATTATTTATCAACTCCCTGAGAGGCCAGACTGACCTTCTAAGGGTAATCATATCCCTCTTATGTTTCTGGATCGCTTTCAGGGTGTCAGGCATAGGGTCAACTATAAGCTCTTCTTCGAGATTTTCGATCTCTTCTCCAAACCTTTCGAGAATCAAAAAATAGTTGTCAACTACAGCATCTATAAGGCTGTATGCAAGAAGGTCCACTCCGTTCTTCCGCAGGCGCGAAGCAGGGTTTTTTAACCTTTCCCGGATAGGGTTAAAGACGTCCCCCGCCCTTTCCTGAAATGAGAGTATGTAATTGGAGCCAAAGATAATGCTTACCTGATCTATGATAATTTCTTCTATTTCTTCGTCGAGAAACATCATTTTCAGGACAGTATAAATATAAGAGCCATAATCCTCCATTTTCGGGCGCTGCCCGGTATTCAGAACGTCTTCGAGGGTAAGAGGATGAACCCCGAAATAACTTCCGAGTTTTTCTATAACTTCTATCTTATCGAGTCCATCTACGTTTATCCACAGATTCATGTCGGGATGGTCTTTCAAGGCCTGGCATTCTTCCACAGTTTGAAGCTCTTTTTCGATAAGTTTCTCATTGTTATAGATCCATGCCCTGATAACAATTTTTTCTGCTTTTTTTTCCCCAACATGGACAAGAGTTCCCGGGGCAAGACCGACCTTTGACTGCTTTCTTCTGAAAGTTCTCGATTTCACGGCTCTGCCTCACTTAATAATAAAATTAAACAATTTATTTAATTGGAGCTTCATTGATTTAAGCCTGTGCATGTTTTTTGTTTGAATCCAGTTATTAAGGTTTTAAACAGCAAGGATAGTTTGCAACGCAACTAGAAAATCGATTCAAAAGTGAGTTTTTAAGCCTGCGTAGATAAATATATGTAACATCCATTAAATAGAATATTACGTTAAATATAATAATCAATCTTCCAAAAAATAGGGGAATTTGGGAAGATCATCAGTTTTAAAATGGATATAGGGGTGTTTAATATGGTTGAAACGGAAGTAACGAATAGTCTATACAATATGCTTGATCAGTTCATAGCATTTATTCCGACATTAGTAGCCATAATTATTCTTATTATCATAGGGACAATACTGGGAAAAGCTCTTGGAAGGATCGGGGCAACGATACTGGATAAAATCGGACTTGATGACCTGATCGACAGAACGGTAATAGGTGGAATGCTAAGAAGAGGACAGATGAGTACGGTAGGCTTTTTTGATGCAGTTATACGCTGGTTTATCTATATCATCTTTGCTGTAATCATCCTTGATCTCCTTGACATCGGAGTGGTGAATGACCTCGTCAATCTTATAATATTCTATATCCCGCTCGTAATCTCGGCTCTTGTCGTCCTGCTCATAGGTCTGCTGATTGTGGACTTCATCAGCGATCTGCTCGAGAGGGTCTTAATTTCAACAGGATTGGATGAGAGATTTGAGCAGACGGCTTTTGGAGCTTCTCTCAGGTCCGGCGGACTGACAGTTTCACGCATCATAGCAGGTATTGTCAGGATATTCGGGTACTTGATAGTCCTCACGGCTGTGTTTGACATCCTGCAACTAACTATGATTACAGATCTGCTGATAGATATTACTCAGTACCTGCCGCGTGTACTGATAGCTATCCTGATCCTGTTGATAGGGATTCTCTCCATTGATATAGTGATGGACTACCTGAGCGGAACTATCAGAGGAATGAAAATAGAAGGGGCAGATATAATCCTTCCACTGCTAAGGGGCTTCCTGCTTCTTATTGTGGTTCTGGTTGCTCTTGATACGATGTTAATTGATACTACCATCGTATACATACTATTCAGGCCGCTGGCATGGGGAATAGCTATCGTGGTAGCGTTTAAGTATGGAGTCAAAGACGCAATCGTCGCTTACGCCAGGGAAAGGAAGTAATTTCTTCCTTTCACCTTTTTAATTAAAATTTCTTTTCTGGTTCTATCAGTTTAATTCGTATTATCTTGCTTGACGTTGCAGTGTCAAGAATTTTTACTTTAATGTAATGTTTTACTTTAATGTAATATTTTACTTTGATGTAATGTACATCTGTATGCATTACTTTTTAAAGAAAATATGTATAAAATATGTATTGGATCTGTGTTAAGTATGCATATCTTAAACTCTAGCAGACTATTTTTTAGAGACAAATGAAAGATAATAATTATTACATTCTTTTTTCCAATTTTTCTTCTAGATGTGTTTTATTATATAGATGAAAGCCCTGCATAGCTTCTGAAAAGAACATTTAAGAAAGCATATTGCTTTTTGAGCAATTTTGAAAGCGAAAACCCTGCTTTATCCCATAATTTCATGTAAAAAAACTGAATAACCAGAGACCAGATTAGACTACTTTTATAATTATATGATTTTAAATAAATTATATAAAAACATCATTATTCATCATAAATTAATATTAATACGAAGATACTAATACTCTTTGTATGATATATAAGATTGGGAATCATACATACTCACACGAAAAAAAATTTCAGCTAGACTGAAACAGGACTCAGATCCAGGGGATAGAGTTCCGGTCTGCTGAAGGGAGAAATAGGGGGAATTCGGATTAGATCGGGTTTGACCAGTTTAGCCTATGCTTTAATCATATTGTTATTATTAAGTGTAGCCGCCTGTACCGGTTCGGCACAGGAAGAAGAAACAACGACGATATTGGATGTGATAGAGGATAACGAAAGTTTCACAATTATCGCACTTGCTCTCAATGACAGCAGTCTTAATACAGTTCTTACAGGGAACGAAACGCATACTGTGTTTCTCCCGACAGATCAGGCTTTCGAGGATATGTCGGAAGATGCTTTTGAGGAATTGACTGCAGACCCTGAAGCACTTGAGCAGGTACTTCTCTACCATGTTGTAAATGGAACTCTGACAGCAGAAAATCTTACTAATGTAAGCAATGTCACAACTCTTCAGGGAAGCCAGCTGCCTGTCAATGTAAGCGACGAAGGGATATTTGTAGGGGATGCAGAGGTTATCCAGGCAGACATTACAGCAGATAATGGGGTAGTACATGTTATCGATAAATTATTAATTCCGCCTGAAGGTCCTGCCACGGAAAACGATATTATCGAAGCTGCAACTCAGGAGGGTAACTTCACTACTTTTCTGCTGGCTATCGGGGCTGCAAATCTAACTGAAGACCTGAAGGGGGAAGGCCCATATACGATTTTTGCACCTACGGACGAAGCCTTTAATGCCCTGCCCAACGGCACCATTGAAGCTCTCCTTAACGATACAGGCACATTGACAGAAACTCTTCACTACCATATGACAGATGGCAGACTGATGGCAGAAGACCTTGCCAGTGTGACAAATATTACTACTCATACGGGAGAAGAGCTCCCTGTCAACGTAACTGAAGAAGGGGTATTCGTAGGGAATGCAAGGATCGTGGTGCAGGATATCAATGCTAGCAATGGAGTAATCCATGCAATAGATGCAGTACTTATTCCGGAAGAAGCAGTAAGCGGTCCAATAGAACTGTATGACGATACAGTGAACCTTACTGCAGGGGATTTCACATTTACGCCGGAGAATGACACACAAACTTACACAATAGACAACTTAACCGA